>CAYVDY010000297.1:0-443 GCA_964450255.1 uncultured Candidatus Solibacter sp. | reverse complement strand
CCCAGTCCAGCGAGATACTGGTGCCGGTCACGTGAACCGGATCCACCCGCAATGAGTCCACATTGGCGGCAGCCCAGGCGGTGCCGGCCGCGGCGCCAAAGGTCTGCATGTTCAGAGAGTAGATCCACCAACCTGGCCGGGTTGTGAAGATGTTGGAGGTATTGATTCCCCCAGGAGGAACGTTAGCAGAGTAAATTGTACTATTGCTCCAATGAATGTGTCCCCAGCCGGGGTTGGCGGCTGAGATCCCGGCGCCGGCCAGGCTCAGTCTCATTACCAGGCGGCGGTACTTGGAAGAAACGATGGGGAACCGGGTGCCGATCTTTCCGACTTTGGCGGCGTAGGGGTTCCCGGTATCAAGCAGCCAGAAGTTCGGGTCGTCGCTGGTACTGGTGGCCGAGAACACTCCGCCGGAAAGTGAGGTTGGGCCGAGGCCGGACGGT
>CAYVDY010000296.1:560-8549 GCA_964450255.1 uncultured Candidatus Solibacter sp. | reverse complement strand
AAGGGGAGGCGGCGCCGGATGGTGCCTTCGGGGGCTTACCGCCAGTCTTCGAAGGTGAGCCCGGGGCTGCACGAGCGCGATCCGGAGAACCGCCTGCTCGCCCGCGGCCCCCGCGTCCGCCTGCCGGCGGAGATGATCCGCGACAACGCGCTGGCTGCGTCCGGCCTCCTGAAACTCGACATCGGCGGTCCCAGCGTCCTGCCCTACCAGCCGGCCGGACTCTGGGAGGAACTCGCGTTCGGCGAGGCATTCTCGGCACAGGAGTACCGCCAGGATCACGGCGAGAAGCTCTATCGCCGCGCCATGTACACGTTCTGGAAACGCACGTCGCCGCCGGCATCCCTGAACACCTTCGACGCGCCGGACCGCGAGAAATGCACGTCCCGCCGCGCCGTTACCAACACGCCTCTGCAGGCCCTGGTCACTCTCAACGACCCCACCTACATCGAGGCCGCCCGTAACCTCGCCCAGTCCGTTCTCAAAACTCCCGCTACCGACGACGCGCGCCTCCGCGGGGCGTTTCTTCGCGTTACCGCCCGGCCGCCCAACAAAGCTGAGTTGGTCGTCCTCCGCAGCGCCCTCCGCGGGCAGTTGGACACGTACCAGCGTGACCTGAAGGCTGCACAGGCCCTGCTCCGTGTGGGCGAATCGCCTGTCGATCCCAACATCCAAGCGCCCGTCCTTGCCGCCTGGACCAACATCTGCACTGTGATCCTCAACCTCGATGAAGCCATTACCAGGGAGTAGCCACCAGCCATGAACCGCCGTGAACTCCTCTCCCGCCTGCCTGCCGGCATCGGTCTGGCGGCACTGTCGCACCTCTTCGGCGCCGAAACAAAGAAGGGCATTCCTGGCTTGGACGGCCTGCCGCATTTCGCACCCAAGGCGAAGCGGGTCATCCTGCTCCACCAGTCCGGCGGCCCATCGCAGATCGATCTCTTCGACTACAAGCCGCAACTACGCAAGTACCAGGGCGTCGATCTGCCCGCCTCCGTCCGCATGGGCCAGCGCATCACCGGCATGACCTCCGGCCAGGCCACGTTCCCAGTGGCCGCGTCGAACTTCAACTTCCAGCAGCGCGGCGCTAACGGCACGTGGGTGAGCGATCTGATTCCGCATACGGCGAAGATCATCGACGATCTGGCCGTGATCAAGAGCATGCACACCGAGGCCATTAACCACGATCCGGCCATCACGTTCTTCCAGAGCGGCAGCCAGCAACCCGGACGCCCCAGCATGGGCTCGTGGGTCAGCTACGGACTCGGCAGCGAGAATGAGAACCTGCCGGCGTTCGTTGTGATGATCAGCCAGGCGCACGCCATCAACACGGATCAACCCCTCTTCTCGCGCCTCTGGGGCAGCGGCTTCCTGCCCTCGAACTATCAGGGCGTGAAGTTCCGAGCCTCGGCCGATCCCGTCCTCTTCCTCTCCGACCCCGAAGGCATCTCCAAACAGAATCGCCGGTCCATGTTGGATGCCATCGGGAAGCTGAACACCATCAAACTGCAGACGCAGGGCGACCCCGAAATCGAAACTCGCATCTCCCAGTACGAGATGGCCTACCGCATGCAGACCTCCGTGCCGGAACTCGTCGATCTCTCCAAGGAGCCCGATTCCGTCTTCGAGATGTACGGCCCAGAATCGCGCAAGCCCGGCATCTACGCCCGGAACTGCCTGCTGGCTCGCCGCCTGGCCGAACGCGGCGTGCGCTTCATTCAGCTCTACCATCGCGGCTGGGATCAGCATAACGATCTTCCCCGCGACCTTGCGCTTCAGTGCCGTGGCACGGATCAGCCCACCGCCGCCCTGGTTAGCGACCTGAAGCAGCGCGGCTTACTGGACGACACGCTCGTCGTCTGGGGCGGGGAATTCGGCCGCACCGTCTATTGCCAGGGCCGCCTCACCGACGTCAACTACGGCCGCGATCATCACCCCCGCAACTTCACCATGTGGCTGGCCGGCGGCGGCATCAAGCCGGGCGTGGTGATGGGCGAGACCGACGATTTCAGCTACAACGTCACCGCCGATCCTGTCCACGTTCACGATCTCCAGGCCACCATCCTGCGCTGCCTGGGCGTCGATCACAAAAAGCTCACCTTCAAGTTCCAGGGCCGCCACTTCCGCCTCACCGACGTCCACGGCGAGATCGTCGATAAAGTACTCGCATAGTCGGTCCCGAACGAAGACGCGTTGAGGCAGCTGGTTGAACGCTTTTCACCAGTGATCCGTTGGTGAAGCGGGCGCCGAAGGCGGGTTCCGGCGCTGCCGGTACTTCGGGTCAATCGAAGCGGCAGCAATGGCTTAGGGCCTGGGTCAGGCGGTCGCGGTACTCGTTACCGGAGACGAGGGTGACTCCGAACTGGGCGAGGTGGGTGGTGAGGTACTGGACTTCCAGAAGGGCGAAGCCGCGTTCACGGAGGCGGAAGACGAGGTGGGCGAGGGCGACCTTGGACATGTCGCGGACTGCGTGAAATTTGGATTCGGCGAAGAAGGCGCCGCCAAGGTGGACTCCGTAGACGCCTCCAGCGAGTTGGCTGTCGATCCAAACCTCCACGGAATGGGCCTTTCCAGCGCGGTGGAGGGCCGTATAGGCGTCGATGAGGGGTTCGGTGATCCAGACGTCCGGGCGGGCGGCGCAGGCGCGCATGACGCCCTGGAAGTCCTGATCGTAGGTAACGGTGTAGCGGCCCTGGCGGATGGTGCGGGCGAGGGAGTGGCTGAGGTGGAAGGCGTGCAGGGGTAGGATGGCGCGGCGGCGCGGGCGGTGCCATGTGAAGATGCCGGGCTCGTCCGGATCGGCCATGGGGAAGGCCGCGTCGCGATAGGCGTCCTCCAGCATGGTGGGGTTGAGGTAATCGGTGACGCGGATGATGTCCATTTATTGGGGGGCAGCGGGAGCCCAGAAATCGGCGGGCACGCGGCTAAGGGAGGGCTGGATGCGGAGGAGGGTATTCTCGCGGGTGATGACGGTGTCGGCGGCGAGTTTGCGGTTTGCGGTACCGCCCTCGGTCAGGGCTTCGGCGTAGGCGGGATTGCGGCCGAGACCGTTGTCCATCTGGCGGAGCGAGACGAGCGGGGCGACGAGGATGTAGGTGCCGGAAGCGGAGCCGGAGATGATGCGGTAGGCCATTTCCGGGCGGTCGAGATTGATGTTGTCGAAGGCGGCGCGGCGGGCGCGGATGAGGTCGCCGAAGATGGAATCGGTGCCGGGGAGGATGCGGTAGATGGTGAGGTTGAAGTAGCGCGCCTTTGGCAGGTTCCGGATGGCCTGATCGGGGCGGTAGCTGAGGTTGGGGAGGTAGAGGCCGATCTGGATGCGGGCGTCGGTCTCCACGTTGAGCTTCTGATCGAGGTCCTCGATGGCGGCGAAGGAGTCGTGGGATTCGAGGAGCCAGGTTTCCGGGTCGCCGGAGATGGAGGTGGAGGCGATGACGGTGACATCGGCCTGGGCGGCCGCGTAGCTCTGGATGAGCGGCATATCGGGGCGGCCGATGGTGCGGAGGAAGCGGAGGTAGACGGGCGGCTCGGTGGGACCCTGCGCTTGGGCGAGGAAAGGGAGTAAGAAGAGCGAAATGGCCGAGAGGTGCTGTGGAGTAATCATGGGCGCCGCTCCCAGGCGGCGGAAGATTCAGTTTATCCAATCGGGCGAAGCGTAGGTTCTCAACCAGCTTCGGTAGTGACGTTGCAGGAAGACGGCCAGGAGGAGCAGCGGCGCACTTTTGGAAAGGCCGAGGAGAACCAGCATCGGCCAGGAGTCCTGGCCGGGCGGGGAGGGCATCCAGAGAGCGAAGGCGATGTTTCGGAGAACCGGGAAGGCGAAGATGATGGCTATCAGAATCATGGCCGAAGAAGGGAACTCGCGCCGGCGGGCTACCACAGCGGCGAGTGGGATGAAGAGCAGGGCGAGATAGTGCTCCCATACGACGGGCAGTAGCATCAGGCCGAAGCAGAGCGCGGCAAGGTATAGAAAATGGAGTCGCGCTTGTTTGGATGGGATGAGGGATCGGCTTTTCAGGACGAGCCAGAGAAAGAAGGCGGCGAGCGCCAATGAGGTGGCGAGGCGCAAGAAGTCCAGGGTGAGGACGAGTTCGGGTTGGTGATTCCGCAGAGCCCAGTGGCGCAGGTTTTCCAGGGTGAGGGTGAGAGAACTATTACCCCACCAGAGGTCCGGCGCGGAGATGTGATTTCTGGAGTGGGCGAGGAAGATGGCATGGATGGGCCAGCCGAGCGCGGCAATGGAAATGCCTGCGGCGGCCAGGCCAAGCGAGGCGAGGTAGACGAGGAAGCGAATGCCGGACAGAAGCGCAAGCAATGCGGCGACGGTGGCGAATCCGGGCTTCATGATGACGATGGCGGTTAAGGACAGTGCCGAGAGGAAGTACTTTTCGCGGTAGTGGCAGAGCAGTGCCACGACGAAGAGCAGGAAGCTGGTGGGTATCGCCTGTCCTCCGACGCGGTAGGTGAACCAGAAGGGCTGGTAGATGAGGGCTTGCAGCGCGAACAGGCTCGCGAAACGCCGATGATCCTCCGCCGTGTCTCCGGCGAAGCGGCGGCAATGGACGAACAGGAGCCAGAGGCCGGCCAGAAAGGCGAGGGTGTTTTGGATTTTGAAGGCCAGCATGGCGTCGCGCGGAGAGAGCATGGCCAGCGGCGTATAGAGGTAGGCGGATATCGGGATCGCAAGGAACTCCATGTTGCCTTGCGGGGGGTGTCCGTTCACGAGGGCAAACTGGTCAAAGAGGTTGGCGGACTCCCCGTAGAGCATTTTGGCGCCCGCGTCGTAGTAGTTCGCGAAGTCCAATTTCACGCCCACGTCGCTAAGAGTGGCAGCGGCGAAGACGATGAGCAGAGCTGTCACGAGGGCTGGCAAGGCCCCGCGCCGATCGAGTATGGAGGAGATCACTTGGCCTGAACGTTGACGGCGGTTCCGTAGCAGAGGACTTCAGTGACGCCTGACATGAGCTCTGTGGCGTCGTAGCGGACGCCGACGACGGCGTTGGCTCCGGTGGCGGCGGCGTGCTGGAGCATGAGCTCAAAGGCATCGTTGCGGGTGCGTTCGCAGAGGTCCGTGAGAAGGGAGATGTTGCCTCCCACGATGGTCTGGAGTCCGGCGCCGATGGTGCCGAACAGGGAGCGGGAGCGGACAATGATGCCGCGGACGATGCCGAGATTGCGAACCGTCACATAGCCTTCGAGATTGAAGGCGGTGGTGACCATATGATGGGGCACGGTGGTGGCCATGCCTTGGATTGTACGCTCTTAGGCGGCGGGCTTGAAGTAGAGCACCAGGCCGGCGCCGACGGAGGCCAGGACGTAGCCGAGGTAGAGGAGCGGATTGGGCGCTTGCTTGGGGGGGTGGGTGATGATGGTGACGAGCACGTTGACCAGCGGGGCGAGGCCGAAGACGAGGGGCATGACGTAGTTGGGCATGCCGCCGTTGCGGAAGGCGTAAATAATGCAGATGGCGCCGAGTGCGCCAAGCGCGCCGCCGATGGATGCGTTAATGACGCCGGGCCAGTTGAATCCTTTGAGTTGACCGCTGGAGGCGAGCATACCGCCGGGGATCAGAACGCCCACGAGGAAGTAAGCGAAGCCGACGCACAGCAGTGCGCGGAGCGGGTTACCGAGTTGGAGCTGGCCCTTATGCAGGATGGGACCGTACATACCCCAGAAGAGCGCAGCACCGAGAGAAAAGAGAGCCCAGACCATGGCGCTAGTTTAGCATTGAGCCGTCCGAACGTTCCGCGATAGGCTGTTGGGCCTGAAAACGAGGCATTGGCTAGACACCGGAGGGGTGGAGGTGGGGGGCCTCAGTAATTCTTTTTGCGCTCGTGGCGGGCGCGTTGGGCGCGGCCCATGGCTTTGACTCCGGCCAGGGCTGGGTCCTGGGCGGCCAGGGTTTCAAGATTGGCTGAAACCTTCTCCACGGCCCGGGCTACGTCGCGGACGTCATCTTCGCCGCCGATGAGTTCGAACTGGAAGAGCCAGACGGATTCGTCGTAGGCGGCGCGCTCCGACACGGGGCAGCGGCAGGCGGTGTAGTCCATTTCGGTGTCGCGGCCTTGCTTGAGCTGCGCACAGTTGGCGGGGGTGGCGTAGAAGAGATCGCTCTTGTAGACAGCTTCGTAGAAGCGGCCGTCGCAGGGGATGCCCTCCTTTTCGAGAGCGGCGACGAAGAGGTCGCGGGCGGGGGCGGGCTTGCCGGGCTCCGGTCGATATTGGAAGACGTAGGTGTAGAGGGTCGGCTGGGTGATGGCGGTCTGGGCCGGCAGGACGCGGATGTTGGGGATCTGGGCGAGAAGGGACGTGAGGAGTTCGGCGCGCTGGGCGCGGAGTTCGCGGAGGGCGGGAAGAGTCTCCATCTGGCCGATGAGTAGGGCGATCTGGAGATCGGTCATGCGGTAGTTGAGGCCGAGGAGGCGCTGGCCGTACTCGTCGGTGAGGCTGGCGCGGCCGCAGTTGATGACGGTCTGGAGGGCTTCGCAGCAGGCGAGGCTGTTGGTGGTGACCATGCCGCCTTCGCCGGCGGTCATGAGCTTGCTTTCCTGCATGCTAAACGTCCCGATGTCGCCCATGGCGCCGGCGCCCTTGCCGCGATAGGCCCCGCCGTGGGCGTGGGCGCAGTCCTCGACGATCTTGAGGCCGTGCTGAGCGGCGAGCGCGCAGAGGCCGTCCATCTCCGTGAAGCGCATGGCGAGGTGGACGGGGACGATGGCCCTGGTGCGGGGTGTGATGGCGCGGCGGACGCTTTCGACGTCCAGGCAATAGGTGTTGGGATCGATGTCGGCGAAGACGGGCACGGCGCCCATGGCGAGGGCGGCTGTGGCGGTGCCGTCCCACGTGTAGGCGGGAACGATGACTTCATCGCCGAAGCCGATGCCGAGCGCCTGGAGCGCGACGGTGATGGCGACAGTGCCGTTGGCGACGGGTAGGGCGTATTTGGCGCCCTGCATGGCGGCGAAGTCCTCGCAGAAGCCTTTGGCGAGGGCGGTGGGGAGCGGGAAGCCCCCCCAATGGCGGCTCTCGACGGTTTTGACGAGGCGGTCGAGATCGGATTGGCGGTACTGGGGCCAGGGGCTGAAGGGTGTGCGGCGGACGGGGTCGCCACCGAGAATTGCGAGTTTGGTCATTGGGGCTTAGCCTTAATTGTATGAAGATTCTGGTGGCAGTGATGGTCGGGAGTCTGGCGGGGGGCGCCGTGCCGGCGGCTGAGATTCGGGCGGTGGTGCTGACGGAGGCGGCGACGCTGGTGCGTGCGGCAGGGGCAGACGCGGTGATTGCCGTGACGGCGAAGGGGGCGATGCGGTGCGCGCCGAACGGGGCGTTCCGGCCGTCGGATCTGACAGACCGCAGCGGGGCTTATACGTGCGCCGCGGGGGCGGTTCCTGCGGCGAGCGCCGTGCCTGCGGGATTGACGGGGACGGTGCGGCAACATGCGGTGTCGGAGGCGCGTCATGCGGCGGCCACGGCGGAAGGATTGTCTCTGCATGAGGGCGGCAAGTGGCGGGCGTTGATGCCGCAGGCGGGGAAGCGGAGTTGGGCTCCGGTGGATGTGCGGGGCGTGGCGTTCGGCAGCGACGGGGCGCTGTGGTTTGCGAGCGCGCAGGGCGTGGGCCGGATGGATGCGAAGGGCGTGTGGCAGTTGTGGACGGCTGAGGACGGGTTGCCCTATGACGACTTCACGACAGTGGCCGCGGCGGCGGATGGCTCTGCGTGGTTCGGCACTCACCGCGGCGCGATTCACTTCGATGGCAAGACGTGGGAGTACCGGCAGGGGCGGCGTTGGCTGGCGGGCGATGACGTGCGGTCGATTGCCGTGCTGCCGAATGGCGACGCGTGGTTTGCGACCGACGGCGGAGTTTCGGTGATCGAGCGGCGGCCTATGACGCTGGCGGAGAAGGCGCGGTTCTTTGAGGCGGAGATCGATAAGCGGCACAGGCGGACGCCGCATCAGTATGTGCTGGGCGTGGCGCTGGCGCGGCCGGGGGA
>CAYVDY010000296.1:0-550 GCA_964450255.1 uncultured Candidatus Solibacter sp. | reverse complement strand
GGGGGGGTGGGGAAGCGAGGGGGGGGTGGGGGTGTGGGGGGGGGGCCTTTGGGGGCGGGGGGGAAGGGCGGGGGTCTGTGGGCCGGAGTTGGATAAGGGGCACGGGGGGCGGCCGCATCGGTATGGGCGGGGGGGGGCGCTGGCGCGGCCGGGGGATAAGTCGGAGTGGACGCAGCACGATTCCGACAACGACGGGCTGTGGACGTCGATGTATGGGGCGGGGCAGTGCTTTGCGTACGCGGCGACGAAGGATCCGATGGCGAAGGCGCGGGCGAAGAAGGCGTTCGAGGCGATGCAGTTTTTGCGGACGGTGACGCAGGGCGGGGCGCATCCGGCGCCGGCGGGGTTTGTGGCGCGGACGGTGCTGCCGGTTTCGGCGGGCGATCCGAACAAGACGCACTACACGCCGGAGCGGGACCGGGAGAGACAGGCCACGCAGGACAAGTTGTGGAAGGTGATTGCGCCGCGCTGGCCGCTTAGCGCGGACGGGCAGTGGTACTGGAAGACGGACACGTCGTCGGACGAGCTGGACGGGCACTACTTCTTCTAC
>CAYVDY010000295.1:0-8590 GCA_964450255.1 uncultured Candidatus Solibacter sp. | reverse complement strand
AACCGCAAGCAACTGGAATTGATTGAAACGAAGATCTCTGAGCCGGATTTCTGGAACAACCAGGAAGCCAGCCAGAAGCTGATGCAGGAGCGCAAGCGCCTGGAAGACGGAGTGGGCGAGGATAACGCTGTCTCCACGCTCACCAGCGACATCGACACGCTCTTTGAGCTGGGCCGCGAGGGCGAAGACGTAGCCGCCGAAGTGGCAAAAGAGCTCGATAAGCTCCGCAAAATGGTCGATCAGCTTGAGACCCGGATGCTGCTCTCGGGCGAGAACGATCACTGCGGCGCTATCGTCACCATCCACCCCGGCGCGGGCGGCACCGAGAGCCAGGATTGGGCGGAGATGCTGCTCCGCATGTACCTCCGCTGGGCCGAACGCAGCGGCTTTCATGCCGAGGTCACAGACCAGTTGGAGGGTGAAGGCGCGGGCATCAAGTCCGCTACTGTCGAGATCGACGGCGAGAACGTCTTCGGCATGTTGCAGAGTGAAATCGGAGTCCACCGGCTTGTGCGGATTTCGCCGTTCGATTCCGCCGCGCGCCGCCACACGTCCTTCGCCAGTGTCTTTGTCATCCCGTTGATCGACGACGACGTCAAAATCGACATCAAGCCCGACGACATCCGCATCGACGTCTTTCGCGCGTCCGGCGCCGGCGGCCAACACGTCAACCGCACGGAGTCCGCCGTGCGCTTCACGCACATTCCCACCAACATCGTGGTGCAGTGCCAGAGCGAGCGCAGCCAGCACAAGAATCGCGCCACGGCGATGAAGCAACTGCGTGCCCGCCTCTATGAATTCGAGATGGACAAGCGCCGCGCCACGGAGCGCAAGCTGGAGGATTCCAAGGCGGACAACAGCTTTGGCAGTCAGATCCGCAGCTACGTGCTCGCCCCGTATCGCATGGTGAAGGACCTGCGCACGCGCTACTCCGTCGGCGACGTGGACCGTCTGCTCGACGGCGACATTGACCCCTTGCTGCACGCCTATCTCGTCTGGAAGAAGACGGGGAAGATCTTCGGCGACGGCAAGGACGACCTGCCCGAATAGGCTCGACCGATATGATCCAGGAGGCCGCCGAACTCATTCGCGCCGGCCGGCTCGTGGCCTTTCCCACCGAGACGGTCTACGGTTTGGGCGCCAACGCGCTCGACGCCGCGGCCGTGCGCTGGATCTTCGAGGCGAAGGGGCGGCCGGCCACCAGCCCGCTGATCGTGCACGTCGATTCCATCGAGATGGCACGCGAGTTCGCCGCCGAATGGCCCGATACCGCACAAATCCTGGCCGAACATCACTGGCCGGGACCACTGACGCTTGTGCTGCCCAAGCGCGACATCATTCCCGATGAGGTGACAGCCGGATTGCCGAACGTCGGTTTGCGCATGCCGGCCCACCCCATGGCGCTCGCGCTGATCCGCGCGGCCGGCGTGCCGATCGCCGCGCCCAGCGCCAACCGTTTCGCCGGCATCTCGCCGACCACGGCCGAGCATGTCCGCCGCAGCCTCGGAGACGCCGTGGACCTGATCATCGACGGCGGCTCCACGCCCGTGGGCATCGAATCCACAGTGCTGTCGCTGGCCGGTCCGCTACCCGTCCTGCTGCGTCCCGGCATGGTCACGCGGGAGGAGATAGAGGAGTTGATCGGACCCGTCCTGGTGGCCGGAGAGCCTGCCGCCGGCGCACACCCCGCTCCGGGCATGCACGCCCGCCACTACAGCCCGGCGACGCCCCTGATGGTGGTGCATCGCGGCCAATTGCCACAGGAGGGACGCGGCGCTTATCTGCAGCATGGCGTCTCCATGCCGGCCGACCCCATCGCTTATGCCGCCGCTCTCTATGCCACCCTGCATCGCCTCGACGAGCAGCAACTGGATTGGATCGCCGTGGAGGATCCGCCCAATGAGCCGCGCTGGGCCGGTATTCGCGACCGCCTGCGCCGCGCGGCCGCGCCCGAAAGCTAGCCCATGATCTCCCCGTCTGAGCCACTGCTCTCCAATCTGCTTGGCTACTCCGCAGGCACACTGGTCTTTGGTCTCTTCACGGCTCTCCTGTTGCAGGACAGCGAGGGCCGCCAACTCCCCGGCAGCCGCCTGACTCTCTCCGCCGCCGCCATGGCGCTGCTGTGGAACGCCGGCTCGCTCGGGCTGCTGTTCACTCGATCGGCGGTGCTGATGGTCCTTACCACCTCCGCCCTCAGCCTGCTCCCCGCCCTGCTGCTGGACCTGCTCCTGCGGCGGCGCCTGCGTTTGTTCGCCTGGAGCGGCTACGCCCTCAGCGCCGTTGCCATGGGCCTTCACGCCAGCGAAGGCTGGCTGAACGTCGATGAGTTGCATAGCCACATACTGGTCGCCACGGCCGCCGGCTTTGAGCTCCTCACCGCCGCGGCAGGCATCGCGCTATATCGCGCCCAGGTGGCGGCGCGGCAACCCCTCGGCGCCATGGCGCTCTTTCTCTTCGCACTCTCGTTCGCCCACTTCCATAATGAGGGCGCGGCGCACGCCTGGCCGGCCGAACTGGCCATCCACCATGCCGGCATCCCCATTGCTCTCTTCGTTCTTTTACAGGAGTACCGCTTCGTCCTGCTGGATGCGTTTGCGCGCATCCTGGCCAACACTCTGATGGCCGGCCTGTTCACGTGGGGCGCGGCGCAGACGGCGCGGGCATTGGGCTGGATCAACACGGCCGACGTGCCACCCACGCGCCTCGCGCTGATCGCGATCGGCTGCTGTGGCACGCTGGTGCTCTTTGCCGTCGCCCGCGGCGGCGCGCAGACCTTGCTCACGCAGCTCATCTTCCGGCGCGGCGATGCAGGCCTGCTGCTCGATCGCCTACGCAAATCGCCAATCGAATCCGAGCCCGCCTACCTGGAATGGGCGTGGAGCGAGGTCGCCCGGTTCTTCAACGCCGAGCGCTCGCTGGGCGGAGTCGGCCGGCGCGCCGGCGGGCAGCCTTATCTCAGCGAGGATCTGGACCTGCTGGCGCGCCTGGAGGCGCAGATCAACGAGCGTCTGGAACAGTTCCGCGAAGGGGAACTGCGGCGCCTGGTCTCGCAGGCTGAACTGCGCGCGCTGCAGGCGCAGATCCACCCGCACTTCCTGTTCAACGCATTCAACACGCTCTACGGCATCATCCCCAAGGAGGCCGCCGGCGCGCGCCGCACCGTGCTGAACCTCGCCGATATCTTCCGCTACTTCCGGCGTACCGAACGCCACACCATCGCGCTGGAAGAGGAGATGCAGATCGTGCGCTCCTACCTGGAGATCGAGAGCTTGCGCATCGGCCCCAAGCTGCGCATCGAGATCGACGTGGACTCCGCCGCGCAGCGTGCCTCCATCCCCGTGCTTAGCGTGCAGCCGCTGGTGGAGAACGCCGTCAAGCACGGCATCGCGACGCAGCCACACGGCGGAACCGTCCGCGTGATGGCGCGCATCGAAGAGGGACGGCTGGCGGTGCAGGTGTCCGATACCGGCCCCGGCTTTGGCCCGGAGCACAAGAACGGCGGCGCGGGCGTGGGACTGGAAAACGTCCGGCATCGGCTGCGGCTTTGCTTCGGCCCCGAGGCGATACTGGAGATGGGAAGGTCCGGCGCGGAAACCATTGTCGGCTTCCATGCGCCCCTCACGGAACGATGAAGATCCTGATCGTTGACGACGAGCCAATCGCCCGCCAGATCCTACGGGAGCATCTGGAAGATCTGCCTGGCATAGCCCTGTCCGGAGAAGCGTCGAACGGCCTGGAAGCGGTGGAGCAGATTAGCCGTCTGAATCCTGATCTCGTCTTTCTCGACCTGCAGATGCCTGGCCTCGACGGCTTCTCGGTGGCGCGCTCGCTGCGCGGCGAACAGTTGCCGCTGGTCATCTACGTCACTGCTTTCGAGACGCACGCTCTACAGGCGTTTGAAACCGGCGCCGTGGACTACCTGCTGAAACCCGTCCGCAAGGAGCGGCTCACGGCGGCCATCACCAAAGCCCGCGCACAACTGGCCGGATTGCGCCCCCAGCCCGCGGCAGTTCTGCCCAGCGAGCTCCGCCGCATCGTTGGCCGCACCGGCGCGGATCTGCACATGCTGAACCCCGACGATGTCATCGCTTTTCAGGCCGAGGGCGACACCGTCTCCATCATCACCGCGACCGCCCGCTACTACTCCGACTATTCGCTGAAGACTCTGGAGACGAAGCTGCCGCCGCCGCGCTTCCGCCGCATCCACCGCGGCACCATCATCAACACCGATCACATCCGCCGCATCTCGCCGCTTACTTCCAAGCGCTGGATGCTGAAGATGTCCAACAACCTGGAAGCGGTGGTGAGCAAGCGCATGGCCGGTGTGATTCGCGAAGCCACTAGCTGGTGATGCGCATGGCCGCGTCCAGATCCTCCGGCCGCCCCACGTCGCGCCACTCACCCTGCAGCGGATGCGCCAGCACGCGCGCTCCGCGCTTCAGCAACTGCACGAACGCCTCTGTCAGTTCGTACTCGCCGCGCTCCGAGAGAGGCAAGCGCTCGAGTTCCGCGAAGATCGACGGCCGGAATGCGAAGATGCCGGCGCTGTTCCATTTGGTGGCACTGGCGCCGCGTGGCGGCTTCTCCACAATACGAGTCACACGTCCGTCCTCCACGTAGACCGCCGCGCCCTGCCAGGGATCGTCCACGTGCTTCACCGCCACCACCGCCTCCGCTTCGGGATCGGTCATCAAGCGGGTCCACAGGCCGCGCAGGTCTTCCGGATCGGCCAGAATATCGCCGAAAATGAGCAGGAAGGGCCCGTTTTTAGCGAATTTTCGTGCCAGAAGCGCAGCCGAACCGGTTCCGTCCACGGGATCCTGCAGAGCGTAGTGCACCGAGGAATCGCCCGCGAAACGCGCATAGAACAGCTCGTGCCGGTAGCCCACCACCAGCAGGAACCGCGCGAATCCGGCCTCGCGAAGATTGTCGAGAACGTGCTCCACAAGCGGCCGTCCGTGCAACGGAAGCAGCGGCTTGGGCAGGTCCCCGGTGAGCGGCTTCATGCGGGTTCCGCGGCCGGCCGCAAGGACTACGGCGTGGGGCAGTGACATTTCAGTATAATCGGCGTCGTGCATTCACAACCTTCGAAGACCCGCTGGTGGATCCTCGCCCTTCTTTTTCTGATTACGACCAACAACTACCTGGACAGGATTGTACTCGGAATCCTGAGCCCGGTGATTCTCGACGACCTGCACTTCACCAAGCTGGAGTACGGATACGTTAACGCGGCCTTCCAGGGCGCCTATGCCGTGGGCTTCCTGATGATGGGCTGGGTGATCGACCGCCTGGGCACGCGCAAGGGCTACGCCATTGCGATCACCATGTGGAGTCTCGCCGCCGGGCTGCACTCGCTGTCGCGCAGTTTCATGCAACTTGCCTTCTGGCGCGCCATGCTGGGGCTGGGCGAGAGCGGGAACTTCCCCGCCGCCATCAAGGCCGTCACCGAGTGGTTCCCGAAGAAAGACCGCGCCTTCGCCACCGGCATCTTCAACGCCGGCACCAATGTGGCCACCATGATCGGACCGCCGCTGTTTGTGTGGATGAACTCTCACTTCGGCTGGCGGACCTGCTTCTTCATCACGGCTACGTCCGGCCTGGTCTGTTTGGTGCTGTGGTGGGTGTTCTACCGCCTGCCCCGCGAACACAAGTGGGTGAACCCGGACGAACTGGCCCTCATTGAAAGCGACGTGGATGAGAGGGTCGAAGCGCGGATGAGTTGGGGCCAGGCGCTGAGGATCCGCGAGACCTACGGCTTTGCCCTTGCCAAGTTCTTCAGCGATCCCGTGTGGTGGTTCTACCTGACGTGGCTGGCCCTGTACTTCAAGGAAGCCCGCGGGCTGAGCCTGGAACAGATCGGGTGGGCGCTTCCGGTGATCTACCTGATGGCCGACTTCGGCAGCGTGGCGGGCGGCTGGGTGAGCGGCTTCCTGATCAGGCGCGGCTGGCCAAATGGCAAGGCGCGCAAGGTGACGATGGGAGTCTTCGCTCTGTGCATGCCGGTGGCCGCGACGGCGGTGGCGGTGAAGGAGACGTGGATGGCTGTGGCGCTGATCTCGCTGGCAACAGCAGCCCATCAGGGCTGGTCGGCGAACCTCTACACGACTGTGAGCGACGTCTTCCCGAAGAACGCGGTGGCCTCGGTAATCGGCATTGGAGGCTTCCTCGGCGGCATGGGCGGAGTGATCTTCACCGCCTTGCTGCCGGGCTATCTCGTCATGCACTTCGGCTATTTCCCGCTGTTCGTCATGATGGGTGGATTCCACCTGATCGCCTGGGTGGTAGTGCACATCTATCTTGGCGACATGCGAAAGCTCACGGATCGCGCAGTCCCCGCAACCTGATCACCGAGGAAGTTTTCAGATAAACATCTCGTCGTCGTGTGTAGCGCGATCGACGGTCGGCCGGCGGCCAAGCAGAAACGTCTGCACGGCCGCTTTGACGCCGGAAACAATGCCGCTGACTTCCCGCACCGGGCGCAGAACGGTGCCGTGAATGACGCCAACCACTTCCTGCACGCGGGAGAGAACGTCGTCGATGACGAGTTCGACCCTCTCGCTCTGCACCTTCAGGTGGTTGGCCATCTCGACCTTGGCCTGATCGAAGTAATCGAGCTGCGCCTGGACGGAGATCATCACCTCCCGGGCGCGGTCCGTCACTTCACGCACGTCGTGGGCAGTCTGGGCGAGAGTCGTTTGCGCCTGCACCAGCGTGGCCTTCACCTCCGGGATGAGCGGGGCGACGTCCTGCTGGAGCTTGCGCACGGAACGGTAGATACCGATGGAGGCGAGGGCGTTCATCAACAGGGCGATGCCGGAGATGATGACCGCCGCAAGGAGGTAAGATTCCATGATTACCGGGGCTTTCGCCTAGACTCCTTCGATAATTTCGTCGCTGGAATCGGTGGCCAGGCCGGCCTCGGTCTTCTCGCGATAGGCGGACTTGCCGGCTTCGACGGCGGCGGCGAGCTGATCCTTCTGGCGGGCCATAGCCTGCTTGGAACGATCCACGATCTCAGTGGCGGACTCCTTCAACTCGTCGCTGCGCCGCTTGAGGTATTCCTTGCCCTCGTCTGCCTTCTCTTTGATCAGCTCGCGGGTCTCCGTCCCTGATTTGGGGGCGAACAGAATGCCGACAGCCACGCCCAGTCCCAGTCCGAGAAAGAAAAATGAGAACTTCTTGTCGTCTTCCATCACAGCTCCTTAGCGATCAGATCTTGCTGCTATCAGTGTACTCCACGCACAATGAACTATAGCCATGCCACTCGGTCAACCACGCAAACTGGAACGCGACGATCTGCGCGAATACGCCGCGAAGCTGTTGAGCGGGCGGGCGCTGACCGCCTCGGAGTTCAAGGACAAACTAAGGCGGCGGGCGGCGGACGTTGGCGACATCGATGGCATCGTGGCGCAATTGAAGGAGTACGGCGCGTTGAACGACCGCAAATACGCCGAGCACTTCGCCGAGACGCGCGCCGGCAGCGGGAACTTCGGGCGCCAGCGAGTGGTGTCTGACCTGCTGCGCAAAAGAGTGGCTCCCAAGCTCGCGGAAAAGGCCGCTACAGACGCGTTTTCGGCGACAAATGAGATCGAAATGGTGCAGGCGTGGCTGGTCCGCAAATACCGGGGAAAAGACCTGGGCACACTGCTGCGGGAGCCCAGCAAACTCGCGTTAGTGTTCCGGCGCCTGCGTATGGCCGGGTTTTCGAGCGGCCCATCGATCCAGGTGCTGAAGAGCTTCGCGGCCGAAGCCGAGCAACTGGAAGGGATGGACGAAGATGGCTAATCGCAGTTCGGAATTTTCAACACGTCGCAGGCGTAGATATCGGACCCGAGGGCCGTGGACAGAACCACGAAGCCTACGAGCAGCAACGCTGCGGTGCCGCCGTTGAGAAGATAGGCACCCATGGTCCAGTGGGCACCTCTTCGAAGCAGCGGGCGAAGAGAGAGAAATGCTCCGAACGGAAGCAGGAGCAGGACGACCAAGAGCAGAGAATACTCAAACGGGCTGGTGTGAATGCCGGGCCTGATCAGTGAAAAGAACGGCTCGACCCGATTTGCGACAATCGCGTTCAGAACAGCGAACGGCAGAATCTGAACGAAGCCGGCAAGAGCCGCCAACCTCGGGTGATCGGTGAGAGTGTCCAACGTGGCGTTTAGCGACACAACCGCGGCGATGCACCCGAAAGCGAATCGCCAACGTTCGCCCCGTTGACGTATTTGAGCCAGTTCGGACTGCATGGCAAGGCCCCAGTCGTGACGTTCGCCGGGCATCCAGCGAACGCAGTAGGCCAGCAAGCGAGCCGGCGAATCCGGTCGGTACGGACCGTTCATCTCGCATCCCCCGTCTGGGGTTGTAGGAGCTTCCTATTTGCGCCGGACGCTTCTGTACTCTCGGCCGCAAACTCGCTCGCCCGGGCCTGCCCCGCTGCGGTGAGGCGATAGAGATGACGCGGCGGCCGCCCGGCAGGCAGCTCTTCTTCCCATGCTGTCTCCAGCCATCCCATGCCGGTCAGGCGTATGAGAATGGGGTACATCGAGCCGGCTTTCAGGCCGGCCTCCTGGCACAAGTCGTAGCCGTACCGCCAAGC
>CAYVDY010000294.1:0-8598 GCA_964450255.1 uncultured Candidatus Solibacter sp. | reverse complement strand
GGGGGGCGCCTTGCAGGGACTGACGGTTGGCAAGGATGGCTCCTCCGATCCCGGTGCCGGGGGTGAGGAGGAGGAGGTGCGGATGGCCCTTGGCGGCACCCCAGGCGGCTTCTCCGGCGAGGGCGGCCTTGGCGTCGTTGTCGGCGGTGATGGGGGTGCCGGGCGGGAGGACTCCATTGAGGAGCGAGGCGAGGCGGAGGCCGGTGAGAAAGCCCCAGACTCCCGGCATGGTGCGGACCTCGGTGGTGGCGGGGTCGATGATACCCTTGCAGCCGAAGGCGGCGGCGGTGGGGGGAGTGCCCTCCAGGACTTGGCGGACCAGCGGCGGCAGGGTTGCTTCGAGGGTTTGGCGTGAGGAGGGCGAGGTGGCGAGGGCCGTGCGGAGGATGCGGCCGTGTTCGTCCACGAGGCCGGCCTTCAGGCGCGTGCCTCCGATGTCGATTCCGAGGTAGGTCATGGCAGGGTGAGACCTTCACCGTTACTCAGCACGTAATAGGGCTGGGCGAGCGCTTCGCAGTGGGCGATGAACTCGGCCGGGCTCTCGGTGTTGAATTCGAACATGTCGTAGTGGCAGGGAATGACGAGGCGGGCGCCGATGCCCCTGGCGAGCCAGGCGGCTTCCCTGCCCCAGAGATTGCCGCTGACCCGGCGCTGCGGGAGCGTGCCGTTGATGGGCAGGAGGGCGATGTCGATGTGGAGAGGCTTCAGCTTCTCCACTAGGCCATCGTAGAGCACGGTGTCGCCGGGGTGGTATACGGTGTATGGTCCGGCCTGGATGACGTAGCCGGGATAGGGGTGGAGGCCGGCGGGCGTGGGATCGAGCTGTTCGTGGGCGGAGGCGACAGCGCGGAGATGCCAGTGGCCCAGTTGGCGGGTTTCGCCGTCGTTCATCCCGAGGGGCCAGGCAGGATCGCAGGCCAGGCGCTCGGCGGCGAAGGCGCGGTTGGCCTCGGGAATGACGAATTGCAGTCCGGGATTGGCGGCGCGGAGAGGACTGAGGGTGGCGGAATCGAGATGATCGGTGTGGTTGTGGCTGGAGGTGACGACGTCGAGCATGTCGAGACGCGCGGGGTCGATGACCAGCTCCGTCATGCGAGTGTGGGGCTTATCGGTGGCGGCGTACTTCAGCGAGAGGCTGTCGGAGAGATAGGGGTCGATGAGGAGATAGCGGCCGGCGTGATGGAGGAGGAAGCCGCTCTGGCCGAGCCACCAGAGACGGAGGCCCTCGGCGCCGCGATGAGCGCGGATGTCGCCGAGCAGGGCGTCGTCTTTCGCGAACGGGCGGATCATGCCAGGCCCATCTCCTGGCGGACCTTCTTCACACCCAGAACCATATTGGCCAGTTTTTGTTTCGCGGCCCAGCGGGCGGTCTGGCTGAGGCCGCAATCCGGCGCGAAGCTGAGGCGCTCCGGCGGGGCGTACTGCATACAGCGGCGGACGCGGGCGGCGACGTCGCCGAGCGTTTCGATGTAGTAGCTCTTCACGTCGATGATGCCGACGGAGACGTCTTTACGCCGGGCGATGGTTTCGATCAGCTCCAGTTCGCTGAACTCGCGGCTGGCCATCTCGACGTGGATCTCGTCGACATCGAAGTGGAGGAAGGCGGGGAACATAGGGGCGTACTGTCGTGGCCCGACGGCGCGGCCTTTGTAGTTGCCGAAGCAGAGATGGGTGGAGAGACGGCAGCGGCCGACGGCGGGGGCGACGGTGCGATTGAAGATATCGACGAAGCGGACTGGATCCTCACGGAAGGCGTAGCAGCTCATGGAGGGCTCGTCCACCGTGATCTCCGTGCAGCCGGCGTCGAGCAGGCTGGAGAGCTCGGCCTGCACGATGGGGAGGAGCGCCTCGGTGACGGCCCAGCGATCCTCGTAGGGCCCGCCGGGCTGGAGGCGGCCGCTGAGGGTGTAGGGGCCGGGCACGCTGGCCTTGAGGGTGAAGCCGGGCGGGGCGAGACGGCGGAGGCGTTGGAACTCTTCGATGGCGCCAAGACCGCGCGGGGCAAGGAGTTCGCCAGTGATGGCGTGCTTACCGCGCTGATCGTGCGCGGGCGGGCCGAAGCGCCGCGCGGGGCTCTGCTCGGTGTGGACGCCCTGGAGGTAGCCATAGAAGGAGAGATTGAAATCGAGGCGCGTCTGCTCGCCATCGGTGATGACGTCGAGGCCGGCCGCGGTCTGATCGTGAATGGCGGCGAGGACGGCGTCGTTCTGGAGTTCGGCGATGTCGTTGGGGCCGAATTCGTTGAGATGGCGGGCGGAAAACTCGAGCCATGCCGGGAAGGGATAGCTGCCGATGACGGTGGTGCGCAAGGGGCGCGGTTGCATAGTATCTACCAGTGTAGAGGGTCTATACTGGCGGCAGAGGGAGAGATCTGGATGCGCTTGATTGTCGGGCTCTTGGTGTTGGCTGGTTTCGCAGCGGCGCAACAGTATCCGCAGCAGTACCCTCCTGGTCAGTATCCTCCGGGGCAGTATCCGCCGGGACAGTATCCACCGGGACAGTACCCGGGCGGGTCGGGCGGCGGCCTGCCGATTCCCAAGATCAGTTGGCCCAAGCGGAAACCGAAAGAGGAGAAGAAGGACGAGAAAAAGAGCGAGGTGGCGGTCGCCGAGAGCGAGGTCAATGGCAAGCTGGTGAGATTGAGCGAGAAGGAACTGGTGCTGGAGATCGCGGAGGGGAAGGAGCAGAAGTTCCGGCTGCTGGCGAAGACGAAATTTGAGGATGAAGACGGCGAAGCGGTGCGGGATTCGCTGCTGCAGCCGGGGGACCGGCTCTCGGTGCGGGTGGCGGAGATTGACCCGGAGACGGCGATCCGTGTGGTGCGGCTGAAGCCGGGCACGGGGCCAGGCGCGGGTGGGGCCACGAGCGCGAGCGTGGGCGGGAATGAGGAGTTGATCGAAGGCGCGCGCGAGGGTGCGAAGAGTTTCGTTTCGAGCCTGCCGGATTATGCGGCGGATATGACGGCGACGCGCTTCTATAGCCAATCGAATAACCCGCCGAAGTGGCAGCAGATCGATGCGGCGACGGCACAGGTGGTTCGGAAGAACGGGCGAGAGGAGTTTCTCGACGTACTGGTGAACGGGAAACCGTGGACACGGCCATCGGAGCATGTGAAGGAGTGGGCGGCGACCGAGTTCTTCAATACGCTGGATGTGGTTTTGTTGCCCGGCATGGAACCGGCGTTTGTGAAGCGGGGCAGCGAGAAGGTGGGCGGGAAGACCCTGCAGGTGTTCGAATCGAGCGTCAAGGCGGAGGACTCGAACTGGGTCGTGGTGACAGAGGATGGGAGCCAGCACAAATCGGCTTATAAGGCGCGGGTATGGATCGATCCGGAGTCGCGGCGGGCCTTCAAGGTGGAGCAGAAGGCGGTAGGGCTGCCCGCGAGTTTCCTGCTGGAGCGGACCGAAACAACGGTGGAATTCGGATTTGTGAAGCTGGGCTCCGGCACGGTGCTGGCGCCGGTGCGCGGCGAGAACGTGGTGTGCCGCCGGGGCGGCGGCAGTTGCTCGAAGAGCGCAGTGGAGATCAGGAACTACAGGTAGGAAGTTGGCGTGCAGTTCAGAGAAGCGATGACATGGGGATGGCGTCCATGTCGTTGAAGCTCTGATTCTCTCCGGCCATGCCCCAGATGAAGCTGTAGTTACTGGTGCCGGCTCCCGAGTGCAGGGACCAGGGCGGAGAGAGAATCGCCTGGCGGTCGCGGACGATGAGATGGCGCGTGTTCCCGGGCTCGCCAAATAGGTGGACCACCAGGTTATCGCCGAGATCGAAATAGAGATAGATCTCGGAGCGGCGCGTGTGGGTATGCGCGGGCATGGTGTTCCAGACGCTGCCCGGCTCCAGTTCGGTGAAGCCCATGACGAGCTGGCAGCTCTGGATGCCACCGGGGTGAATGTACTTGTTCAGGCGGCGGCAGGAGGAGCCGGCAGTGTTGCCGAGAACCACTGATTGCGCCTGGTCCCGCGAGAGTTTGGCAGTGGGGTACTTCTGGTGCGCCGGGCAGCTGAGAAAGTAAAAAGCGGGCGGCTCAGAGGAAGTGGATTCGAAGACGATGTCGGGTTCGCCGGCGCCGATGTAGAGGCAATCGAGGCGATCGAGGGGGTAGGAGTGTGCGCCTACACGGATAACGCCGGGCGCGCCGATGTTCAGGATGCCGAGTTCGCGGCGTTCGGTGAAGAAGGCGGTGCCGAACTCGCGGCAGGGGGGCAGGCGAAGTTCACCGGCGGGCATGGCGGCGCCGACAGCCAGGCGGTCGATGTCCGTCGGGAGGACATTCAGTTCACCCGGCTGGAACAGATTCTCAACCAGGAAGTTCTGACGGAGCGATGAGGTGGACAGGCCGTCCAGTTCGACGGCGCGCGGAAGGCAACGGAGTGGAGTGTTGATCATTGGGTTACATCTTCAACATTGAGCTACGAAACTTCCCAGCCTCCATCGACGCCAAGAACCTGGCCTGTGATCATCTGGGCGCTGGGGCCCAGCAGGAAGACGGCGGCGCGGGCGATATCATCGGGATCGAGGAGAGAACCGGCGAGAGGCTGCTTGGTTTTCATGAGCTCCAGAATGCGCTCGTCGGTCTGCGCGCGAAGGCTCATGGGCGTGCGCACGAGGCCCGGCGCGATGGCATTGACGCGGATGCCGTGAGGCGCGTAGTAGGCGGCCATGGAACGGGTCATGGCGATGGCGGCGCCCTTGGCGGCGGCATAGGCGTGGGTGGCGAAGTTCTTCGGCTCGGGTGAGTAGGCCGTGACGGTGGCCATGTTGAGGATGGCGCCGCGTTCGCGCGCGAGCATTCGGCGGAGCACGGTGCGCGACATCAGGAACATCGTCTTGAGGTTGACGTCAAGGGTGCGCTCCCAACCGGCGTCGGTGATCAGATGGAGCGGGCCGTCGCCGAACTGGCGGCCGCTGGCGCCGGCCACGGTAAAGAGCGCGTCGACGGAGCCGAGTTCCGAAATGCAGCGGGCAACGGCGGTCTCGGCTTCGGCAGTGACGGAGAGGTCGCCGGTGTGATAGCCGCCGCCACATTCGGCGGCAAGCTGGCGATTGTCGCTTTCGTCGAGGCCGCAGACGAAGACCTTGGCGCCGTAGACGGCGGCCAGGCGGGCAGTGGCGGCGCCGATGCCGGTGGAGCCGGTGATGAGCCAGACTTGGTTGTCGAGAACCATCTCAGTACTTCACTCGAATCCACTTCTTTGCCTTCATGGACTGATAGCCGGCGTCCAGGATGCAGTTGACGGCGTAACCATCCTCGTAGGTTTCACGCGGGGTGACGCCGTCGCGCACGCACT
Organism: uncultured Candidatus Solibacter sp.; assembly: GCA_964450255.1. GTDB lineage: Bacteria > Acidobacteriota > Terriglobia > Bryobacterales > Bryobacteraceae > Paludibaculum. The sequence goes on along the minus strand of CAYVDY010000294.1, from coordinate 3,307 downwards.
CGACGAAGTGCTTCATCTCGGCCTGATAGCCGTAAGCAAAGGCCTCTTCAGGCAGGGGGCGGGTCCAGCCGAAATCGATGTCGGCCTTCTCGATGACGTAGCCGGAGGACTGCGAGACGAAGGTGCGGATGGGCGTGTCACGCGTGACATCGGTGAAGACGGAGCCCTCGCTGCCGTGCACTTCGTTGCGCAGATCGAGGCCGCCCTTGGTGGTCCAGCTCAACTCGCAGTGGGCGATGCCGCCGGAGCTGAACTTAAGGGCGAGCAGCGCATTGTCCTCGCCGTCGGTCTTGTCGGCATGGACGAGTGTGGCGCCCCACGCCATCACTTCGACAACCTTGTCTTCCTTACCGTAAAAGTAGCGTGCGGCCTCGATGCAGTGGCAGCCGAGGTCGTTCATCGCGCCGCCGCCGGTCTTCTCGATATCCCAGAAATGTGGGGCGTGCGGGCCGGAGTGCGACTCGCGCGAGCGCACCCACAGGACGCGGCCGATGCCGCCGCTTTCGATGACGGCGCGCGCCTTGACGACGGCGGGGGCAAAGACCTCGGTCTCGGCGTAACCGTGCATCTTCCCGGACTTCTTGGCGGCCTTCAGCATCTTCTTGGCTTCGTCGCGCTGGCGGCCGAGCGGCTTGGTGCAGACCTGATTGCGCTTGAGCTGCGACAGCAGCACGGAGACGGGCATGTGCGCTTCGTTGGGCAAGGCAATGATGTAGAGATCGATGTCGTCGCGCTCGATCAGGGTGGCGAGATTGGAACTGCTCTCGGGGATTTTCCACTGCTTGGCAAAGGCAGCGGCTCGATCGGCATCGATGCCGAAATTGACAACGACCTCCTGGCCGTTGACGTTATCGAGCCCCTGCATGTAGAAGTTGGCGACGAAGCCGGAGCCGAGCATAGCGATGCGGACAGGTTGCGGCATGGTGAAGGATCCTCGTTACTCGTAGAGATGGCGGAGGCTCTTGCGGTAGGCCTCGTAGAACTGTTCCAGCGCTTCCGCGGCGCTGGCGTTGCCGACGAACTGATGGCTGGGGAGCATGACCGGCGTGTGGCCGCGCGCGACGAGTTTTTCTGCTGTCTCGCAGCGCAGCATGTTCATGATCATGCCGCCGGTGACTGTGGAGGTGGGGCCGGTTTTCCAATCGAGCCCTTCGATGCCGTGGACGCAGTCGCCGGGCGGGCATTGATTGTCGATGATAACGTCGGCCACGTCGATCAGCTTCTTGCCGGAGGAGTGGGCCGGTACGCTCTGGGCGCAGTGGGCCTTGGAGACGATGCCGATGACGGGCAGGCCGCGCTGCTTCGCGCCGAGAGCCATTTCAACGATGACGGGGCGGATGCCGGAGGTGGAGATGACAATCATGGCGTCGTGCGGGCCGAAGTGGAAGCCGCGCAGGATCTCCTCGGAGTAGCCTTCGTATTTCTCCAAATAGAGCGGCGCTCGCAGGCCGTTGGTCCCGACGATGTTGGCGTGGTTCGAAAGTGCGAGTTCGACCAACGCCACAAAGCCGACAAAACAGCCCTGGCGCGGCGTCATCTCCTCGCACATCATGCGCGAGTGGCCGTTTCCGAAGAGGAAGACGAGACCTCCGTTGGCGATGGAGTTCGCGCAGATTTCAGCGGCCTGCTCGATGGACGGCAGTTCAGTTTCCTTAAGACTCTGGACCAGTTCCAGCGCCTTCTCGTAGTAGGCGAGCGCTCCGCTCAAAGTTGATCCCCTTCCCTATACTTCCACGCTGATGGCCTGGTGGCCGATGACCTTTTCGAGGCGGCAAACCGCATAGCCATTCTCAAACCGAAACGGCAGCGATTTGTTTTGGGGCGCCAGCGTGATCCGCTTTGGCGCTGCCTCGACGCGCACCCTGAGTTCCTGATCCAGCAGAATTCCAGGTTCCTCAATGATATCGATGTCGGGCGCGCGGCGGGTCATCGGGTAGTGGAGCAGATGGACGATCAGGCGGCGTTGCGCTGGCTGCCGCAGCGCAGTGACCTGCGCCGTGGAGGGCAGGCCCGGGGCGACGACGGCGGGCTGAGGCAGGAGGCGGTAAATGAGATCGCCCACGATGAGCTTGTAGGCGCCGGTGCCATCGAGCGCGTAGGCGCGGAAGAAGGGGTTGGCGATGTAGGCGACTTTGCCGCGCAGCGTGATGACGGGGCTTTCGGTGCGCTGGCCCATGGGCGTCTGTTTGTGCGAGCTGAAGTGATCCGGGGTGCGGTCGAAGTACGGGTGTCCGTAAGTGGCAAGCACCTCTGTACCCTCGTCGGCGGCGATGGCGTGGCCAGGTTGGTAGAGGAAGTACGGCGTGTCGTCGAGCGACGGGAACGCGCCGGGCTTTGGCAAGAGAAACTCGCCCTGGAACTTCGCTTTGCCTTGATATCGAATGCCCAGAGGCTTCCAGTAGAACCAGAACATCTTCGGATCCAGCAGGCTTGTGGCAGAGGCGATGACCGCGCCGCCGGCGGCAACGAAGGCGTCGAGTTTCTCCAGCAGCGGCTTCGAGGGGCTGATCTCGTCGGGCAGGATGATGAGCTTGTAGGGGAGGAAGTCCTCGGCCAGATCGATCACGTTGAACTGCTGATGGAGTTCCACCAGCATGTTGGTGAAACCCTGATCGGCCGGCGTGATCTTCTGAGTGGATTCGGTGTTGAAAAGGGCCGTGGAGCCGACGCCGATATCGGCGATGGCCTGCGTGCCGCGGGCGTAGGGCTCCAGCGCTTCGATCTTCTCGTAGGTTTTTCCGATGCGGGCGTAGGTGACTTTGTCGAGCCGGCCGCGCGGGTGGAGCTGATCGCCGACACAGCGTTTGGCGCCGTTGGCGACGAAGTTTGGACATTCCAAATCGACCGCGGCCTGGTTGGCATCAATGTTTTGCAGTGAAGCGGTATCGATCAGGATAATGGCGTCGGATTCGGCTTCAAACAACAGCCGGTAGCGCTGCTCACTGTCTTGCAGCTGCCGTTCAGCCTGCGTGAGTTCAGTAATATCAAAAATAACACCGTTTAAACATGTTGCGTTGCCTTGTTCATCATAAGCCGCCTGTCCGCGCTCCCGCACCCAGCGGATGCTCGAATCCGCATGCAAGATGCGGTAATCGAGTTCATATGGCACATGGGCGACCGTAGCATTATGGACGACTTCCTCCACATGGGGCAGGTCCTCGGGGAGGACGATGTCCGCGTAGGCCAACCCATAGGTAATGAATTCCGCCGGCTCGCGGCCTGTAACGGCGCGTGTGCCCTCGCTCATGTACCACATCTGCCACGGAGCGGAGACGGCACAGCGGTACACGAGTCCAGGCACGTTCTC
>CAYVDY010000293.1:0-8619 GCA_964450255.1 uncultured Candidatus Solibacter sp. | reverse complement strand
CTTCGACGCCGCCCTCGGCGTCGGTCGGCCCGAGGTGGCGGTCGGTGACCTGGAGCCGTTGCTGGCCGAGCAGCCGTACCGCGAGCGTCTCTGGTGGCTGCGGATGCTGGCCCTGCATCGCGCCGGCCGGAGCGAGGACGCCCTGGCCACGTTCCGCACCGCCCGACGCACCCTGATCGAGGACGTCGGCATCGACCCCGGGGCGGAGCCGACGGCCCCCGTCGGCCGCGCCGCACCTTCCGTATTGCGTTACCCAGCGACGGCCAGTATCTGGTCGCCGGTACCCATCCATTGAAGGCTGATACAGGGAAGACGAGGAAGGAAAAGAAGAAGGCCGACGAGATGCCCAAGCAGGGCCTGCTCATCATGAAGCTCGGCAGCGGTGAGGTCACCCGCATCGCCTCCGTTAAGAGCTTCCAGGTTCCTGAGAAGGGCGGCGCGTGGCTCGCCTACGCGAAGGAGGCTGCTCCCTCCGCGGAACCGGCCAAGCCCGCACCGGCACAGGACGCCGATGACGAAGACCAGCGCCGAGCGGGCGGCGGCGCCGCGGCGGGAGGCAGCACCCGCAAGGAGTTCGGCACCGATCTCGTGCTCCGCGATCTCACTCTCGCCACAAACAATGAGCGGACGTTCGTTAGCGCCCTGGAGTATTCGTTCGCGCGCGACGGCAAGACGCTCGTCTATTCCGTCTCATCGAAGAAGGAAGAGGAGAACGGCGTCTTCGCCGCCACACCGGGCAACGCCGCCGCTCCTACCTCCCTCGCCGCCGGCAAGGGCAAGTATTCCAAACTGAGCTGGGATCGGGAACAGGCTCAGCTCGCCTTCTTCTTCGAGAAGAGCGCTTGGCTGTGGGACCGAAAAGCCGCTGCAGCGAAAGACACCGTTAGCGCTCAGACCGTCGGCCTGCCCCAAGGCATGATCGTCAGCGACAAGGGTGCGCTGAGCTTCTCCCGCGATGGCAAGCGGCTCTTTGTGCCCGCCGGCCCGCCGCCCAGGGAAACTAAAGACGCCGCCGAATCCACAGAAGACAAGGTGTTGATGGATCTCTGGCACTATCGCGACGACGTGGTGCAGCCCATGCAGAAGGTTCGCGCAAATCAGGAACGCAACCGCACCTATCGCGGTGTCTGGCACATCGCCGAGCAGAAGTACGTGCAGTTGGCCTCGCCGCAGATGCAGAACGTCACGCCCACCGACGATGGCCTGCTTGCCGTCGGCACCGACGACCGCGCCTATCGCCGCATGACCGATTACGACGGCAGCTACAACGACGCCTATCTCGTCGACACGGTCACCGGGCAGCGCCGCAATGTCATCCGCCAGGTTCGCGGCGGCCCAATGCAGACCTCGCCGGATGGCAAGTACGGTCTCTACTTCAACGACAAAGCGTGGTTCCTGATGACGCTCGCCGATGGCGCGTCCCGCAACGTCACCGGCTCGCTCGGAGTAGCCGTGCACGATGAGGAGGATGACACGCCCGATCCGGCCCAGGCTTATGGCACGGCCGGTTTCTCCAAAGACAGCCAGAGCTACTTCCTCAACGACCGTTTCGACGTCTGGCAGCTCTTCGTCGACGGCCGCGCGCCGCGCAACGTCACCGCCGGCGAGGGACGCAAGCAGAAGATCCAGTTCCGCATCACCCGCACCGATCCGGTGGACGATGACGACGTGCGCGGCATCGACACAGCGAAGCCGGTGACACTCCGCGCGGAGAGTGAAGTCACCCGCGAGTCCGGCTTCTATAGCGTTTCCCTCACCGGTTCCGCCGCGCCGCGCCGTCTACTTTGGGGTGCGAAGAACTACCGCTATCTCACCCGCGCCAAGGACACCGACTCCCTGCTGATCTCTGCCTCGCGTTTTGACGAGTACCCGGATCTGCACATCACCAACGCCACGTTCCAGGCTCCGAAGAAAGTGACCAACGGCGGCGCCCAAACCGCGCCGTTCCTATGGGGCACCGGCGAGCTCGTCAACTTCCGCAATTCGGACGGCGTGGCGCTGAAGGCCGCTCTCTACAAGCCCGCCAATTTCGACCCGAAGAAGAAGTACCCGCTGATGGTCTACATCTACGAGAAGCTCTCGCAGACCGTCCACACGTTCGTCGATCCCCGCCCGAGCCACAACGCAAATTTCAGCCAGTACGTCTCGGCCGGTTATGTGATCCTTACGCCCGACATCGTCTACACGCTTGGACAGCCAGGCCAGAGCGCGCTCAAGAGCGTGCTGCCCGCCATCCAGTCCATCGTCGATCAGGGCTATATCGATGAGGCTCGCATCGGCATCTCGGGCCACAGTTGGGGCGGCTATCAGATCGCCTACATGGTCACGCAGACCAACCGCTTCCGCGCGGCCGAAGCCGGCGCGCCGGTTGGCAACATGACCTCCGCCTACAGCGGAATCCGCTGGGGCTCCGGCATGCCGCGCCAGTTCCAGTACGAGAAGACGCAGAGCCGCATCGGCCCGTCGCTCTACGATGCGCCGCACAAGTACCTGGAGAACTCGCCCATCTTCCACATCCAGCGCGTGCAGACTCCGCTGCTCATCCTCCACGACGACAACGACGACGCCGTGCCGTGGTACCAGGGCATCGAGCTCTTCATGGCAATGCGCCGCAACGGCAAGGAGGCGTACCTGATGAACTACAACGGCGAATTCCACGGCCTCCGCCGCCGCCACAATCAGAAGGACTACGCGATCCGCATGCAGCAGTTCTTCGATCACTACCTGATGGGCGCGCCGCGTCCGGAGTGGATGGAGAAGGGCGTGTCGTTCGTGGATCGCGAAGAAGAGAAGGAGCGCTTCCAGAAAGCAGCCGGGCAGTGAAACTCCCGGCGTTGATGCTCTGCGTGACGGGGGCTGCCTTCGCGCAGTCGCCGGAGATCGACACGCTGCGCAAGGAGCTCGACGCCGTCAAATCGGAGTATCAGCAGAAGATCCAGGCCGTGGAGAAGAGGCTGGACGACCTGGCCAGGCAAGCCGAGGAGAACAGGCAACGGTCAGCGGCGGCGCTGGAAGTAGCTGAGCGGAACCGCGCGGTGGTCGCCAGTGAAGGAAGGGGCACTTGAGTTCCACGGCTACGCGCGTTCCGGCTTCGGACTGAATGGAGTCGGCGGCCAGCAGGTTTCGTTTCAAGCGCCGGGCGCCGGCTCCAAGTAGCGCCCCGGCAATGAGGCGGAGACCTACGCCCAACTGGTGTTCGTAAACAACCGGTTTCATCCGGGAGCAGCGACAAGCCACGCATGGTTCAAGACAGAGGTATTGGTCATGGCCATCACGAACAACCTCAGCAGCTTTGATTCCAGCTCCAGCTTCAAATTCCGCGAGGCATTCGCGCAGGCCGGCAACATCCTACCCGGCTATTCCCGCGACATCAAATTCTGGGGCGGCCAGCGATACTACCAGCGCAAGGGCAAGTGTTTCACGCCACCCGGCACATTTCGTTCGCCTTTGAGCCGGGCTTCGATTACGTAAGGGATCCACGCGGTCAGTATGAAGGCAGGCTGCGCAAGTTCACCTTCTCGTTGATGATCCCGCCCGGCCCGGAGTTCTTCTCGCGTCCGGTGCTGCGCGCGTTCTTCCCCTACGCCACATGGAGCGACGGGCTGCGCGGGTACGGCGCGCCGACAGTCTATAAGACCAGGACAAGCGGCATGAGCGCGGGTTTGCAGTTTGAGTCCTGGTGGTAATGCAGTAGCCTGTAAAGATCCACTGCCATGCGTAAACTCACTGGGACTCAATGGCTGATCTGCATTATCGCGTCGATCGGCTTCGCCTTCGACATCTATGAACTGCTGGTGCTGCCGCTGATTGTGCGGCCGGCGCTGATGGAACTTGGAGCGCTCAAGCCAGGAACGCCGGGCTTCAGCCAATGGGCGGGTTTGCTGTTCTGGATTCCTGCACTGGCGGGCGGCGTATTTGGCCTGCTGGGCGGGTATCTCACCGATCTCTTCGGGCGGCGGCGCGTGCTGGTGTGGTCTATCCTGCTCTATGCTTTCTCGGCGATGGGCGCGGGTTTCGCGACCTCGCTGCCGATGCTGCTGCTGCTGCGCACCACCACGTTCATCGGGGTCTGCGTGGAGTTTGTGGCGGCGGTGGCGTGGCTGGCTGAACTATTCCCGGACGCGAAGCAGCGTGAATCTGTGCTGGGCTACACGCAGGCGTTCTCGTCTATCGGTGGCCTGCTTGTCACGGGCGCGTACTATCTGGCGGTGAGCTATGGCCCGTCTCTGCCGGCGATTTATGGCGCGCATGAGGCCTGGCGCTATACGCTGATCAGCGGCGTCATCCCGGCGCTGCCGTTGATGCTGATCCGCCCGTTCCTGCCGGAGTCTCCGCTTTGGAAGCAGAAGAAGGCGGCGGGAGCCTTGAAGCGTCCATCGCTGGCGGCGATCTTCGCGCCGGAATACAGGACCACCACGGTGGTGACGACGATCCTGTTTGCCTGCGGGTACGGTGCGGCATTCGGGGCGATTCAGAGCGTTCCGCGCATTGTGCCGGGCATGGCGGAAGTGGCGGAACTGGCGAAGCCGGCTCAGGAGAAGATCGTCAGCGCGGTTCAGTTCTGGCAGGAGTCGGGCGGACTGTTGGGCCGGTTCCTGTTGGCCTTCCTGGCCGTTCGCATTGTGAGCCGCCAGAAGCTGCTGCGGCTGTTCCAGATCCCCGGCCTAATCATCCTGCCAATCACGTTCTTCTGGGCTGCTGGGCACAGCGTGCAGGCTCTGCAATGGGGTATCGCGCTTTCCGGCATGATGACGGTGGCGCAGTTCAGCTTCTGGGGTAACTATCTGCCGCGGGTGTACCCAACGCACCTGCGCGGAACGGGCGAGAGCTTTGCGGCCAATATCGGGGGGCGGATGATCGGGACTTCGGCGGCCTATGTGACGACGACGCTGGCGCTATCGGCGCCGGGGGTGGGGCCTTCGGCCAAGCTGGCCTGGGCTAGCGGGGTGGTAGCAGTGGGGGTGTATCTGATTGGTGTGATCGCCAGCTTCCGGCTGCCCGAGCCGAAATCGGACGGGCTGCCGGATTAGCTGGCGCGGTGGCTACGCCTTGAGGGAGTAGCTGGACAGGACCTTCATGTAGTTGGCGCGCTCGAAGGCGGCCGGCTCGGCGACAGACTGCGAGCTCATGGAGCCGCGCATCTGGCGGATGGATTCATATTCGTGCTCTTCCATCCACTCGATGAGGTCTTCTTCGACCTTTTCGAGGTACTTGATGCCGTGGCGGAGAAGGGCCGAGGTCATCATGGTGCTGCGGGCGCCGGCCATGACACCCTTCACGACATCCTCGGCAGTGTGGACGCCGCCGGTGATGGCGATGTCGGGACGGATGCGGTTGTAAAGGAGCGCCGTCCAGTGCAGGCGGAGACGCAGTTCGTGCGAATCGCTGAGCACCAGGTTGGGCACCACTTCCAGGGACTCGAGATCGAAATCGGGCTGGTAGAAGCGGTTGAAGAGTACGATGGCGTCGGCGCCGGCGGCATCGAGCCGGGTGGCCATGTGGGCGAATGAGGTGAAGTACGGCCCAAGCTTGACGGCTACGGGGACGCGCACGCTGGCTTTGACGTGGCTGACGAGATCGAAGTACATCTCTTCGACCTTGACGCTGGTCATTTCCAGATCGGTGGGCATGTAGTAGATGTTGAGCTCGATGGCGTCGGCGCCGGCCTGCTCCATCATCTGTGCGTAGCGGATCCAGCCGCCGGTGGACACGCCGTTGAGCGAGCCGATGACGGGAACGTCCACGGACTCCTTCGCCTTCCTCAGGTGGTTGAGGTAGGGCTCGGGTCCGAGGTTGTAGGACATCATCTCCGGGAAGTAGCTCATGGCCTCGCCATGGCTCTCGGCGGTTTCGGTGAGGTAGCGGTCGAGTTCGCCGCTCTCCACCTGAATCTGCTCCTCAAAGAGAGAGTGCAGAACGATGGCGGAGGCGCCGGCGTCTTCGAGGCGCAGGACATTGGCGATGTCCTTGCAGTAGGGCGAGGACGAGGCAGCCATCGGCGTGCGCAGTTTCAGCCCGAGGTATCCAGTGGTCAGATCGATCGACATGGGTTACTTGCTCCCTTCCGTGGCTTGCGTCTCAACACCCGCACCGGGCATGGCGGCCATCTGCTCATAGAGGCGCCAGCGGTTCATGACGTCGGCCTGCGCCTGGGCCAGGAGACGGCGGGCGTCTTCGGGCTTGGAGTGGACCAGCATCGTATAGCGGGTTTCGTTGTAGATGTACTTCTCGAGCGGAATGGTGGGCGCCTTGCAGTCCAGCACGAAGGGGTTCTTGCCTTCGGTGGCGAGGGCGGGGTTGTAGCGGAACATGGGCCAGTGGCCGGACTGGACGGCGAGCTTCTGCTGCTCAAGACCGTACTTCATGTCGTAGCCGTGAGCGATGCAGTGGGAGTAGGCGATGATGATGGACGGCCCGTCCCATTTCTCGGCCTCGTTGAAGGCCTTGAGGGTCTGCATGTCGCTGGCGCCCATGGCGATTCGCGCCACGTAGCAGTTGCCGTAGGCCACTGCCATCATGGCGAGATCCTTCTTGGCGGAGGGTTTGCCGCCGGCGGCAAACTTCGCCACCGCACCGCGCGGAGTGGATTTGGAGCACTGTCCGCCGGTGTTGGAGTAGACCTCCGTATCGAGGACCAGGATATTGACGTTGCGGCCGGAGGCGATGACGTGATCGAGACCGCCGTAACCGATGTCGTAGGCCCAGCCGTCGCCGCCGACGATCCAGACGCTCTTCTTGACGAGGGCGTCGGCCACGGCGATCAGGTCGCGCAGGGCATTGCCGCTGCCGTTGGCGCCGGCCGTGAGCAGGCCGTTGACCTTGGCCTTGAGCGCTTCGATGCGCTCGCGCTGGGCGAAGATCCCGGCTTCGGTGGACTGATCGGCATCGAGGATGGAGTTAGCCAGATCCTCGCCGACCTTCACCGCAAACCGGGTGAGCAGTTCCTTGGCGTAGACGTTCTGCTGATCCACTGCCAGTCTCATACCCATGCCGAACTCGGCGTTATCTTCAAACAGCGAGTTGGACCAGGAAGGGCCGCGGCCGGCCAGGTTCATGGTGTAAGGCGTGGTGGGCAGGTTGGCGCCGTAGATGGACGAGCAACCGGTGGCGTTGGCGATCATGGTGCGGTCGCCGAAGAGCTGAGTGAGGAGTTTGATGTACGGCGTTTCGCCGCAACCGGAGCAGGCGCCGGAGAACTCGAACAATGGCTGGAGGATTTGGAGATCCTTGATCTGGCCGACGCTCAGCTTGGAGCGGTCGAACTCCGGCAGGTTGAGGAAGAAGTCCCAGTTGGCGGCTTCGGGTTCGCGCAGCGGAGCCTGCTCCACCATATTGATGGCGCGGCGTTTGGGCTGGGTCTTATCCTTCACCGGGCAGGCTTCGATGCAGAGGCTACAGCCGGTGCAATCCTCGGGGGCCACCTGGAGGGTGTAGCCCATCTGGCTGAAATCCTTCCAGCGCGCGGGCACTGATTTGAAGGTGGAGGGCATGCCTTCCAGCGCCGATTTGTCGTAGATCTTGGCGCGAATCGTGGCGTGGGGGCAGACCAGCACGCACTTGCCGCACTGGATGCAGAGCGCCTCGTCCCAGACGGGGATTTCGAGGGCGATATTGCGCTTTTCCCACTGGGCGGTGCCGCTGGGGAAGGTGCCGTCGACGGGCATGGCCGAGACGGGGAGGCTGTCGCCGTCGCCGGCGATCATGGCGCCGAGGACGTCCTTGACGAAGGCAGGGGCCTGCGACGGGACGTTGGGGCGCATGAGGTGGGTAGATGTCACCGTGGCGGGGATGACCACTTCCTGGAGGTTGGCGAGGGTCTGATCGACGGCGGCGAAGTTCTTGGCGACGACCGATTCGCCGCGCTTGCCGTAGGTCTTCTCGATGGAGTACTTGATCTGCTTGATGGCCTCTTCGCGGGGCAGGACGCCGGAGATGGCGAAGAAGCAGGTCTGCATCACGGTGTTGATGCGCGAGCCCATGCCGGTGGCCTTGGCGACTTCGTAGGCGTCGATGACGTAGAACTTGAGCCCCTTGCTGATGATTTGCTCCTGGACCTTTTGGGGGAGAGCAGCCCAGATCTCGTCTTTGCCGAGTGGGGAGTTGAGGAGGAACGTGGCGCCGGGATCGGCCCACTTCAGCATGTCGAGGCGCTCCAGGAAGGAGAACTGGTGGCAGGCGATGAAGTTGGCGCGTGAGATGAGGTAGGTGCTACGAATCTGGCTGGGGCCGAAGCGCAGGTGCGAGACGGTGATTGAGCCGGACTTCTTCGAGTCGTAGACGAAGTAGCCCTGGGCGTAGTTATCGGTCTCTTCACCGATGATCTTGACGCTGTTCTTGTTCGCACCGACGGTGCCATCGGCGCCGAGGCCGTAGAAGAGGCAGCGGACGGTTTTATTGGTCTCGGTGGAGAAGGCGTGGTCGTATTCGAGCGAGCTGTGGGTGACGTCCTCGTTGATCCCAAGGGTGAAGTGATTCTTCGGCTTGGCCTTGAGGAGTTCGTCGTAGACGGACTTGACCATGGCCGGGGTGAATTCCTTCGAGGAGAGGCCGTAGCGGCCACCGATCACCCGGGGCATTGCCGCGAAGGGGAATGTGCCATCCGCAAACGATTCGGCCAAT
>CAYVDY010000292.1:0-8693 GCA_964450255.1 uncultured Candidatus Solibacter sp. | reverse complement strand
CAGGCCTTGAATCTTCGGAACCCGATCGCGGTCGTTGAATGATTCGAGCAGGTTTCGGACAGACATCTCGAAGTTCAGTCCGCGCTGCGTAGAAACGTCCCGGTCGGACTGAATGTGCTTGCGCGCCTTCTCGATCTGCTCTCGAAGTACCTCCTCATCGAGCGCCATCACGATGACGTCGTAGAAATTGAAGGCGACACCCGTGTAGTGGAGAATGCGAACGATGTCCGCTAGGTAGTTCAACTGGTGCTTGGCGAAGAACTCGTCGTGCAGATTGAACGACCCGAATACCATGTTCACTTGCGCCATGTAGTTCTCGTCCGCCGTGTGGAACGGGTTGTATAGGCAGGAGAGATCAGGCCGTGCTGGATTGATGAGCCGGAGATCGTCAAGGCGCCCGGCACGGTTGATGTGCGGCAGCAGTTCGTAGAAGAAGTCGAGATCACCCTTTCCGTCGAAGATCACCATCGGGATCTTGTGCCGGTCTCCATCCGGTCCGACTCTCCGCGACAGATCCTGGGTGATGATGTTCTTGAGCAACGTCGTCTTGCCACTGCCGGTCATGCCCACCACAATCCCCTGCATGACGCGCACTTTGTCCGGCCATAACCACGGCGATCCATGCACGTCGTAGCCGAGCACAACGGCATTCTGTGCCCATGCCTTCGCGGCATGCTTGGCGTCCGCGGTCGGGTTCATGACCATCGGTGGATGGCGTGTTTGGTTTTCCTTCCACTGTCGTCGTTCGGCCAGGAACCAGATCGCGATTCCGGGAGCGGCGATCGCGAGGACAAGATACACCAGGAACTCCGCCATCTGAAGATTCGTGAAGTGATACGCTCTCGTGCCGAAGAACCAGACGGCGAAGAGACACAGTGCTGCCAGTGCGGTGCACACGAAAACAGGGGACGCCGACAGCGGCGGACGCTCGCGGTAGGAATCCTCTTGAAAGGAATCTCGGATCATAGTTCTCCTTTACTGGGTGACGCCTTTCGTAGGGTTCGTGGCAGGCCTACCGTGAGGGTCAACTGCGAAGCTAGGTGAGTAGTGCCAGGTCGGCGCCCGTCAGCGCCGCCATCGCCGTCGCGGTCCTGACCCTCTGTTTGACCGCTGCGATGGCCTTGCCCGTCGAGCCGAAATCGGCCTTCTTACTCCGAACATTGCGCGATCCCAAACACGCCGAGAACAACAGAACCGCCTGAATCGTGAGCAGTAGAGTCACTTCAAATCGAGGCGCGTGGTGCCACGGCGGTACGGCAAGGAAGCCTGATCCCGTGCCGCTCGCCGCTTCCGGCAGGTCGATCTGGTGCAGGCAATACACAAAGCAGAGTTCGACCGCGATGAGCGTCACGGTGCCAAGATGCAGCCAAAGTACCGCCCTCTTCTTAACCGCCCCGGTGCGTCGTGCGTTCACTGGGTTGCTCATGACTGCACCTGGATACGGGGCGCGGCAAGGTTAAAGAACAGAAGGGCCGCCAGAACGATGGTAAGAAGCACACCGAACAGCACCGTCTCCACCTTTGGCTTCCGCCTTCTGTCGGGCTCGAAAGGATTTCGGGGCTCCAGTACGATGTTCAGCACACGTTGCGCGACTCCAAGATCTTGTCGCTGCTGCATCCTGACCTCAAGTGCCGCCAGTACCTCGTTGGCCGTCACGGGGGCGTCCACCTGAACCGATGCACAGAGCGATCGCCTTCGCCGGGCTATCCCAAGAACTTCCTCTGACGTAATCTGTTTGCCGTCCACCATGACTAGAGCACCAGGAGCGCGCTGACCACTCCGTCCGCGTCCGCGGGAAATGCGAGTTTGATGACCGTCCGCGCACCCGCCTGGGTTGTCTGTGGGAGATCGAACGCGACTACCCCCTGGGCGGTCTGGCCGGGTCGAACCGCAGCATCCCGCAACTCTGCGTGGACTAGTGGAACCGGCACCTCGCTCTTCCATTTGAGCTGGTGCTCGCCGGCCAGTTGGCTATTGGCGAGCGGAATGAGAGACTGCGGCGCCCGCGGTGAGTTCAACGTGAAGACGTCGGGAGCTGCCGTTAGGTAGACGTTCCTGCCTCCATTCACGACGGCATACCGAAGGTAGACACGGCCCGCATTCTGGTAGATGTCCTGCAACACGATCTCCACATTCCGGCGGTTTCTCGCGGCCCCAACCACCTTGACAGGCGTGCTTTCCAGCAGCATGGCGCTGGGAACCGCTGGTTTCTCTGCTGTGGCCGGAGGTTGAGCTGCTTCTTCCTTGGGGATCTTCACGGCGCTCGGTTCCTGATCAATCGCGAAGTGCATCTGCTCGACCGATCCCGCCGGCACCAGCTCGTAGCTCTGTCTTCCGGAGGCGGTCCAAATGAAGAGGTTGGTAGTCGCATCAGGTTCGAGCGGCTGAATGAATACCTTGTTTTCGCGCCACTCGATCTTGAACGACGAGCTGCCAGCAGCCACTTGCGTGACGGGCTCGTTCAGTTCAATCACGCTGAGGTGGTTTTGTGCGGTCCCCAACCGCGTGATCTTGTTGCGGTCAGACTTCTGTATTTCGATCCTCTGGCCGAATGCGGCCAGAGTCGCAATTACGATGAGCGCTGGTGTGCGTTTCATGGGCTGTACTCCTTCGGCCGATGGTTGCTCTGTCCAATACCCCTCCAGGGAGGCCCGGATGTCCAGGCCTCTCCCGAAGGCGCCCTACTTCACTTAGTCCAACGCTGGCTTCTGAACCATGGGTCTCTGCTTAGAGCCGGGAAGCTCAAGCTTTCCGTCCCGCACTTCGGCCCGCGCGGATTCGAACTCCACGGGATGCATCCGCCGAGTTCGGCCATGATCGTAGATCAGTTCGCCATCTCTCCTCACCTGCATGAGGAAGGTCCCCCGCTCTACGAGCTGTCCTTGGCCATCGTCGACCTCCTCGACGAGGTACACGTTGCCGTCTTCGTCGATGTACACGTCTCCGTTCACCAGATCGGGAACCGCAACAGTGACCGGCCGGCCACCCGTTCGTTCCGCAATCATGTTGACGAGTTCCTGCGGAAAGGCGTAAAACACGATGCTCCCGGTACTCTTGCTCCCCTTGCAGGTAATTGCGTAGAGAGCGGCGAGCCAGTCGCATGCGTTCGCCGACTTCCGTTCAGCCCACTTCCGGACGAGATGAATCATGTTTCTCATCTCTTGCCGGGAGCGTTCTTCATACCAGTGCAACGCCGCTTTCGCCTTGTTGCGTCGCTTGAATGCCTTCCTGCGCTCCACTACGTTCACGAGATCACAGGTGTTCAGAGCGCACTGGGCATCCTCGACTTCCTGCTGGTACTTCTCCCGCTTCTTCAGAATCAGCCCGATGTTGACGCCGTAGACCTTTGCGATCTGCGCGGCATCTTCATACATCTCCCGATCAAATCGCCCGTTGACGATCAGACCACGAAAATCCGCCAGGGGCCGGACATCGCTGAAGAAGTCGTCGAGCTCCTTCCGAATCACGTTGTAGAGTTTGCCGATCTTGTCTGTGGGGCTCACAGTCAAGTGCACCGGCAGATCGCCCACGCGCTTTTCTTCTTTCAACCGGAGCCATGGCGCGGTGACTACCTGCTTGCGAACGCTGACAATGAGATCCTGGTTCGGCGTGGTCCCGTGCTTGAGGGCATCGAGTGCCGCCTGGAGCTCTTTCGCCAGCACTTCCGCGAGGTCAGGGCGGCCGGCTGCATGGCAGGACGACATCAAGTCAGTAACAACCCCGATTTCGTTGCCCTTCGCCGACACCGCAACCTGGGGCAGATTCCACCAGGCGGAATGCTTTTTCTTCCGTTTGTCCTTCTCGTTCGAGAGTGTCTCGCGGTGGTTGAAACGATCCTCGATCCACCGTGGGAAACGGCTCTCCTCCACCACGCAGACGATGTCGAAGTCGTAGTCGCCTCCATTCTTCGCCGCCGTCTTCGAGTGAAGGGTGATGGTATGGTCCAGCCGCAGTTGACCGCAGACGATCCGCTCCGATGCCTCTGTCTCCGACATCGCGCACCGTTGCCGCTGCAGGTCATTCATTAGCCATGCCGCTGTATCCTGAGCATTGATGTTCTTCAGCGGGAGCAGATCGTCCTTGGACCGAATCGGATATCGGACTTCGAGCAGGCGCCGCGAGCCGAGACTCGTAATGACGTACCCCTCTGGCATCCAATCGGAACCCGAGTAGACCTGTCCGTTGTCGAGCACCAGGTAGCCGTCGTCAGCCAGCGCGAATGCCGGTAGCTTGAATCCTCCGGCCGTTGCGAGTTTGTACGACCACCGGCACAGGATCCGCTGAAGCTGGTTATTGATGAAGGGGAACTTCACGAGCTGGCCACTCCCATCGGCCTTGAGCGCTGCCTCCACCACGGTTCGTTCAGCGGACGTGTACTCTCCGTCTTCCGTGGGGTCCTCGTCTCCATGCACTGATCGTGACGTTTTCGAGGTTCCCAGAAGCCGGAATAGCTCATCGAAGTTGTTTTCCTCGACCGTTGCCTTGAGCGTCTGTACTTGCCGAAGCGCGTGCGGTAAGACCTCGAGATCGATGGTGGACTCCGGAGCGTGGGTCAGAAGCGTGTAGCTCGATTCATACTCCAGTTCGCGCGAAACCTCCCTGATGCCTAGAACGATTGGCCCATGGAACATTTGCGCATCGCCGGAACAGAGCTTGGACCACGTGGACTTCTCGATCAGCGCGGGCTTCACGGAACTCTTTGGCAGGATGATGTCGGCGCAGATATGATCGGCGGCGTCATCCTCCACAACCTTAAAGCTCCCCTTGGCCTGCGTTCGATTGAACGCGAGACGGAACTGATAGAAGTGACGGGCCGGGAGACGCAGCTTCTCAAATAGCGAGCGCCGAATCCAACCGCGGCAGTCATTCGTACCGAGAGTGTGGTCTTCCACCACGAGCACCCGTACGTCCGGCTCTTCGATTCGCACCTTGCAGGGCGAGATCAAGATCCCGAAGTAGGTGATCGCCGCTTCTGGCCACTGCTGGAACCTGTCGGCAATCAGCTTCTCGAACTCCTTGCTGACGGCGTAGTACTTGCCGTTCTTCGCGGAGCCGGAAGCGCCGATGAGCCGAAACTCAACCCCACCGATGGTGAACCTCGCCAGAGCCTGTTCCACCTTGGCACGCCCGTAGTCATCCAGCTCATTGCCGGGGATCTCAACCGTAGCGACTCGAATTCCGGGATAGAGGGCATCGAGCAACGTGTTGTCGAGTTGTCCCTGCTTGGTGAGCTGCATGCTTTTCTGGGCTACCGTTCCTTCCTGATCGATTTCCAGTGCGAGCACTGGCAATTGGGACGTAACTATGGTTTTCAAGGGGCATCTCCTAATCTGTCTCTGTTGAATCAGCAGCAGACCGATAGGAGCGCCGTCACCGGTGCCCCCTCAAGCCTGTTGCCGTGAACTTGAATCAAGTTCCCGGGTGTCAGGCTCAGAGAGCCGTTACCGGGTTGTTGTACTGCTACGCTGCCTTTGTTCGAATGGTGAACTGCCGAATTCGTCGCCATTCCGCGACGCGGCCCTTCAGCTCATCCACAAGATCCGGGAGCGCTTCCACCACCACACCGAAGACAATGCCGCCGATGAAGAGCAGTCGCTGTTGCCAGGTCATGCCTGCACTGATGAGCATTGCCAAAACGATTGTGAGTAGTGTCGCCATCTTGTTCCTCAACATGGTGATTCTCCTTTTCTGTCTGTTGGCAGAACAGCAAGGAGTCCGCTGGAATGGGCCTCTCTGCTATCCTTTTCCGAGTTGGTGAGAACTCTGGCCAGGATTTTCAAGGAAACCCGACCAGCACTTTCCCGTATCAGAGCCACGGGTCGCTTACGCACTTGTATGCATGAAGCCAAAGCTGCCGGTTATGAATCTCCTACTTCTTCTCGTGTCGGATGGCCTCCTTTTTGATTACTGGCGCGCCACTGCTCACATCGACGTCAGCTTTCCATTCAGTCACCACAGCGTAGGTGCCACTCGCGCGGAATGACGCTGTGAGGGCTTCGTTTTCCGAGGCCACCTCCTGGCCGAGATGGAGTCCGTCGCTGCCTGACGCCTTGATCAGAAAGTACCGGGCCGTCGAGGGCTCCCCTGGCTTGGCCACCCTTCGGCCCCGAGCGTTGCGCTCCTTCTTGGGAGCCGTAGCCTTCGGCTCGGCCGAACCGTTCGAAATTGCATTTGTTGCTGTCCCCATCGCATTGCTCCCTCCAAGTGATTTGCGGCCCGCGCGCCTTTCGAGCAGCGGGCCGCGTCGCGTCCTCCCTCAGGTGCGCGAAATCGCCAGATTGCGCTGGCATCGCTCCCACCGGACCCGATCCGGAGATGCCCTCTCCTGGCAGGACCGGAACCGGCAGAACTCGTCATCGGTTCCCCAGGAGGCTCGACTCCTGCAAGAGCCCTATATCCTTTTCGCCTACCATCTGTTCTTCCCTGTACTCGGCAACCAACAGACCGCTGGGCACACGTTCAGTTCGCCGATCCTGAATCAGCCGCACATGATACTTGCCGACAATGCGATCGGTGAACTCGCTCTTGTTTCGCACCCGATGAACTTCCTTCACCCCAAAAGCCTGAAACGTCCACGCCTGGCCCGGGACCGGTTCGATCGAGCGAATCTTGAACGAGGAAGTGATCTGCTCCTCCTTGATCTTGCCGATCAAGTCCTGGTCCCGGAGCAGATTGAGGCTGTACATCCGCAAGTTCGCGGTCATCATGTTCAGCGCGTCGGCAAGATTCTTGTCGACCGAGGTGGGGGTGTACCGCATGTAACTCTCCAGAAACTTCCTGACCACGGCGCGGCCTTCAATGTCGGTCGGCGCGGCTTCGCCACTTGATGCTGTCACTAGTGCGCTCGGCGGGCCGCCTTTCACTGCGGGTGGCGGGCTGGTCGGCCTGCCTCCGACGACCGTCGCCTCTCCGTCGGCCGAAACGCGGATGACCGTCGGAGGCTGCAGCCTCACATAGATGGCAAACAAGAGAGACACCAGAGCGATCACGCCGAACAGCCCGGCCATCAGCAGGGACCGATTTGCGTACGCTCGAAGCTGGCCGTCGTGCTCGTAGTACTTTGTGTACCGAGTCTTCTCAGGGAGGTCGTGGCAACTGTCATCCTGTCGTTGTTTTCGGACCATATGGCTATTACTCCTGTCTCTGCCGTCCGACTGCTCGGCAGCCTGAACTCATCTAGTTGCCGTCACCACGTCCGGGCTTAACCTTGAAAGAGCCTAACGCGGCGCCGACCGTGTGAACCACGGTCATCATCGAGCTGCCGATCTCTCCCGTCACAATCCGTCTGGCGAGGAATGGGATCAAGGCGACCATGACGGCGAACAAAATACTGGCGAGTGACATCAACAACGCCCCGCCCGCACCTTGAAACCAGCCACCGAGGCTGTTTGCCGCCAGCATGGCACCCAGACTCTGAGCGTTAATAGCCGTCAGCAGCACGCTGAAGAGCGCGTACACGATGCCCCACGCGTGAAAGACGAACACGTTTACCAGATAGCTCCGCGCCAGTTGGCCGACCCCGAAGGCCGGGTAAAGCGCCAGCACCATGGGCCCCGTCGCATAGAGCACGGCGCCATAGAGGCAGTAGAGGATTGTGAAAATCAGCAGAGCGATCGGGAAGATGATGGCGGCGATCAATTGAACCAGGACGCTAATCAGAGCCACCAGACTGCTGACGACCAGGTTGAACCAGTTCGCGTTCCCGAGCCCCTGATAATACTGATTCACCTGAAGCATCCAGTTGTCTGCCCAATCATTGGGCGAGATCGTGGCCGCGACCTGGTTGAAGGCACCATTGACGTTCCGAAAGACCGCACTGTAATTCGAGACCACCAATCCTAGAAGCAGGAACTTCGCCGCGGCGACGCCGATCATCCGCGCATCCCCGCCCCGCGTGTAGGCCTCGTAGACAGCAAACAGGGCACAAAGAAGCAGAATCGCGTTAGCGATGTTGATGCTCGAACCCATTGGGCCACCGGCAGCGTCGATGCCGTTCAACACGGTCTGGAATGTCCGCTCGAAGAAGAACATGGCTCCCCTCATTTCTTGAACATGTTCGTGAAGTCCCGGCGCGTATCGGTGGCGTGATTGGCGTTGAATTTCAGAGAGGCTCCGGTGTTTGCCATGTCGATCGCACGGATGCGGAACAGCTCCGCCATGGCCGATTGCGTGAGCGCGTGGGCTTTCACGAGCATTGCCGCCGCCTGCGCCTCAACCATCGGCGCCGTCCCCGGAGCAGCCGCAGCCATCTCGGCCGCCAACTGGTCGGAAGCCTCCATGAGCCGGTCTGCCGCATCGTCAATCGCGATCGACTTCTTCAAGGCGGCTTGCGCCGTCGCGTCTGTCATATCGATGAGATCTCGCATCGGCGCGGGTGCGTCCGTCGCGGGCGGTACGGCCTGATAGACCCTCGCAAAGCTGCCTGTCACTTGCCCAATGCTCCCCGCGCTACGTGACAGGATCACAGCCTCCAGCTGACGTGGATTCGCCAGCGTGGCGCTCGCCACATTGAGATTCGCAAGGCTGCGGATCGAGTTGTAGATGCCTTGCACTGCGCCAACGACGCCACGAGCCCGGTCGATAGCGACTTGTGGGTAGATGGTGTTTTGGAAGTAGCTCTGGATTGCAGTCAACAACCCGTTCACGGCGTTCAGAGCTCCGCTGATCGCCTGTAAGCCAGATCCGATCACGTT
>CAYVDY010000291.1:0-8709 GCA_964450255.1 uncultured Candidatus Solibacter sp. | reverse complement strand
CCCGGGGTTTCCGGTCCGGGGCCCGGTATTCCTGCAAGGGCATGAGGGCGCACGTCGCGTCCAATGGCCTGGAGAATAGCCGGGCGGTTTTCGTTCCCGTACGTTCCTTCGCGGGTGCGGTCCAGCGGAACAGGGCGAAACGGCTTGCGCGCGAGGCTTGGCGGCTGGGGTATTCCAGCCTCAAGCCGGGCTACGACGCAGCCTTTGTCCTGTTTCCCGACGAGGCCGGACTGCCTGAATACCGCTCGAGGATGGGCAATCTCCTGCGTAAGGCGGGATTGATAGCATGAGCGGATGGCCGGGTGCGGCTCTCAGGTTCGCAAAGAGACTCGTTTCGCTGCCATTTCTTGCCCTGATAAAGCTTTACCAAATCATTATTTCGCCCATGTTCCCTCCGTCCTGCAGATTTGTGCCCACCTGTTCCGCCTATGCGTACGAGGCTGTCGGCACGTATGGCCCCCTGAAGGGCGGTTGGCTGGCGCTGAGGCGCATCCTGAAATGTCATCCTATGCACCCGGGAGGCTATGACCCAGTACCATGAGTATCTTCAACTCCGGATCCAAAGAAGAGAACAGGAACACATTGATCGCGGTGGTGCTCTCCACCCTCGTCGTGGGCGTCGGATTCATGATCCAGAACGCCCTTTTTCCGCCCGCGGAGGCTCAGGCGCAGGCTCCCGTTGCCAGCGCGCCGGTCGTGCCCGGTGCCGCCGCACCCGCGGCGACCGGCGTTCCCGGCCCTACGGCAAGCCAGATCTCGGCTGACCCGAACGCCGCCAAGGCGCCGGCCCCCGTGACGAGCTCGCCCATGGCGACCTCGCCGGCAGCCTCATCCAGGGCACCGGCGACGGCCATCGTCGCGGCACCTCTCGCAGAGCAGAAGTACACCATCGAGACCGACCTCATGAAGGCCACCTTCAGCAATGCCGGCGGCGACATCGTGTCCCTCGCGCTGAAGGAGCACAAGGACAAGAGCGGTTTCGTGGACCTCATAGTGCCGGGTTCCGCCGGGACGCAGGGGCTTACGGTCGCCTTCGGCCCCGCGGGCGCAGCGCCCGTGAAAGACCTCATGAACGTCCAGTGGATAGGCGGCGACCGCTCGACCATCGAGTTCTCGCGCACCTACTACGCCACCGTCCCCGGCTCGGCCGAACCCGTGCCCTTCACCTACAGGAAGGCCTTCACCTTCCGCCAGGGCGAGTACATGTTCGGCATGGCCGTGACCTTGGAGAATTCCAGGAACGAGTTCCTCCCGCTGGACCAGGGCGGTTTCGCCTACACGGTCGGAATCGGACCGGAAATCGGGCCGAGCTACCACCAGTTGCCGGCCAATGCCGACTTCCGGAAGTACATCACCGAGACCAACGGCAAGAAAAAGCAGGAATCGCCCAAGACCGGCACCCTGTTCACCCCGAAGGAACAGCCCTCCTGGGCGGCCATCGCGGGCAAGTACTTCGCATTCATCGCCATTCCCGAGGCGCCCTTCTCCACCTTCGGCTTTCTCCAGGGCACCGATCCGGCGATCAAGAATACGCACACGATGGAGCTCCAGCGTCCGGCCATCAAATCCAGCCGCCAGACCGACACCTACTACTTCTACTTCGGCCCGAAGCGCGCCTCCGAGCTCTCGCGGTACGAATACGCCGACAAAAACAGCTTCGGCCGCGCCAGCCTGAAGCTGGAGGACGTGACCGACACCGGGAATATCCTCGGCTGGCTCGAGAACATCCTCAAATTCTTCCTTAATATATTCTACAAGCTGATTCCCAATTACGGCGTGGCGATCATCCTGGTGACGATCCTCACCAAGATCATCATGTTCCCCCTCACCAAGAAGGGGTCGGTCTCCAGCGCGAGGATGCAGGAACTGCAGCCGCAGATTCAGGAGATCCAGGCCAAGTACAAGGGCAACCCCCAGCGCCTGAACCAGGAAATGGCCGAGTTCTACAAGAGCGCCAACTACAACCCGATGTCCGGCTGTCTGCCGATGCTCATCCAGTTCCCGCTCTTCATCGCGATGTACAACCTCTTCAACAACCATTTCGACCTCCGCGGCGCGATGTTCATCCCCGGCTGGATTCCCGACCTCTCCCTGCCGGAGCACTTCATCCACTTCGGCGGTTTTACGCTTCCGCTCCTCAATTGGACCGACTTGAGGGCTTTGCCAATCATTTATCTGGGTAGCCAGCTTTTGTATGGCAAGTACACGCAGAGCAACACCACGGCTCCCGGACAGAGCGCGAACCAGATGAAACTCATGATGTACGGCATGCCGATCATGTTTTTCTTCGTGCTGTACGATGTGCCGTCCGGGCTGCTCCTCTACTGGATCGCTTCGAACGTGATCACCATCGCGCAGCAGATGGTCATCAACGACATGCTGAAGAAGCACAAGATTTCGGTGAAGGGATCCGTGGCCGCGGCCGCTCCGGGTGGCGCGAAGCCCGCCGGCAAGACCACCGTGAAATCCGGTTCGGGCGCTTCGGCGCCGGCCGGTTCGGGGAAGCGTTCATCCAATGTGGATACCCGCAGTTTCGGAGAAAAGGCGCGGGAGTGGCTGGAGAAAAAGGCAGCCGATGTCCAGCAGACGCAGTCGAAGAAGAAATAGAGCAGGCATCAGGAGTAGCAGCCATGACATATGAATTTGAAGGAAGGACCGAGCGCGAAGCCATAGAGAACGCGGCCGCGGAACTCGGGGTGGAGACCGACAGCTTCGACGTGGAAATCCTGGAAAACCAGGCGGGCGGCCTGTTCAAGAAGGGCCGCGTTAAGATCCGGGTGCACACCCACACTCCCGGAGCCGGCTCCGCCGCTGCCTCTGGCAATGACGCCGCCGACTCCCGCGCGGACTCCCGCGGCGGTGCCCATGGCGACGAAGAGATGGAAATGCGGATGCCGCGGACCCTCTCGGCCGCACCCCTCGCCCCCGAGGGCGAGTTCGAGGAGCAGATGATCGTCTGGGCGGTCGACGTCATCGCCAAAATGGGCTACGAGGCCACAGTCTCCGTGCTTTTCCGCGAAGAACGCAAGCTTGGTTTGAAGATCGAGTCCTCGCACGCTTCCATCATCATCGGGAAGAAGGGCAAGAATCTCGACGCCCTCCAGCTCCTGGCCAACGTCTACGCCGGGCGCCTCGGCCGCGAGGACACGCGCATAATCCTGGATTCGGAAAACTACCGTATCCGCCGCGAGGAATCCCTGGTGCGGATGGCCTACGATTCCGCCGAGCAGGTGCGCCGCACCGGACGCTCAATCCTCCTCGAGCCGATGAACCCCTTCGAGCGCCGCATCGTCCACACCACGCTCAACGACATCGTGGACGTGGAGACGAAGTCCGAGGGCGAGGGTCTCTACAAGCAGGTCAGGGTCATGTTCAGGGGAAGGAAGTAGGAGGGAAGCTCCTACCCGGCAATGCCGGCGGACTTCTGCCCGCCCGGCCCCACCCGATCGCCCGCGCATGCGCCGCACAACGCGCCGCCGCGGGCGGTTTTATTTTCATGAGCCGGCGGCAAGAACGCGGATCGGATGGTCCTTGAGGATTCCGCTACTTCAGGACCGCTTTCAGTGCATCATTGTAGCCACTCTCGTACGTGAAGGGGATGATCAGTCCACCAAGGTACGCAAGGGCCGCATTTGCGACAAACACAGCGCCTATTCCCTGGGCTTCTGTTTCAGCTCCAATAAGGACTCCCAGGAAAGTCGATGCCAGCTGGTATGCCCCATACGCCACGTTCCCCTGCACCAGGGATCCTACTCCGATCGGCAAAAGCAGGTTGAGGAGCATCATGCCACCTGCGTTGTTCCTTTTGGCTCGTGCAAACGTTTCTGATTTTTGGCTTTCGGTCAGGTTTCCGATCTTCAGATAGGAAAAGTCCTTGGTCTTTAGCTCGTCGAAAGAGGCTTTCCTGAGTTCGGCTGAGATGCCGTCCACACCAGCAACCGGAGATGCGACAGCGGGAGAGACTGCGGCCACTGTGGTAGCTTGTGCCTGCACCGCAGCAGGAGCTGGCGGCGAATTCAAAGTCGCACCAGGGGTGGAAGCCGGAGGTGATTGCTGCGCCAACTGCGGCATCTGCACAGGTTCTGCGGTTTCCTTACCTTTTTCTGGCGCCATGCGGACGATTTCCGCAGTGATGTTCGGGTAGCCGGGGAGCTGCAGGGAATAGGAGCCGAAGGGGTTCCCCCCAGTTCGGATCGCTGATTCAATTAAGGAACACTCAAGCGCTTTTTCCGTTCCCATGAACAGGGAACTCAGCTTCCTCGCTTCCTGGACTGGAACCCGCAGGGCGATTTGGAATTCGTCGATAATGACACCGTTTATTGAAATTTTGACCGATACGGTGAAGCGCTCTTGCTCGCTGTCATATCTACCCAGGTCAAGTGTGAACATGTCATCGGTGAGTCGATACCGTGTGGCGAGGAGTCCGGCCAACTGAGCCTTCTGCTCCTTCTGGCGCAGTTCCTTCTCGCTCAGCAACTTCTGGCGATCTCCCGCGATCCTGACCTCGAACATGGCCTGGGTCTCGAACTCGCTTTTCCCAGGCGAGGCTAAAGCATCGGCCTTAGCGACATACGAGGCGTCCATTGTGTCCATTGACGCGATGATCCGCTTTGCACGGTATAGATCTTCTTTAATGGAGTCCTCGGAATGCGACCATGCGCCGGAGCAGGCCGCCGCAACCAGGATGAACGCCAATGCCATTCGCTTCATGACCAGGGCCTCCAATGCAGAAACGTGATATGTCTGATTCCTCAATCCCGACCGGACTCAAGATCCGCGATAGTGTGAATCGTGATTTCATATGTGCCGCTGTTGCCGGGAGCACGGTCAAGGTTCCAGATGAGATGGTTGTCGGAGTCTATCGCGACGCCGGATACGCCGTTGTCCAGCACCCACGGCGATCTTGCCGGCGGGAGCCGCATGAATACGACGGATTGGGTAGCTTCCGCAAAAGGCAGATTCGAGACAGCGATGGTCAGGCGTATCGTCTCTCCAACAGTGAACGCCTGAGCGTTGCATGCAAGGATCAAGACCGGATCTACGCCTCTGCCCGAATGCGAGAAAAATGAAACACCTTTCGCCGCATCGATTGCCTGGGGAATGTTCTGCTGCACGAAATCCGCGACGAATCTTCCATGCGAGAAGTAGGGAAGGCTTGCAGAGATCGCGGGAGGCTGAGTCGCCGATATCGTCGCGCTGGTGCGGATCTCGCGCGGAAGCTCGGGAATTGAAGCGGCGTGCCTGAACCATGCCGGCAACCCTTGGGATGCGAAGGAATATGAAGGAGGGCTTGCAGTGGCGGCAGGCTGGGAAAAGTCCGGCTTTGCCGTATTCGGTACGTTCATTCCGAACGAGAAGACCTCTAGTGGGCTGTTCTCCGCGAACGAGGCGTGGGAATATCGGGCCTGGTCTGGGATGTGGGCAACCGGAGGGGCTGGCGTCGTCGGAATTGACGAGTGGAATATGAATGCTGCGGGGGAGAGATAGCCCGCGAAATGCGAAAAACGGGTGACAGGGAAGCCGGGGGCCGTTGCCGGAATCTGCGGATTTGCAAGGAGCGTGCCCAAGTGGGAAAACCTGGGGGTTGACAAGTTGCCGGCGGTGACGCTCCCGAATGAGAAGGGCTGGTATGGTTGGGTTTCCGTTATTGGCGGCGATGACCGGAGCGGGTCGGATTTCAAGTGTGAGAAGCGTCCAGGGCTCAACACGCCAGTGTCGAAGCTGAAGGTTGAAGTCGAATTTACCGGGATCTGGAGTGAGCTGACCGTTCCCGCGGAATGCGCGGAGAAAGAAAATGTCGATGCATCGGCTGAGATGCCGCTTCCATGCGTATAGCTCCCTCCGTCCCAGAGAGCCTTCCCGGTGATCGAGTAGCGGATCACATTCGAGGGATATTGACGGCCGCGCGTGGTCACCAGCACGCAATAATTCGGTTCTCTGACCTTGAGGGAGGCGGAGGGCTGCAAAACTCCCCGCGCATCGAGCATTTCATATCCCGGACTGCCGCCTGCCGTGACAGTCCGTGTCTGCGCGCCCAGAACCACGGCGCGGTACGAGAGGAATGCGAGTACCGCGACAATGACCGCACTAACGCGACGAGTCATCTCGGTTGGGGAATCACTTCGTCTTTCTTACATTGGTGATCGTCGCAGTGACGATCTTCGTTCCGCCTTTGTCGTCTTTGGTCTTATGATAGAAGGTGTAATTCTCGGTTGTGAGGCCATTGAGGATCGCCTCTTCCAGGGTGCCCCGCCCCTCCTTGCCGAAGATGTCGTCGGTTCGCAGGAGGAGCCGCACCGGAATCTTCGAAGCTGCCAAGTCGGTGGACAGGTCCAAATTGTTGGCGATCAGGGTACATGTGGCATACAGGTCGGCAGTGTTGCCGAATTTTTTCGTGATGGCTTCCAGTTCGTAGGGCTCGAAAAGGTTCTTGTAGAATGAATACGGTATGAGGAGATCAACAACCGTCGGCTTGTCGCTGATGGAAAGGCTGTCATACGGGAGGGGACTCTGCGTCACGGACTGCCCTGCTATCCCTATGATGAATATGCCCGCCGGCTTCTCTAGGTTCACAAGATAGGACTTCGATGAAGCGCACGCCAGGCTGGCTGCCACCGATATCGCGCAGAAGATGATCGGCCACGTTTGCGGTGGATGCGACGGCAAGTACCGCGAGGACAATGAGGGCGTGGAGACGGGTCTTGGTGAGCATGAGAAGAGGGTAGGCCATGCTGAATCCGAGCCAAATTCCCCAGCAGCGCGGGCAGAACAGAGTGCCTATTTTCGAGCGGCTGAAAAGTCTCAGCCACACGGGCAACGCTTCCAGAGTACGACTATCCTGGTGATGACATACCAGCCCGGAAAGGGAGTGGAAGAAGTCAGACACTACAGGCAAAGGCGAGGCTTGGCAGACTGCCAGCGAACCAAGGAAGGTCAATATCAGACCTAGTATCAGTCGATGGCTAGTTGCCTTACCCTTGTTTTCCATGTCCCGCCATGATGCGTATGGATAATTTCTTACAAATATTAAAGGCTTTAATTACTGAGCCGTCAAGCTAAAAACAGGACCCTGTGTCACCTCCCTCGTTGCCCCGAATCCTGCTGCCGGCCTCATTCGGGTGTATACTCTCCAGCGCTAGGATCAGATCAAGCTAGGAGCTGTGCCCATGCGTTACGACTTTGAAACCACGATTTCCCGTCTGAACCTCTCGTCGGCCAAGTGGCGCGTGATGCGCGATCTCAAACCGGACGTTTCGCCGGATGTGGTGCCGTTTTCCACGGCGGACATGGAGTTCGTCAACGCGCCGGAGATCGTGGCGGGGCTGAAATCGTATCTCGACGAAACGGTGCTGGGATATCCCGATCCGGCTGATCCGGAATACCTGGATTCGGTATGCGGCTGGATGAAGCGGCGTCATGGGTGGGACGTGAGGCCCGAGTGGATCGTGGGCGCGCCGGGCGTGGTGGATGCGTTCTTCTGGGCGGTGAGGGCATTTTCGATGGAAGGCGAGGGCGTGATCGTGCAGTCGCCGGTCTATTATCCATTCTATGATGCGATCGGGCGGAACGGGCGCAAGGTCGTGCGCAACCCCCTCGTCGTGCGCGGCGGCAGGTACGAGATCGATTTCGAGGATCTGGAGCGCAAGGCAGCCGACCCCGACAACTCGATCCTTCTGTTCTGCAGTCCCCACAATCCGTCGGGGAGGGTCTGGTCGCGGGAGGAGCTCGCGCGCGTGGGCGAGATATGCCTGCGCCACGGGGTATTCATCATTTCCGACGAGATCCATGCCGACATCGTCATGCCCGGCAACCGGCATACCGCATTCGCAACCCTCTCGCCGGAGCTCGCTTCGAACATGATAGTGTGCACATCGGCGTCCAAAACCTTCAACCTGGCGGGCTTGAAAACCGCCGCCACCATCGTGCCGGATCCCCGGGTGAGGGCGCGCTACCAGGAGGAGGTCAAACGCGCGGGCTTCTACTGCGCCACCAGCCTCGGCTACAAGGCGTCACAGATCGCCTATGACCGCTGCTCCCCCTGGCTCGACGAGGCGATCGGCGTGATCTGGGGCAACCACCTCGCCCTCAAAGCCTTCATCGCGGAGAGACTGCCGGGGATCAAGGCCTATCCGCTGGAGGGCACCTATCTCCAGTGGATGGACTTTTCGGGACTGGGGCTCGAGGCCGATGCGCTGGCGTCTCTGCTGCATGATGAGGCGGAACTCTTCTTCGACGAGGGGAGGAAGTTCGGTCCGGAAGGTGAAGGGTTCCAGCGTATGAACCTCGCGTGCCCGAAACGGGTGATGATGGCGGGGCTGGAGCGGCTCGAGAAGGCGGTCAGGGAGATCGGGTCGCGCCAGGGCACCCTCGCATAGATCCGGTCCGTATCAGTTCAGTCGCAGCATGCGGCCGGCGCGCAGGTCATGGAACTCGCCCGAACGAACCACGTGGTTTCCGTTCACGATCACATGGGCGATGCCTGAGGGTTTGACGGCGGGCGTTGCATAGCTGCCGATCTCCCGGATGGAGCTGGGGTCGAAAACAGTGATGTCGGCCATCGCGCCTTCGCGCAGGAACCCGCGGTCGGCCAGACCGAACATTCGCGCCGGAAGGGCAGTGATGCGGTGGACGGCTTCGGGCAGGGAAAGAATCTTCCTTATCAGGACATAGTCGCCCAAGAATCGAGGGAAAGCTCCGTAGTTGCGCGGG
>CAYVDY010000290.1:0-8709 GCA_964450255.1 uncultured Candidatus Solibacter sp. | reverse complement strand
GCGCCACCAACTCCTTGCCGGTGCCGGTCTCTCCCAGAATCAGAACGTTCGCATCCGTGGGAGCCACCAGTTCGATCTGCCGCTGAACCCGCCGCAGAGCTGCGCTGTTGCCCACGATCTCTCCGAAGTCATTTTCTGGGCTGACATCCGCTTCGTCGACGCTCTCAACCCGGTCCCGCTCCCGGAGGTCCTGCACTAGGGTGATCCATTTGAACGGCGACAACTTGAGCACTGCCGTGGCAACCAGGACGGGGACCCGCGTTCCGTCCTTCCGCAGAAGTTCCTTTTCAAAGGGCGTGCAGGCTCCGCTCGTCAGGCCCTCTTCATGCGCCAACTCATCTAGCGACGCGTACTCGGGCGGGGTCAGTGCTGGCCAGTTGAGCCGGCCAGACTCCAAGTCCTCGCGGCTGTAACCAACCAGTTCGAGAAACGCATCGTTCACCTCTGGTGTCTGGTCATATTCACCGGACACAATTCCCGCAATTGTCGTTTGAAGTGGGATTGGCCGGACCAGCGCCCGGCTGCGCCGCAATTTCTCATCCCTCTCGTGCCGGTCGCTGAAGTCCCTGACGACCCGGGCAAAACCCTGCAGCTCGCCGTTCTCATTCTTGAGCGCCATCGTAATGGCGTTGGCCCAGAATCGGGACCCGTCCTTCCTCGCCTGCCAGCCCTCCGTGCCCGCATGGCCTTCGGCCGCGGCTCGCCGGAATTCCTCCTTTAGCCTGGCGCGCAACGCCGTATCGCCCGGGTAGAGCAGAGATACGTGTTGGTCAATGGCCTCGTCAGCCTGATAGCTGTAAATACGCGCGGCGCCTGAATACCAGGCGGCAATGCATCCCTCTACATCCAAAAGGTACAGCGCGTAATCCTGGACCCAGGAGGGCACCGGTTCACTGCCGGCCTCCCCCTTTGTTTCCGGCGCGGACGTCTTGTCGTGGAAAACCAGGAGGTGACGAACCGGCAGCACGTTCCGTCTGGCAATGTATTCCACTTCCCGTGGACTTCCATCCGGCCCCACGAGATGGAGCGTCCCACCCATCTCCCCCTGCTCTTGCAGGGCTGGCCAGAGTTGCGAAAGGACGGACTTCAGGTCGGGATCTGCAGAATCTTCAACCCGCTGGCCGATGATCTTCTCTCGCGGAAGCCCAAGCAGTTCACCCACACCGGCACTGGCATCCCTGGATGTGCCGTCGCTATCGGTGATGAGGATAGGGGCGGAAGGGTGATAGACAATCGCCCGGAAGAGAAGCTCAAGCTCTCTCGGGCCATGTTCGACCAGCCAGTTGGTGGCGGATGACGGCGAAACAGCCGGTGGCATCGCACTCACATCTTTCCACGTGGTCGGCCCAAATTGACCACCAGCGCCTGTTGGGAATCGACTCACACCAATCATAATCCACAGATCGCTGATATCCGAGAGCCGTCACGACGCCCCCATGCTAGCACCTTCTGATGTCGATGCCACTGCTTTTCTGGCGGCATATGGTCACGGCGATGCTTCACCTCAGTTAGTTTGGGCCGCGAAATGCTAAGTGAAGCGATGGAGCGCTGGAGTCTCAGTTGAAGTTGGCAAGTACCGGAAGATTGATCCGTGCCAATCCGAAAAAGAGAATCGTGTCACAGCGCTGACCTCTTCTACGTTGACCCTCGTGGGTCGCCAAAGGATTCGCATGGATGAAAAGCAACGGCGCAGCGGTCTTCGGGCCGATTCCGGGCTGGTTGCACGGCACGGCATCAGTGGCGCAGCGCCTGAGCACGATGGTGCTGCTTCGGCAGTAGTTCCGGCCGCCGGCGCCGGGGCCTCTGCCGGCGGGTTGGAAGTCTCTCACCGGCTCGCGGGAGAGTGGGCGGCCTCACTCACCTGGCAGTTGTTGGCCTTCAGCCGGGGGCTGGTCCTCCAACCGAAGGTCCTGGACCTGAATGGGATCGTAGAAGATTTCGACCTAATGCTGCGCGGTCTGACGGGCGAGCGGATCGGGGTGGCCGTTGTCTGTGATCCCGCCCTCTGGCACGTTCGGGCCGACCCGGGTGAACTTGGCCGGGCGCTCATGAGCCTTGCCCTGAACGCCAGGGACGCAATGCCCACCGGCGGCACCCTGGCGATCGAAACCGCAAACGTTACGGTAACGGAAGAAGCTGGCCGGGATCCCGATCTTCCGCCGGGGCGCTACGCCACCATGTCTATGTGTGACAACGGAACCGGCATCAGCGCGGAACTGCGATCGCACATCTTCGAGCCCTTCTTCACTACGAAAGAGGCCAGCAAAGCGATTGGCCTGGGCCTCGCCACCGTACTGGGAATCGTCGAGCAAGGCGGGGGTGCTATCCGTTGCGCGTCCGAACCCGGCTGCCGGACGACCTTCACCATCTTTCTTCCTGCAATCGAGGAGGTCGTGGACCATGGATCGCGTCCGGCCGAAACCCTCGCCACGGCGCCCAAGGGCTCGGAGGTCGTTGTGTTGGTGGAGGACGAAGATTTCCTCCGTTCGCTCGCACGCAGAGTCCTCAAAATCAGTGGGTACGTGGTGCATGAAGCGCGTAACGGGCGGGAGGGACTGGCATTGTGCGAGGCCCTCGATGGCCCGATCGATCTGCTCTTTACCGATGTGGTGATGCCGGAAGCCGGAGGCCGCGAACTGGCCGAAGGCGTCCTCAAACTGCGGCCTGGAACGAAAGTTCTCTTCACGTCCGGCCATACGCAAGACGTTGTTCTGAAGGAAGGTATCGAGCACGGCACTGCGTTTCTGCAAAAGCCCTATTCCCCCGCCGCACTTGCACAGAAGGTGCGAGAGACTCTGGATGCGGACGCCTGATTCAGTGAAGCTCTGAGACCACGGAACGCTCCGCTACAAGGCACAGGCTGCGAGGGCCGGAGGATCCCGGCTCCGACGGGCCTCAACGGCCGTCGGAAATTCGGGCATCGGATTGCTCAGATCCGAAGTGAAGGAGCTGGATAGTGCCTTGGCTGAATCATGTTGTGCTATCGATCATCATCGGTGTCGGATTGTACCTGATTTACAGATTTTTTCCTGTAGCCTCCGGAAAGAAGTCGATTCCCGACGTCATCGCAGTTGTCGTCGTGTGCTCCTGGCTACTGCAGTTGGCCGGAGTGTGGGAAAACATGAGTGACTTCCGCCTGACTCCGTGACCGCATATGGTCTTCTGACCTCGCACGGTCAGCTCTCCGTACCGGCAATGACCGTCATTAGCCCAACACCAATCGGCTTGCGCCGCAGCGAAGCGAATCCAAGTATCTAGCAGGTCACGAAGAGAAAAGGTAACAGTATGCGACCGAGAGTGATTCCTGTGCTGGCGTCGGCACTCAAACACCAGCAGAACGGCAACGGCCACTACGAGACTAGGGCCCGCGGGCTGGCCGTTCTCAATTCGCCAACTCTGAACAAGGGGACAGCATTCACGGCGGAAGAGCGGCAGGCGTTGGGACTCACCGGCCTGGTTCCGCCGGACATCAGCACGCTGGCAACTCAGGTAGAGCGCGCCTACCTCCAGTACTCGCGGCTGCCGGATGCGGTGAGCAAGAACATCTACCTGACCACCCTGCACGACAGAAATGACGTGCTGTTCTACCGGCTGTTCTCGGACCACCTGCGCGAGATGATCCCCATCGTGAACGATCTGACGGTCGGTATGGCGATAGAGCAGTACCACCATGAGTGCCGGCGCCCCCGGGGGGTATATCTATCCATCGACCACCCTGACACCATCGAAGAAGCTTTCTCCAACCTTGGCTTCGGCCCGGCTGACGTGGATCTGATCATCGCCACCGATGCCGAGCAGATCCTGGGCATCGGCGACTGGGGAGTCGGCGGCATCGAGGTGTCCATCGGCAAACTGGCCATCTACACCGCGGCCGGTGGAATCGATCCTACGCGCGTCATTCCGGTGATGATCGATGTGGGCACCAACCGGGACAGTCTGCTTAACGATCCCTCGTACATCGGCAGCCGGCACGTTCGCATCCGTGGCGAGCGGTACGACGCGTTCATCGACGCCTACGTCACGGCCGTCACGAAAATGTTCCCAAATGCACTCCTCCAGTGGGAAGACTTCGCACCGGGCAACGGACGCCGCATCATCGCCAAATATCGAAACCAGATCTGCACCTTCAACGATGATATGCAGGGCACTGGTGCGATCACGCTAGCGGCGGCCATCTCTGCCGTCCGGGTCTCCGGGACGCCGTTGCGCAACCAGCGGGTGGTCATCTTTGGAGCCGGCATGGCCGGTGTGGGAGTGGCAGACCAGCTCCGTGATGCCATGACACGCGATGGCCTCTCCCAGAAGGATGCCACCAGACGAATCTGGTGCGTGGACCGGCAGGGATTACTCACCACCGCAATCGCGGATCAGCTTTGTGACTACCAGGCGGCGTACGCCAGGCCGGCCGGCGAGAGCAAGGACTGGAAACATGACGGCCCAGGGAACGGAGTCAGCTTGGCCGAGGTCGTGCGCCGGGTGAAACCGACAATCCTGATCGGGGCATCCACCATCGCCGGCAGTTTCACGGAGGCGATTGTGAAGGAGATGGCAGCGCACACAGACCGTCCCATCATCTTTGCGCTCTCAAATCCACCCCTGCGGGCCGAGGCGAACCCGACAGATCTGATCGCCTGGACTGAGGGGCGGGCTCTGGTCGCCACCGGCAGCCCATTCGCCCCGGTCACCTACAAGGGGATCACTTACGTGGTAGCTCAGGTGAACAACGCCATGCTGTATCCCGGCCTGGGACTCGGCGCCATTGTCGCACGCGCCAGCCGGATCAGCGAAGGTATGTTTGTGGCCGCGGCGAATGCGGTCTCCAGTCTTGTGACAGTGCACCAGACTGGCGCCTCCCTCCTCCCACAGATTGACGATCTGCGCATCGTGTCGATGACCGTGGCGTCGGCCGTCGCTGAGGCGGCGGACGCGGAGGGATTGGCCCGGGTGAGACTGGACGACGTTATGCAGCAGGTGCAGGACGCGATGTGGCAGCCGGAGTATCGCCAGATCGTGGCGTCATAGCGGGCTGCTCCACCCTTCCGATTGTCGGGCCAATGGGCGCGAAAAAAGCATGGGCGCCCGGATCAGTGGACGCCCATGCCCCGACTTACACGCGGGTGAGGGAAAAGGAGGAGTCGCGAGCGGCTCTATCTTGCCAGTAGGGTGGCCGCCCGTAGTGAAAGTACAGCCGGTCTTCGTACTCTCGGAGTATCGGCATCGACTCGTCAAACGCCGGAGCTTTTTCGATGGCTTCTTTTGTGAGGGCGACGTGAACCTTGAAATCCGTCCAGCTTACCCGTTCCACCCACCCAGGGGAGAACAGCACCTTCTTGCCCGGCCACCAGTTCTGTGTGGCTACCTCAAGGTAACGGATGGCCCAAGCTTGATCGTCTACGATGAAACCGCTCACATGGCCGATCTCGCCATCAATGGTGTCAATGTTATGGCCCGTGACGGCTTCGGTACTGCGCAGGTGCGTATCCGCCGGGTTGATTTGGGCCTTGGCTGCCGTAGGTGGCATTGAGACTGGCGTCGCGGCCGCCAGATCGCCGGGATAGTAGGACGGGCCCCACAGATAGGGGCCATCCCAATAGTTCGGATACCCGTAATAGCCGAGGTATTCGGCCTCATGCTGCCGCCAGACGGGCCGGTGCGCGGCGATGCCCGGGCCCCCTTCCACCTGCTTCCTCGTCAGGGTCACTTCCAGCCGCTTGGCCTGCCAGTCCACTCGGAGGACGGACATCGGCGAAATCAGCACCTGACGCCCACTCAGCCAGTTGCCGGTCTCCACCGTGAAGTAGCGGATGGCCCATGTCTCATCGTCGAAATAGAGCTGATCCACGGTTCCAAGCTCGCCGTCCGTGGCGTGGATCGCAAGACCCTTCAAGTTTGTCGTTCTTGTTAGCATTCGTGCTGCCCTCCTGGGCAGTCATTGACTGATGGTTCTCGCCAAACTATCGGATGGCCGGTTGACCGGCTTCCACCGCGTGGACTGTCACGTGGATCGTCTGCGTGCTTTCGAGAATGGACCGGGCCTTTTCAACTTCCAGGGCAGTGCTATGCACCATCAACAGGAACTTGTCCGTTTTGATGGCGGTTTCGTACTGCACGACACTGTACTCAGGTATGCCCATTCCATAAAGTCCCGCACCGATGGCGCCCAGCCCCCCAAACACCGCGGCGCCTTCCAGCGCTCCTACAATCGAAGCCACCACAGGGCCGGCGACAAGCACAGGGCCTATACCCGGGATTGCAAAAACGGCCGAACCGAAAAGCAGCCCCCAGAAGCTGCCCCAAAATGCGCCGGCCTTGCCCCAGTACTTCATCCGGTCACCGGTGTTGTAATAGCCCACCACATGCTCGTCCGTGTGCGTACCCTTGCCCACGATGGACAGGGTGCGCATGTCGATTCCGGCACGTTCCAGCGCCTTCACTGCATCCTCTGCTTCGGTATGCGTGCCATAGATGGCAACCACTGCATTCTGTTCAGGCAATATTCAACTCCTCCTGATTTCTCGCAAAGCCGCAGCCCTGCCGGGCTCGGCAATCCATTTCGGCCGGAAGGCTCCGGCGATCTGCTTGATCGCCGGTTCAGCCTCTCACTATCCTGAGGAATCTCCGGCTAGACAACCGACCGGCGCCCCCGAACCAGGTTGAGCACAATCATTACCAACGCCACCACCAGCAGTATGTGCACCAGGCCACCCATGGTATACGAGGTAGCCATCCCTAGCGCCCATAGCACGAACATCACCACGACAAGTGTCCACAACATATTCATACACTCCTTGTTTGATCTACTTTGCTACCGCGATTCGGAATGATAATGGCGACCGCGGCGGGTGTAGCCACTATCTGCCGGTCCTACTGCGATCGGCTGGTCTAAACGAAACGTCAACAACGCCTCGGCTGGCACCTTTACGGCCTTGCCGCGCGTCAGGATCTGAGTGCCCGCTCCTGCGCCAGCACCGGCCGCCGCGCCGATCGCGGCCCCTTTGCCGCCTCCGGCAATCGCACCGATGATGGCGCCTAGCGCGGCGCCGGTGCCAAGGTACTTGGCGGTTCGCTGGTTCTTCCCAACGTTGTCCCGCTGTCCTGAGGTAACGTGATTCAAATCCACGTCTACCGAATACCGGTGTCCGCCCACTGTCACCGATTCCAGGTCAAGCAGGAGTTCTCTGTTCGACCCCTGCCGTACGATCAACTCAACATCGGACCATTTAGGAATGGCGACGATTCCATTCGCATCCGTCACGTCCTGGTCCACGGCGCCGGTGAACACCCGGCCATCGATCTTCTTGGCATCGATTTGTTCATTGGTCCGCACGGAGATCGTAGTTCCCGCGCCGACCGTCGTTACCTGAGCCAAAGCGATCGTCGCTACGGCAAACAGTCCGAGCAGCTTCTTCACAACAAATCTCCTTGTCCGGCCGTCGTTTCATCGCGCCGGAACTTCAACAAGGTCCAAGGGCAGGGCATCGTTCAGCTGCATTGCCGCCGATGTCCCCGCGCCGATGACGGACAACCTCACGACAAGAGCCACACGTGGATGCTCCTGACAACCTGCCGAATAGAAAGCAATCTGCCATCCAATGCTCAAATGCCGCGTATTCCGGCCTGATTGGCCTCCGGTGAAAGGACTTGGCTCCTGAGGGGTGGCGGCACCGACCGTGTCCGCTTTCCCTGTGACTGACCCACGCTCGTCAGATGATCAAATGCGGTCACGGTGCTTCGGCACTTGGCCGCACTAAACAGTCGACAGCGCAGTCGCACCATTCCGGTGAGCCGGCTCCAGTATCCTAGCGGCTCCACCAAGTACATTCGGGTGAGGCCGGGTCAGGAACTTCGTCATCCCGACAATCCATGGCACGCTGCTCGCGACCGCGGCGGAGGGTACCCAGTCCAGCACGCCGGAGCGGCGGGCGCCAACAGAGCTAGCGGGTGTTGGACCAGTTCGCTGTGCTGAAGCATCTGGAGTTTTCGGTGCACGTTTCTCTGAGCCGGCAGCGTGCTGAACTGTGCGTCGTCTCGTGGATGCGGGAACAAGCTAGTGCGACCCACGCATCCGAGGAGTATGCCTGAAACATGCAAGGCTCCTTCTGGCACTGACCGTCTGTCGTCGCCTGACCAAAGGCGGTCGGTGATGCAACCCGGATTGCGATTGCCTGGCGCAGGGCATTATAGGCGCGGCTCAGAGCGATAAGACGCCGGGACCTCGCGGAATCGGAGCCGGCGAGGACTCTATTGAAAGCACTGATGGCCGTTCCGGAAGGCAGCGCGAGGCACGCCGCGAGAGACACCGACCGACGCAATCCCCACCCGGGTCCTGGTCCGATTCTCTCGAATGGCCGCATTTGCGGCCTTACGGACGGAAAGACCCGCACTGTACGGCCTGCCGAAGCTCGGGTGTTGGCGCCTGTCTGGCACCGTGCATTGGTTAGGCTCCGGACGCTGGAGCGGTCTCAAAACGTACTGACAGGGAGAGGAACTGGCGCACCGAGAATGTCCTGGCCTAGAGGGGTTTGGCAGGGTTGGTGCAATGCATGCACTAGAAATGTAGTGGGCTGAAGCGGCAACCGGGCGCAAGCACGTTAGACCGACGAGAGTGAATACTCTATACACACCAGTGCGCGCCCTGAGGCCGCACTCAGAAAGCTACTAATGAAAGGTCGTTGAAGCAATGGGAAAGATCATCGGTATTGACTTGGG
>CAYVDY010000289.1:0-8753 GCA_964450255.1 uncultured Candidatus Solibacter sp. | reverse complement strand
CACGGCCTCCAACGGCAGTTCCGGCTCCGGCTGCGGCTCCAGCGTCGCCTGCGCCGGCACTTCGATCTCGTCGTCCTCCATCGATTGCCGCCGGATCTCCTCGAACTCCTTCAGACTCGGCAGTTCCTGCACGTCCCGCAATCCGAATTGCGTCAGGAACTCCTTAGTCGTCTTATAGAGCATCGGCTTGCCGATCACGTTCTTGCGGCCCGCCGTCGTTATCAGCTTCCGGTCGATCAGCGTCTTCACCACGCCGCCGCCCTGCACTCCGCGGATCTCGTGAATCTCCGGCATCGTGATCGGCTGCTTGTAGGCGATCACCGCCAGTGTCTCCAGCGCCGCCTGCGACAGCTTCAGCGGCTGCTTCAGGTTCTGAACGAAGTTGCGAAGCACCTCGTGATGCTCCGGCTTGGTCGCCATCTGATAGCCGCCGGCCACCTCGCGGAAAAAGATCCCCCGGTCAGGCCGGTGACTCTCCTCCGCCAGTTGCCGCAGTACCGGCTCCACTTCCTTCACGTCCCGGCCGAGCGCCTGCGCAATCTGCGCCACCGGCATCGGCTCGTTCAGCAGGTAGATGATCGCTTCCAGTACGGCCTTCAGTTCCGCTGCCTGCGTGTCCGCCGCGTCCGCTGGTTGCTCCTGTTCGCCAAGCAGTTGCTCGGCCGAAAGTGAAACCTGGACCTCGTCCGCCAACTCTCCATCCGCCGCCTGGGGCGCTTCCGGTGGTGCGCCGCCGTCGTCGGCCCATTCCGCAACGGCCTCCTCGGACGGCTGTCCCGGCGCACCTGCCTCTTCGGCGGCGCCGGTCTGCTCCGGTTCGGGCAATAGCTCTGCTTCGGACTGCTCCGTGGCAGCCTGTTGTTCTTTCTCGTCCATTACTTAACTTTTGTACTCTTCTTCAATGCGCAGAATCGACTCTTCCGTCACCTGCATCTCATCGAAGCCTTTGTCGCGTTTGACCTGAATCTCGCCGAAGCTCTCCGACTGCGTCAGCCGGATCGCCTGCTGCTTCACCATTTCCAAAACCGCCAGGAACAGGCAGATCATCGCCCGCCGCGAACGCTGCTGCTCGAACAACGGAACCAGTGCCACTGCCTTTCCGGCCGGCAAATCCCGCAGCGCGTTCTTCAGGAACAGGATCATGTCGGGGACCGACACATCCTCCTTGCTCACCTCATACATCGGCCGCGTCTTGGCCCGCTCCAGAATCTGCTCGAACGTCTTCACCAGATCGAACAGCGATACCGCCAGGCCCGGATTGTCATCGTCGCTGACGAAGTTCTGGATCTGCGGATTAGACCAGATGGCCTCTTCGATCATCCGCTTCTCCTGCAGCATGGCGGCGGCGGACTTGAACCGCTCATACTCCAACAGGCGCTCCACCAGTTCCTTGCGCGGATCTTCCTCGGGGTCCAGCTTCTCCAACTCCGGATCGCGCGGCAGCAGCATCTTCGACTTGATGTGAATCAAGGTCGCCGCCATGTAGACAAACTCGGTGCTCAACTCGATGTCGAGGTCCGCGGCCTTCTGGACCCACTCCAGGTACTGCTGCGTGATCTTCGCAATCGGGATGTCGTACACGTTCACCTGCTGCTTGCGGATCAGGTCCAGCAACAGATCGAGGGGCCCCTCGTAGTGCTCCAGATGTACGTTGAGAGGTGATGACAAGGTGATGACACCTCCTTCCAGGATAGCAGCATGAGGGTCGAGTGGCCTGTCGCGGAACCCCACACAATTGATTCAGAATGAGAGAAGGCTCTCGGGAGATCTTTATTCATGGACTCAGCCTGGTTTGAAAGTGTCAGCCGCCGGGGCGGCAGGAAAGCCGCGTCCCTGGCCTCCGCCAATCGGCACGCGCTCGCCGAAGCTTGCCAAACCGCCCTGGTTCGCTCGCAGAACGCCTTGCTGGACCTCCAGAAGCAGGACGGCTACTGGTGCGGCGACCTGCTGGCCGATACCACTCTGGAATCGGACTACATTCTGCTGCAACTCTGGCTCCATCCGCCCACCGAGGCCGGTTGGTGCCCGCCCACCGTCGAAACCGTCCAACTGGCAGTGAAGTCGATTCTTTCCAGGCAGTTGCCAGATGGCGGCTACAATATCTATCCCGGCGGGCCGGCCGACGTCAGCGCCAGCGTGAAGGCCTATACCGCGCTGAAACTGGCGGGTGTGCCCGCGGGCGGCGAGGCAATGATCCGCGCCCGGGAGTGCATTCTCGCCCTCGGCGGGATCCAGGCCGCCAATAGCTATGTCCGGATCAACCTGAGCCTCTTCGGCCTCTATCCCCGCGCCCACGTTCCCTCTATCCCCCCGGAATTGGCGCTGCTGCCCGGAGGCGTCCTGTACGAAATGTCCTCCTGGACTCGGGCCATCGTCGTGCCGTTGTCCATCGTCCAGGCCTGCGGCGGCACTCGGCCCGTTCCGCAAGGATTTGACCTGGAAGAACTTACCGCGCCCGACAGGAGCTTCCAGTTGCCCCGCCGGGACAAGTTCTCCCTGCTCTTCTCCGGCATAGACCGCGGACTGAAGATCTGGCGCGACCGCGGCAATACCAAGGTGAAGAACGCCGCCATCCGGGCCGCCGAAAAGTGGATGCTGGACCACACGCGCTACTGCGACGGT
Organism: uncultured Candidatus Solibacter sp.; assembly: GCA_964450255.1. Lineage (GTDB taxonomy): Bacteria > Acidobacteriota > Terriglobia > Bryobacterales > Bryobacteraceae > Paludibaculum. The sequence continues at coordinate 6,131 of CAYVDY010000289.1, read as the reverse complement.
CTCGGCGCCATCTACCCGTCGATGATGTACCTCGTGATGGCCCTGGACGCCTTGGGCTATCCCGCCGACCACCCGGACCTCGTTCAGGCCGTCGCCCACTTCGACGCCCTCATGACGCAACGCGGCGATTCCTTCTACTTCCAGCCCTGCTTCTCGCCCGTCTGGGACACCGCCTACGCCACGTTCGCCCTCGGCGAAATGGGTGGCGTGCCCGCCGAGAAGCTCACCCACGCGGCCGATTGGCTCATCGCGCGCGAGGTGCGCCGCAAAGGCGATTGGAGCGTCAAGCGGCCGGACCTCGAACCTTCCGGCTGGGCGTTTGAGTTCGCCAACGAATACTACCCGGATATCGACGACACCGCCATGGTGCTGCTCGCGTTGATGCACGCCAAGGCATCTGATCCCGCCGCGCAGGAACGCTGCGAGCGCCGGGCCATCAACTGGCTGCTCGGCATGCAATCCAAGGACGGCGGTTGGGCCGCGTTCGATGTCGATAACGACTGGCAGTTGCTGAATCGCGTACCATTCGCCGACCACAACGCCATGCTCGATCCCACTTGCCCCGACATCACCGGCCGCGTGCTGGAATCTCTCTTCCGCCGCGGCTTCACCGAGGAGCATCCGGCCATCCGCCGCGGTGTGGAATACCTCCTGCACACGCAGGAGATCAACGGCAGTTGGTACGGCCGCTGGGGCGTGGATTACATCTACGGCGCATTCCTGGCCATGCGGGCGCTCAAGTTCTCGGAGACACCGGAAGCCGCGACGGCCGTGCGCAAGGCCGCCCGGTGGCTGGCTGCGGTCCAGAACGCCGATGGCGGTTGGGGCGAAAGCTGCGCCAGCTACGTCGAAGATCATTTCGTCGCCGCCCCCAGCACCGCGTCGCAAACGGCGTGGGCGCTGCTCGGCCTGATGACCACCGGCGACGCGCACTACGACAGCATCCGCCGGGGTGTGGCCTATCTCACCGGCACGCAAAAGCCGGATGGCACCTGGGACGAGGCGATGGCCACCGGCACCGGATTCCCCAACGTGTTCTACCTGCAGTACACGCTCTACCGGAACTACTTCCCCGTGCTCGCGTTGAGCCAGGCCCGCCGCGCGCTCGCGCCGCCGCCGAAGCCGCCCGATCTCAGCGCGTGGGTTCAGCCGGTTCCGACCACGTAATCCTGCTTCTGACGTAGGCGTGCAGCGTCGGTTCTGGCGAAGTGAGGAACTCCGAATACGACGTCTCGATATGCGCGCGAATCTCGGCCCGGATGCGCGTTTCGTCCTTCGATCGCATCGCCTTGATGATCCGCTCGTGCGGCCGCGTCGCCTTCAGCGGCCGCCGATTCTCGTTGTGAATCACAGCCAGAAATGCGAACAGCGGCGTCGTCAGATGGCCGAGCGTTTGGCTCAGGATCGGGCTGCCTGCCAGCGACCAGATAGCGCGGTGGAAGCGGATGTCGGCCTGCACGTGCTCATAGTGGTCGTCTGATTCAATTGCCGCGCCAATCTCGTCGGCGAGCCCTGTCAGGTTCAGCAGATCCTCTTTTGTCGCGTGCGCGGCTGCCTGCACAGCGGCGCGCTCTTCCAACAGAATGCGGAGTTGCAGGCGATCCTGAACCTCTTCGCGTGTGAAGGACGTAACCGTGGTGCGGCGGTTCGCATGACGCACAATCAGCCCTGCACCTTCCAGCTGCGCCAGTGCCTCGCGGATGGTCGCTTGGCTCACTTGCAGTGACCGCGCCAGGTACAGCTCGCGCAACGACTCTCCCGGCTTCATCTGCCCGGTGAAGATCGCGTCCTTGACCACATGGAAGGCCTGCGTACTCAGCGAGCCCGGACGGATGGGGGCGAGCTCAGCCGTCGTCGATTTGCTCATTTGAGTTCCTTCAGTTTCAGGCGCACCGTGGCGATCCACGCCTCTTCATTCGGAGTCCAGTGGCCGTAAGTGGTGGTGACGATGGTGTCGTCCTTGAGGTGTTCCACGCCAGGATAACAGCAGTCCGTTGCCTTGTGATTCTTCATCAGCCGCACGCGGTACTGGCCCTCTTTGCCACTGACGAGATCGTCATAGCGGCCCACCCACGCCACCCAGTCGCCTTTCGACGCAGAGTCCCGGCCCATGTCGCGAAACGTGATGAAGAGCCGGCCGTCGTTCGTGTATGTCCCCTGGTGACGGTCCCCCGTGAGCGTGCCGGGCAGTACGCGCGGCGTGGACCACGTCGCGCCCTCGTCGTTGCTGAACGAGATGAACGAGTTGAACTTGCGGCTGTTCTCGCGCAGGAGCATCGCGAGCTGCTTTCCGTCCGGCGAGCGGAAGACGCCGGGCTCACAGAGTTGCGCCTGCGAGTGCGCTGCAACCGTAGCGGGCTCGCTCCAAGTCAGTCCGCCATCCGCCGATGTGGTTTGGTAAACAACAAAGGGGCCGCGCTTTCCCTCGTTGCGGAAGAACCGCCCATCGTCGTGGAAGAAAGCCATGTAACGGCCGTCCTTCAGACGCACTACGCTGCTCATCGCAACAATGCCGCCGAACTTCCCAATCGGATTCAACGGGCTCCACGTAGCGCCGTCGTTCTCGGAGACCGCCATGCGAATCGGATACAGGCCGGAGAAGACGATCAGCCGCTTCTTCCCCTTCGCATCGATCACGCGATGGATCGTTGGCGTCTCCAGCGATGTGGCCCAGTTCTCCGGAACGGGAATCCGCGCCGACCACGTCTTGCCGCCGTCATTGCTGCGCTTATAAACGATGGGGCCCTTGCCGTGACCTTTGGGATACACCGTGAGAATGGTTTTGCCGTCTTCCAGCAACACTGTCGTGGGGTGGCCCAGATACTGGCCGGGCTCACGATCCACTTCCACTTGGCGCTTCGTGTCCGTGGCGAGATCGATGAAGGGGATTTGCGCGAAAGCCAGCAAAAGCAGCAGATTCATCGGTTGTGCTCCTTAGCGAGCGCTACTGCGCCAAGCACTCCGGCATGGTAGCCGAGCGCGGACGGCGTGACGCGCAGGCGGCGTTGTGCGTGCGCGAATACGCGCGGGGCTAGCTCGGATTCGAGATGCGTGAATAGCAGCGGGTTGTCCTCGGCGAGGCCGCCCGCAATGACGATGAGCTCGGGATCGAAGATGTGAACCAGCGTCGCGCAGCCCTGTGCGAGATAAGCGGCGAGAGTCGCAATCGCCTGCTGGGCGCGCGTGTTTCCGCAGTTCGCGGAGATGATCAATGACTTCGCCGAGCCAAACGAAGATGGAGCACCGTAACGCGCCAGCGCCTCCTTGTTGGTGTACATCTCCAGGCAACCGATCTGGCCGCACGGGCAAGGCAATGTCCCATTGACGACAGGCTGGTGGCCGAGTCCGCCGGCCAGCGATGACGCACCCTCCATAATCCTGCCGTCGACCGCGACGCCGCCGCCGACTCCGGTACCGAGCGTGAGCAGGATCACGTTCCGGCAGCCGCGCGCCACACCGTATCTCATTTCACCCAGAAGAGTTGCGCGCGCGTCGTTGTCTCCAACAACAGGCAGCCCCGCAATATCGGCGAGCACAGTGCCGGTCCAGCCGGGCATCGCTTTCCCAGCAAAAGCGACGATGCCGGTGGATGGATCCACCCAGCCGGTGGTCGCAATTCCGATGGCGCGCGGCGCCGGACCCGCGGCGATTGACTCGTCCACGATGGCGGCCAGGTGGGCCAGCAGAGCCTCGCGGCCCTCGGTGCTGGGCGTCGTTTTTGTTTTGGTCCACAGCAGTTTGCCGTCGCCGGTGGCGATGCCGTACTTTGTGTTCGTCGCGCCCATGTCGATGCCGATGTAGTGCGCCGTGTCAGTCTGGATAGCTTCGGCGAAGCTGCGCGTGAGCTCGTGCGGACGCGTGATGGCGGTGCCAACGATGACGGCCCAGGCGCCGGCTTCCATGGCGGCGCGCGCCTGAGCGGGTGTGCCGATCATTCCTTCGGCGATCACGGGCACTTTTACGAGCGCTTTCAAACGTGCAATGAACTGGGGCTCAAAAGTGCGAATTTTGGCAGTTTCTGCACTGTAACCGCGCATTGTGGAAAGGACGAAGTCCGCGCCCGCTTCGGCGGCCGCCAGAGCCTCTTCTTCCGTCGCGATGTCTGCGAGCACGGGGACTCGCAATTTGCGCTTGATCTGACGGAGCCGTTCGAGCGCTCCGTGGCGCTGGCCGCGTGCGGTGCAGTCGAGTGCGACGGCCGAGGCGCCGGCTTCGACGAGGGCGCGCGCGGACTGAAAATCCGGCGTAATTAGCACGTTTCCGTCGTCCATCACCCGTTTCTGAATACCGATGATGGGCAGGTCTACTGCCTGGAGGATGGCAGCGATATCGGCGGGACCGTTGGCCCGGATGCCGGCGGCGCCTCCGTCGCGAGCCGCGCGAGCGAAGCGGGCCATCGAATCCGGCGAGCAAAAGGCGTCGCCCTCGGATGCCTGGCACGAGACGATCAGGCGGTGATGGAGCGTGTCGAGCATTTATCGATTATCGATAATTATGGCATACACTATGGAGAGCATGACGGACACACAACGGTTCTTCGGGATCCTGCCGGCGGTGGTCACCCCGGTTGATGAAGCGGGACGATTCCAGGCCGCGCCGTTCGAGGCGCTGCTGGCGCGCGTGTACAGCGCCGGCGTGAATGGCATCTACGTCTGCGGCCAGACGGGCGAGGGCTTGCAGCAGACAGCGGCGCAGCGGAAGCAAGTCACTGAAGTCGCGGTGGCGAACTCGAGCCACGGCAAGCAGGTGATCGTGCACGTGGGCGCGATGTCCACGGTGGAGGCCGTGGAACTGGCGCGGCACGCGTCGAAGGCAGGCGCGACTGCGATCAGCAGTCTGCCTCCGATCGGCAGCTACTCGTTCGCGGAGATCAAGGAATACTACCGCGCGATCGGAGAGGCGTCTTCGGTGCCGTTCCTGGTTTACTACTTTCCGTCGCTGGCGCCGTCGATGACGCAGGTGGAGCAGTTGCTGGAGTTGTGCGAGCTGCCCAATGTGGTTGGGCTCAAGTTTACGGACTCCGATTTCTACAAGCTCTCGGTTCTCGCGCGCAGCGGGAATGTTGTGTTCAACGGGAGTGACGAGATGCTTGTCGCGGGCTTGCTGCGCGGAGCGTGCGGCGGGATCGGCAGCATCTACAACGTGATCCCGGAGATGTTTGTGGAACTGTTCGCGCTGGCGAGTTTGGGCAAGTGGGCGGAGGCATCCGCGCTGCAGGATCGCATCAACGACCTGATCCGCATTATCCTGCGCTACCCGGTTTTCCCGGCGGTGAAGACGCTGCTGAAGTGGAGCGGCCTGGATTGCGGATACTGCGTGAAGCCGCGCCGCGAGTTGACCGCGGCGGAGACAGCAGATCTCGCGCAGCGGCTGCAGGGCACTGAGTTTGCGGAACGCTTCGGGGGCGCTGCGTGAAAGCGTCGCGCGCCGCCTGGCTCGTAGTCGGCCTGCTGTGGGTGGTGGCGATGTTGAACTACCTGGACCGGCAGGTGATCTTCTCGCTGTTCCCGCCGATTCGCGCCGACCTGAAAGCGACGGACTGGCAACTGGGTTTGCTGGGTGCTGCGTTTCTGTGGGTCTACGGCGTGCTGAGCCCCTTCAGCGGATACCTTGCCGACAAGTACGACCGCGTGAAAGTGATCCTGGTGAGCCTGTTTGTGTGGTCGGCGGTGACGTGGCTGACAGGCCATGCGCGGGGGTTGAACGCACCGCTGGTTGTCCGCGGGGTGGAGGGGCTTCGCTGCTTGCGAAGTCCGCGGCGTCGCGTCCGCCGCTGCCCTGCACCGCCTCGACGCCTGATCGGCGGGTGTGCCGCTCGAGGTTCTGCGTCGAGTTCGCCACGAGCACCACGCCCACCCCGCGCTCGCGGGCCACGGCGATCGCCTCACGGGTGACGGGACACGCGTCGGCATCGATGAACAGCGTCATGTCGACCCCCACAGCTCGCACACGTACTCGCGGCACAGCGGCGCCCGGGCATCACGCGGCAGCAGGCAGCCGGTCTCCGGGTGGCAGAACTGGCACTTGCGCACGTCGATCCAGGCCGGCAGCGACGCCCGATACCGCTCGCCCGCCTCATCCGGCCGATGGCTCAACCGCGGGTCGTGCAGGGGCTCGACGCCATGGGCACC
>CAYVDY010000288.1:0-8788 GCA_964450255.1 uncultured Candidatus Solibacter sp. | reverse complement strand
TCGCGCATCAACCGCATCTTCGAAGGCACCAACGAGATCAACCGTCTGCTCGCCACCGGCATGCTGCTCAAGCGCGCGCAGCGCGGCCAGATCCGCGTGACTTTCGATCCGTTCGCGCCGCCCAGCGCCGATCTCGCCGAGAACGCCAAGCGGATCACGCTCTGCGCCCTCGGCATCGCCTATCAGCGGCACCCCACCGATCTCGATCAGCAGCAGGAGGTCCTCTCGTCTCTGGCGGACTGCGCCATGCAGGCCTATGCGATGGAGTCCGTCGCACTGCGTTGCGAGCGGCTCTCCGGTCTGGCCCACGACATCCGCGACGTCTTCCTTCGGGACGCGATGGCGATTGTGGAGGCCCACGCCCGCAACGTGATCAGCGCCTGCTCTGAAGGCGATTCTCTGCGCACCAACATGGCTCTCCTGCGGCGGCTCGCCAAGTTCGAACCTGTCAACGCCGTCGCTGCCCGCCGCCGCATCGCTGCGCGAATGCTGGAGACCGGCAGATACTTGTTCTAATGCGACTCGTCGTCCTGGTGGGCCTGCCGGCATCCGGAAAGTCCACATGGCTCCAAGACAATCATCTGTTCGCTCTCTCGTCCGACTCTGTTCGCGAACTGCTCACCGGCAACATCACGGACCAGTCCAACAACCGGCTCGTCTTCCGCACGCTACGCCAGCTCGCCGCCGCGCGCGCCCGTGCAGGAGTCGATGTCACCTACATCGATTCCACGGCTTTGACGCTGTGGGAGCGCAAATGTTGGATCCGCTTCGCCGAACTGCATGATTGCTCCGCCGAGGCTCTCTTTTTTGACGTCCCGTTGAGCGAGTGCAAGCGCCGTAACGCTCTGCGGCCGCGGAAAGTCCCCGAAGACGTGATGGATCGCATGGCAGCGCGCCTGATCCCTCCGTCATTGGACGAGGGCTTTACGCGGGTTTCCACAGTCGCATGCAGCCCCACCACATTACCGCCGGCAGCACGCCCAGCATCCCCGTAACCAGCGCGACCGTACGTACGGAGACGCCGAGATCGATCACCTGGCCCGCCACGAAGCTCACAGCGCTCATGACGAGAAATAGCCCGCCGAAGTCCGCAGAGAACACGCGTCCGCGGAAACGGTCATCCGTCATCCCTTGCAGCATCGTGGTGGAGAACACCCACGCCATGGACGATCCCGCATGGCCCACCGCCACGCATAGGCATGCCAGCAGCAGGTTCGGCGCCACGCTCAACGTGGCATAGGAAACCGCCGTGATCACAAACGCCCAGAAGATCCCCGACCTCATCTTCTTCTGGTCGCCCTTCGCCCAATAGCCCGAGGAGAATGAGCCGATCAACGCCCCCACGCCGCGCGAGCCGAACAGCAGGCTCATGCCGAGCACTCCGCTGCCCACGGTCGGGAACAGACGTTCGCCCATGATCGGCAGGATCACCCAGTGTGCACCCAGCAGGCCCATCCCGGCCTTCACCATCATGGTCGCCATCATGCGTCCGTCCCGCCGCACGTACCGGATGCCTTCCAGGATGGGGGTGAAGTCGATGAGGTCTTTCACTCGGAATGGAGGCAGCAGGGCGGTGTGCGTCTCCTTGGTGCGCATCTTCATCAGGAGCACGGCGGAGACGATGAACGAGAGCGCGTTCAGTATGAACACCGTGTCGCGGCCGAACTTGTAGGCCACCAGTCCGCCGATGGCGCTGCCGAGCGCCAGGTTGATCCCCCACGTTGAGGAAGAAAGCGCATTGGCCACCAGCAGTTCGTCCTCGTTGCGCGCCAGGCTGGGCAGGATCGCCGAGCGGCCCGGTTCGAACAGCGCCCACATCACCGTCTCCACGAACAGCAGGAACCAGATCAGCCAGATCATGTCGGCGCTGCGCACTAACAACATGGCGAGCACGATGAAGATCCGCGCGCAATCGGCAAAGATCATCACAGTGCGGCGGTTCAGCCTGTCGTTGAGCACGCCCGCGGTGGGGGCGATGAACACCTGCGGGAGCAGTTGCAGCACAACGGCGAAAGCTACCGATTTCGCCTGTCCGGTCAGTTCCAGCAGCAGGCTGTAGATCGCAACCGCGTAGAGCCAGTCGCCGAGTTCGCTGATCACCTGCGAAGTCCACAACAGCCGGAAGTCGCGGTTGGTACGCAGCAGCCGGCCGTAAGCGGAGAAGGAGTAGGATCGCGAGCCGGCTTCGCTCATGAAGGGTTAATCCGTATAGATACCCATGCGGTCTTTGACGAGCCGCACCGTATCAGCGGCGAATGGACGCACTCGCTCAGCCGCCTCGCGCAGCACGCCCTGCAGGTAGCCGGGCTCGGCCATGATTTCGCGATAGCGCTGCTGGATCGGCTCCAGTCCGGCGACCACTGCTTCCGCTACCGTCTTCTTCAGATCGCCATAGCGCAGCCCCTGGAAGTGCTGCTGCATCTGCTCATCGGTCCAGCCGGTGAAGGCCTGGTGGATGCTGAGCAGATTCAGCACGCCCGGACCGGCGGTCTCGAAATCCACCTGCGGATTGGAGTCCGTTGTCGCCCGCATCACCTTCTTGCGGATCACGGAGGGCTCGTCCAGCAGCGAGATGGCGTGACCGGGGTTGGTCTCCGACTTGCTCATCTTCTTCGTCGGGTCGTCGAGCCCCATCACGCGCGCGCCCACCGTGGGCAGCCTCGTTTCCGGCATGACGAACGTCTCGCCATACATGGCATTGAAGCGCTGCGCGAGATCGCGGGTCAGTTCCAGATGCTGCATCTGATCCTCGCCCACCGGCACGGCGTTGGCCTTGTAGAGGAGGATGTCGGCGGCCATCAGCACCGGGTATTGCAGCAGTCCATCGCTGATGCTTTCCTGCTTGGACGACTTGTCCTTGAACTGCGTCATCCGCTCCAGCCAGCCGATCGGCGTCGTGCAGGTGAGCAGCCAGCAGAGCTCGGCATGCTCCTTCACCGTGGACTGCACCACCACGGAGCTGACCTTCGGATCGATGCCCGCGGCGAGGAAAATGGCGGCGGTCTGCTCAATTTTCTGCCGGAGCTCTTTCGGGTCCTGGTAGAGCGTGATGGCGTGCAAATCCACGATGCAAAAGACGCATTCGTAGTCGTACTGCATCCGCACCCAATTCTTGAGGGCGCCCAGGTAGTTGCCGATGTGCAGACTTCCAGTTGGTTGAATTCCGGACAGAACTCGAGGTTTCATGCTGAAGTAGAGGAGACGGGACTCTTTCATCGTAAGGGATCGTGATGGCTGAAGTGAAGATCGAGAAGTGGGTATATGGCGGCGCCGGCCTCGGCAGAGCCGATGGGCAGGTGCATTTGGCGCCCTTCGTGATGCCTGGTGAAGAGGTGCGGATAGAGCCTGCTCGATCCAAACCCGGCCTGGTGGAAGGACGTGTGGCCGAGTTCCTCACGCGGAGCGAAGAGCGCGTGGCGCCCGAATGCGCATATTTTGAAGAGTGCGGCGGCTGCCACTACCAGATGGCGCCGTACGACTTTCAGGTGGCGCGCAAGGTGGAGATCGTCCGTGAAGTGTTTCAGCGCGTCGGCAAATTCGCCGCGCCGGAGTCGATCGACGTGCTGAAGGGGGAGCCCTGGGGTTACCGCAACCGCAGCCAGTTCCACTTCCAGAGCCATTCGCTGGGCTACAAGAAGGCGGGCACGGACAAGGTGGTGGACATCGGCCACTGCCCGATTTCCGCGCCGCTGATCAACGAAACGCTTAAGAAAATCAGAGAGTTACGCCGTGGGCCGCAATTCCCGCGCTTCCTGAAAGAAATCGAGCTGTTCACCAATGGTGAGAAGACCATGGTGAACGTGCTCGAAACAGAGCAGAGCCGCGGCGTGGCGAAGACGTTCTTTGAGTTTCTGGCACGAGAGATCCCCGGCGCAAACGATGGAACACTGGAATATCAGGTGGGGTCAGACAGCTTCCGAGTGGGCCATCGCTCTTTCTTCCAGGTGAACCGGTTCCTGGCCGAGGCGATGGTGGAGTGCGCTTTGGTGGGGGCCGAGGGCAAGACGGCGCTGGATCTCTATGCGGGCGTCGGCCTGTTCACCATCCCGCTGGCGCGCCGCTTCGAGGAAGTGGCGGGCGTGGAGAGCGATGGCTCTGCCGTGCGCGACCTGCAGTTCAATGCGGAGCGCGCGGGCCTCGGGATCGGCGCGCACCGGCTGCAATCCGAGCAGTACCTGGAGGGGCTCAAGACTCCGCCGGACTTCGTATTGGCAGATCCGCCGCGCACCGGGCTCGGCAAGGCTGTGGTCAAGCACCTGGTTCGCTTGCTGCCGCCGCGCATCACGCTGGTTTCGTGCGATCCCGCGACGCTATCGCGCGACCTGGCCGCCCTGTTTGAATCCGGTTACCAGTTGGAGCATCTGACCATGGTAGATCTGTTTCCGCAGACCTACCATATCGAGACGATCTCACGACTGGTGCGATGCAACGCTTAATCCTCACTCTACTCGCGACGGCTTCTGTTTTTGCCCAACCCTGGCCGCGGCCCAAGCCGCTGCCCGTGGTGGGCGGGCTTGAGTTTCCGGTTGATATTCAGCACGCTCGCGACGGCAGCGGGCGGTTGTTTCTAGTGGAACAAGTGGGACGGATCCGCGTTCTCCAAGATGGGGCATTGCTGCCTGCGCCATTTCTCGACATCCGGGCGCGGGTGCGGGCCGGCGGCGAGCGTGGCTTATTGGGAATGGCGTTTCCGCCTGATTTCGCAACGAAGCGCCATTTTTACGTCAACTACACTGAGGGCCGCGGTGCGCCCGATCTGCGCACGGTGATTGCCCGCTACCGTCTCTCAGCGGATGACCCCAACCGCGCGGATCCCAATAGCGAGGAGCGCATCCTGGTTGTCGACCAACCGTTCGACAACCACAATGGCGGCCAGGTGGCCTTCAGCCCTCTGGATGGGCAGCTCTATGTGGGACTGGGCGATGGCGGCAGCGCCGGCGACCCGCAGGGGAACGGCCAGAATGGGAATCGGCTGCTGGGCAAGATGTTGCGGCTGGATGTGGAGGGTCAGCAGTTTCCTGCTCCAGAGATCTGGGCGCGGGGGCTGCGCAATCCGTGGCGCTTCTCGTTCCACAGGGAAACAGGCGACCTTTGGATTGGCGATGTCGGGCAGAACCGGAGGGAAGAAATCGACTTCCAGCCCGCTGACGCCGGGCCGGGCCGCAACTATGGCTGGAACGTGATGGAGGCGTCACTGTGTGTGCTGGCAGGGTGCCGCACGGACGGGCTGGTTCTCCCCGTGTTTGAGTACGCGCGGACGCTCGGCGTCTCCGTGACCGGCGGCTACGTCTATCGCGGCCCGGCCTATCCGGAACGGCGCGGTGTCTACTTTTTGGCAGACTACGGCACGGGCCGCTTCTGGGGAGTTCGACGCCAGGGCGACGGCTGGGCCAACCAGGAACTGATGCGGCTGGAGGGCTTGAACATCGCGACCTTCGGCGAGGATGAGAATGGCGAGCTCTACTTCGCCACGCATGAAGGCGCTGACGCAAAGCTGTACCGCATTGCGGACCGCACACCAGTGACGCGCTCGGAGTTCGTCATCGATCCGTCGTCCTGGCAGCCAGGTGTCGTACCGGGCGGTGAAGTCTACATTTACGGTTGGGGCATCGCTCTGGAGCCGCGGAACACTGAGGTGTTCTTTGACGGCGTGGCCGCCGAGGTGGTGGCCGTGGAAAATCAGAACGGCCGCGAACTGGTGGTGGTCCGCGCCCCGGCGGAGCTCAGCAACCGCGATGTGGCACAGATGGTCCTGGTGAGCGGTGGTGAGCCAAGCGCTCCGCTGGAAGTGAGAATCCTGGGCCGCTAGACCAGAAAATACCAGTTCCAGAAGGTGAACAGCATCAGGCCGTTGAGCAGCGCAGCCACCGACCAGAGGCAAAGGAGCACGGCCGGTTCCTTGATCCACCGTCCTGCCGCCGCGAAGACGGGAAAGACCGGGAGGGTGTAGCGGATGAAGCAGCGCAGCGGAGGCTCCGTGTTGGCAGTCAGTAGAAGACAGAGCGTGCCGAGCGCATAGAGAAAGTACTCCCGGCGGACCGGTTTCCACAGCGCTAACCCGAAGGCAATGGTGATCGCGATCAGGTTCAACGCGACCACAGGAAGGTCGCCGGTGGCGAAGCTGCGAAATACGTCCGCCACTGTCGTCCAGGGGAAAGCGAATGAGGATGTCCAGTGGGTCAGGTACGCGTCGCCGGCCAGTGACAGCCCGTTGAGCTTGAGCCACAGCGGGAAGAGGAACGGGCCAACCAACGCCAAAGCGATTGGGCCGGCTTTCCAACTGCGGGAAGACCAGAGAAGATAGGCCAGCGGCGCCAGCAGCACCATCCCGGCCGCGCGGGTTAAGCAAGCCACCAGGCAACATGCCGCGGCGAGCCACCAGCGGTTGTTGCGTGCAAACCAGATGCTCCAGACTGTTGCCGCCATCAGGACCGGTTCGGTGTAGGCGCCGAGCAAGATGAAACTCGTGGGCCACAGCAGCAGGAAGATCATCGCGCGCCGCACGGAGGCGCGGTCGAAATCGAGAGGCAGCAGGAGCAGAAGTCCCCAGAGAAGCAGGAACGTCGCCACGCGGCTGATGAGGACCGAGCCGATCTCGGTCGGCACACCGATGGACCAGGCTCCGCGAATCAGCATCGGATACAGGGGATAGAAGACCACTCCAGGGCCCGGCTTGTATCCGTGCTCGGCGATGTCGCGATACCAGAGCGTGTCGAAACGCTGCCAGACGCCCCATGCCAGATACGCCGGAGTCACCGACGGCGGTTTCACATTGCCCGTCAGCGCATTGGCCTGGATTCGCGCGGGATCCGCATCGAGCACGGGCACGATCAGCGCCGCCAGCAGGATGGCGGCGAGGCTGAGCGCCAAGGTAATCAGCAGGGCCTGGCGGGCGGGAGAGTTATAGAATCTGTACATGCGATCCGCAGTCTTACTTCTCTCTATCGTCGCTTTGGCGAGTGCTCAACAGATCCCGCGGCCAGAGCATCCGCAACCGCAGTTTCAACGTGAGGCGTGGCAATCGCTGAACGGCGCCTGGGAATTTGAGTTCGATGACGCGGATCTGGGCTTGGGCGAGGATTGGGCGGCAGGCGCCAAGAAGTTCTCGAAAACCATTCAGGTGCCGTTCTGTTTTGAGAGCCAGAAGAGCGGCATTGGGGACACATCGTTCCATCCCGTGGTCTGGTACCGGCGCGCATTTACCGTGCCGGCGGACTGGAAGGGCAAGCGGGTGCTGTTGAATTTCGGAGCCGTGGATTACCGTGCCAACGTGTGGGTGAACGGCAAGGCGGCGGGGGAGCACGAGGGCGGCAATACGCCGTTCCGTTTCGACATCACGCCGATGTTGAAGGCCGGCCCGAATGTGATCACGCTGCGCGCCTGGGACCCTCCCACGGACCGGTCGATTCCGCGCGGCAAGCAGTACTGGGAAGTGAAATCGCGAAGCATCTTCTACACGCGCACGTCTGGCATCTGGCAGAGCGTGTGGCTGGAGGCGGCGGGCGCGAGCTACCTGGAGTACTTCAGGATCGACGCGGGCATCGACGGCAAGGTCGGCATCGACGCGCGGATTGCGCGTGCGGCGGCTGGTCTCACACTCGCCTATACGATCAAGTCCGGCGAGGCGGTGGTGGCCACCGGTAGCGGCGCGGCGAACGACGGCAAGTACGTTGCCGCGGGCGCGTTTGTCCGCAGTCCGCGTTTGTGGTCCGTGGAGCGGCCCTCGCTGTACGACGTCACGCTGGAGCTGAAGAAGGGCGCAGAGGTGTTGGACCGCGTGCAATCGTATTTCGGCATCCGGCAGGTCTCACTGGAAAACGGGCGCGTGGCTATCAACGGGCGGCCGGTGTATCTGAAGTTCGTGCTGGACCAGGGCTATTGGCCGGAGAGCCTGCTGACCCCGCCCTCCGATGAGGCGATCCAGTTCGACATCAAGATGACGAAGGAGATGGGCTTCAACGGAGCGCGCAAGCACCAGAAACTGGAAGACCCTCGATTTCTCTATTGGGCCGACAAAATGGGTTTTCTGGTAAGCGACGAGATGGCCAACTCGTACCTCTATGATGAGCAGTATGCGCAGCGTTTCCAGAAGGAGTGGATGGAGACGGTGGAGCGCGACATCAACCATCCGTCAATCATCATGTGGGCTCCGCTGAACGAGAGCTGGGGCGTGCCGAATCTGGCCGATCCGCGGCAGCAATCGCATCTGCGGGCGCTCTATCACATGACGAAGTCGCTGGATCCGACGCGGCTGGTGATCGATAACGAGGGCTGGCAGCACACGGAGACCACCGATTTGTTTGCCGTGCACGACTACACGGCGAACGAGGCGGGCCTGTGGGCGCGCTGGGCCAACGTGCAGGTGAAACCGGGCGCCACACTGCCGCCGCACGGCGTGCCGTATCTGGCGCCGGGCCACGTCTACAATGGCTCGCCGCTGTACCTGAGCGAGTTTGGCGGCATCGCCTATATTCCGGAAGGGGCGAAAGTGCCGGAGGCCTCGTGGGGCTATTCCGGCGTGGAGAAGACGGCGGAGGCGGCGCTGAGCCGGCTGCGGGGCCAGTACGTGGCCATAGCCGCCAGCCCGATCATCGGGGTCTGCTACACGCAATTGACGGACGTGGAGCAGGAGATCAACGGGCTGATGACGTATGACCGCAAGATGAAGTTCGACGCGAAGGTCCTGAGGGAGATCAATGCGCTGCTGAAGTAGCGCGCATCATTTCTCGTTATCGAGAATCCGCTTCGTTTCGAGCAGGGCTGCCTTGTGCTTCTTGGTGACCCGCGG
>CAYVDY010000287.1:0-8823 GCA_964450255.1 uncultured Candidatus Solibacter sp. | reverse complement strand
ATGCCGCGCAGGCCTAGCATCGTTTTTGCGAGCGCTTCGAGCCGCTCCTTCTGCGTATCGCTGATCTCAATTTTCTGAGCGGCGGCCAGCGCCTTCCAGTCCGGCCCCAGAGGTGTTGACATGGTTTAATGATGGCATGGCGACCAAGGGGATGACGACCGAGGGTGATACTCGTCCGCTCACCGCATTCAACGAAGACGAGAGCCTGTTTCGCGATGCCGTGCGGGAGTTCTCGCGGAAGGAGATCGGTCCCAAGGTCCGCGAGATGGATGAGGCCGGGCTGTTCCATATGCCGCTGCTGAAGCAGATTTTCGGACTCGGCCTGATGGGGATCGAGATACCGGAGGAATATGGCGGACAGGGCGGGACATTCTTTCAGGCGCTGATCGCGATTGAAGAGATCGCGGCAGTTGATCCCAGCGCGGCTGTCATCGTGGACGTCCAGAACACACTGGTGAATAACGCCGTTGTCCGCTGGGCCAACGCGGAGCAGAAGCAGCGCTGGCTGCCGCGGCTCGCCACGAACACGTTGGCCTGTTACGCACTCTCGGAGGCGGGGGCCGGCTCGGATGCGTTTGCGTTGACCACCCGCGCGGTGGAAGATGGCGATTATTACGTTTTGAACGGGCGCAAGATGTGGATCACCAATGCCTACGAGGCCGGCCTTTACCTGGTGTTCGCCACCGTCAATCCGGAGGCCGGCTACAAGGGCATCACGTGCTTCGTCGTCCAGCGCAGTGCCGAGGGTTTCGCCGTCGGCAAGAAAGAGGACAAGCTGGGCATCCGCGCGTCATCCACGTGTGAGCTGATTCTGGACAACGTGCGGGTGAGCAAGGCCGATGTGCTGGGCGAGATCGGCAAGGGCTACAAGATCGCGATCGAGACGCTCAATGAGGGACGCATCGGCATCGGCGCCCAAATGACCGGACTGGCCCAGGGCGCTCTGCAGCACGCCATTGCCTACTCCAAAGAGCGCACGCAGTTCGGCAAGCCCATCGCCGAATTTCAGGCAGTGCAGATGGAGTTGGCCCGCATGGCGACCGACGTGGAATCCTCCCGCCTGCTGGTTTACAATGCCGCGCGTCTGCGCGAAGCCGGACAGCCGTTTCTGAAAGAGGCGGCGATGGCTAAGTACTGGTCGTCCCAGGTGGCGGAAACCGTGGCATCGCGCGCCGTGGAGATCTTTGGCGGCGTGGGGTTCACCAAGGACTACCCGGTCGAGAAGCTCTACCGTGACGCGAAGATTGGCCGAATTTACGAGGGCACCAGCCACATGCAGATGCTCACGATCGCGAAGCAACTTCTGGGGTAACCGCGGAACCGTCCGGATCATCCATAGTGTAGTTAGCAGGTGAAGATATGCGATTCCTCCTTCTGGCCGCGATAGCGTGTATCCCGGGCTGGTCAGCAGACCGGTCAGCCCCGCCCAGTGAGTCTGAGATCCAGGCGATCATCGACAAGTTCGCCGCCAAGGAAACTGAGTTCGCCCGCGCCCGCGAGAACTACACTTACCGGCAGCGCTACAAGTTCGAAGAGCTAGGCCCCGGCGGACGCGCATCGGGCAAGTTGGAGATGGAGGCCGACATCGTCTTCACCGCTGAAGGCAAGCGCACCGAGCGTGTCACTTACGCCCCGATGAACACCCTGCAGCGCGTCCAGATGACGGCGGAGGACGAGCAGGATATTCGCAATATCCAGCCGTTCGTACTGACGACGAAAGATCAGGCAAATTATCACATCCGCTATCTGGGCCGCGAAGCCGTGGACGAAGTCGAATGCTACGTCTTCTCCGTGAAGCCGAAGAAGATGGTCGAGGGCCTGCGCTACTTTGGCGGCCTGATCTGGGTGGACGATCGCGACCTTCAGATCGTCAAGACATACGGACGCGGCGTCGGCGTCGGCAAGAAGATCGCCTCCCAGCGATTCCCCAAGTTCGAGACATACCGGGAGCAGATCGACGGCAAGTACTGGTTTCCCACGTACACGGTCTCCAACGACACGCTCAATTTCGAGGCTGGTCCGGTGCCCATCAAGATGGTGATCACCTACAAGGACTACAAGCAGTTCCGCGCCGAATCCACCATCACCTTCGGCGACGAAGTGGACAAGACGACGGAACCGAAGCCCCCGGCCAAGAAACAGTAGCCGGCCCGCGATTTCGTTCAGCCCTCGAAAAGCGCCGTTCAACCCGCGATCCCGCCAGCCGGATGCTGAAACGTCCCAATGGCGGGGATCATCTGTTGTAATAGGGTGAACTTCTCATGTCGGACCACGTCTTCGGGGCCCGCCGCGACTGGGCAGCGCTCAAACGCAGGCTCCGTGAATTGAAAATGATTGCCTGGGGCGCCCTGCACAAGGACCACCCCATCATGGCGCATATCATCCCGATACGGCGCTGCAATCTGGCGTGTACCTACTGCAACGAGTTTGACGACTTCTCCAAGCCCGTTGATACCGACGTGATGCTGGAACGCGTCGACAACCTGGGCAGGCTCGGCACGGGCATCATCACCATCAGCGGTGGAGAACCGCTGCTGCATCCGGACCTCGATCAGATCATCACACGCATCCGCTCCACGGGCGCCATCACCGGCCTGATCACCAATGGCTACCTGCTGACCGCCGAACGCATCGAGCGCCTCAATCGCGCCGGCCTGGACCACATGCAAATCTCCATCGACAACGTCCAGCCGGATGTAGTCTCGAAGAAGAGCCTCAAGGTGCTGGACCGGAAGCTGCAGTTGCTTGCCCGCCACGCTCTGTTCCACGTCAATATCAACTCAGTGGTGGGCGGCGGCGTGAAGAATGAAGACGATGCGCTCGTGATTGCCAAGCGCGCTATACACCTGGGGTTCTCCTCCACCATCGGGATCATCCACGACGGCAGCGGGCAGTTGAAGCCGCTCTCGCCGAAGGAGCGGGAGATCTACCTGGCAGTGAAGGGCCTGGAGAAACGCAACTTCTCGCAGCTCAATTTCTTCCAGGAAAACATCGCGAAGGGCGAGCCGAACAACTGGCGGTGCCGCGCCGGCGCCCGCTACGTTTACATCTGCGAAGACGGACTGGTGCACTACTGCAGCCAGCAGCGCGGATACCCCGGCAAGCCGCTCACCGGCTACAGTGTGGATGATATTCGCCGCGAATACACCACCGAAAAGGCTTGCGCACCGCACTGCACCGTCAGTTGCGTGCACTACGTCTCCTACTTCGATTTCTGGCGCGCTCCGCAGACACTGCCGGACTCGCGCCCGTACGAGGCGCCGGAGCAGCCCCTGGTGAAGATCACCACTTCCGGCCAGTGAATCCGCCCGAAACACTTCCAGGCGTTGTGGTGGAAAGCCCGCGGGCCGTCCTCTTGTGGGATGGCACTTGCGGTTTCTGCCGCAATTCCGTCGCGCGTTTCCAGTGGTATGCGCGGAACCCGATCAGCGTGCGGCCCAGGCAGGAAGTCTCCGATTCTCTCCCGGAAGCGATCCGTGAAACCATGGCGGGCCAGATCCTGTGGATCAGCGCCGAGGGCGCGGTATTCGGCGGCAGCGAGGCCATGATCCGCGCACTGCGCGCCGCCGGGCGCGGCGGCACTGCCGCACTCCTTGCCGCCTGCCAGCCCCTTACGCGGATCGTCTATCACTGGGTGGCACGGCACCGCCACTGGTTCGGCTCGCCCGTCTGCGCGATCGATCCAAAGCGCTGACCCAGGCTAACCGCGCAACTCCGCCACCACTTCGTGGGCCACGCGACGCGCCTCTTCCAACTGATCGCGCTCGAAGCTGATGGCGCCCACTCTGGGATGGCCGCCTCCGCCATAGCGCTCGCAGATGCTGGCCAGGTTGTGTGTGGGCTCCGCTGGCGCCCATGGATTGGATCCCACACTCACCTTGGTTCGGAAGCTGGCCCGGCTCACCGAGACCGTGTAGGTGGCCTGCGGGAAGAGCGAGTAGGGCACAAATTTGTTGTAACCCTCCATCTCGAAGTCGGCGACGTCGAAAAAGATGACCCCGCCAGCGCAGTGGCCCGTCTGACGGATGACATCGATGGAACTGAGGTGGCGCTCCCAGAGCGGTTGGAACACCGACTGCACCTCCGGGTTCGCCATGATCTCGGACAGAGACTGGTGCTGCATCATGCGGATCACGTTCTGCACCATCTCCGAGCCCTTGACCGCTTCGATCACCAGTGTCAGCTTCATCGCCGGTTCCTTCATGTGCACGGCCTCATCGGCGCTTCCGTAGTTCGCTCCGTCGATGATACCCGCCCAGTGCACCAGATCGGCGAGCCCGTCGGCTTCGTAGCCGTAGACGGTGCGGCCGATGTGGGCGATGAACTCCGTGCAGGATCGGTACTTCGGATCGAAGTAGTACCGGCGATGATCCTTCTTCCGCTCATAGTCCAGCTGGTCCTCGTGAGAGAGGAAGGCGCTCTGATGATGATCGAACCACCACGTGACGCGGTCGCTATTGGAGTACTTAAAATCGACGATGGCGTTCTCGTCGCCGTCGAACAGGGACTCCTCAAACAACTGGGAAGCCTTGTGGGCCATGCCGGTGTAGTGGAATTCGGCGCCGGGGCCGAAACGGTCCGAGGCGAACCGGCTGAAGTAGGCCGCTGATGCGGCGCCGTCGAAACAATGATCGTGGTAAAGCACGCGAACCTTCATGTCACCGCCAGCGGGAAGAAATACGGTAAGGAAACCTTCCAGGTTGCCCTATTGCGGGGGGGCAGCGCAAGTGGCAGCCCCTGCAGGCTATTTCAGGGGGTCCTGCGGTTTGTATCCGAGTTCGCGTGAGAGGAGCTCAACCAGGCGGGAGAGCACCTTCACGCGCGCCCAGTATTTGTCGTTGCCTTCGACCAGAGTCCAGGGAGCGGGACGCGTGCCGGTCTTCAGCAGCATCTCGCGGACGGCCTCTTCGTAGTCGCTCCACTTGGCGCGGTTGCGCCAATCCTCATCGGTCAGCTTCCAGGCCTTGTAGCCAATGCGCTGCCGCTCCTCGAAGCGGCGCAGTTGCTCCTCCCGCGAGATCTGAACCCAGAACTTGGCGAGGATGGCGCCGGAATCGTGCAGCTGGCGCTCAAAGGAATTGATCTCCTTGTAGGCGCGCTTCCACTCGGGAGGGGAGCAGAATCCTTCGACGCGCTCCACCAGCACGCGGCCATACCAGGAACGATCAAATACCGCGATCTGGCCGCGCTCCGGCAGGCGGCGCCAGAAGCGGTAGAGGTAGTGGCGCGTCTTGTCCTCGCCGTGGGGAGCGCTGATGGGATAAACGACGTAGCCCCGGGGATCGACCTTCTCAGTGATGCGCTTGATGATGCCGCCCTTGCCCGCCGCATCCCAACCTTCGAACACCAACACCACGGGGCGCTTCTGCTGATAGATCTGCCAGCCGAGCTCGCGCAACTGGATCTGGCGGCGCGTGAGTTGCACGTCGTACTCGGCGCGCTCGAGTTTCAGACTCAAATCCAGTGTCCGCAGCATCACTCACTCTCCGTTTCGGAGCCGGCGGCGCGAACCGGCGGCGCTTTGTCGCCGAGCGCATCTTCGAGGGCACGGATGATGGTCTGAAAGACCTTCACTCTCGCGTGCCAGCGCGACGTGGCCTCGACGATGGTCCAGGGCGCGAATTCACCCTCGGTCAGCTCCAGCATCTCTTCGGCGGCCTCCAGGTACTTGGCGTACTGGGCGTGGCGCTGCCAGTCCTGCGGAGTGACGCGCCAGCTTTCCAGCGGGTCCTTCTGGATGGTGCGGAAGCGCTTTGCCTGCTGCTTGGCACTGATGTGGAACCAGAACTTGAGGATCACCGCGCCGTCGTCGGCCAGCATGCGCTCGAACTCAGGGATGTCCTTGAAGGCTTGCCGCCACGTCTTGACGGGCACGGTCCGGTTGACCCGTTCGTCCAGCAGGCGATGGTACCAGGAGTGATCGAAGATCACCATTTCACCGTGGTTCGGCACCTTGAGCCAGAAACGCCACAACCAGGGATTGCACTGTTCGAAGGTGCGCGGCTCGTGGATGGAGTAGAGCTTGAACCCGCGCGGATCCAACCGCTGAGTGAGCGTGGAGATGCAGCCGCCCTTGCCGGCCGCGTCCCAGCCCTCAAAGACCACAATGGAGGGAATGCGGTGGTCCCAGCACGCCTTTTGCAGGTCGTAGAGGCGGCTCTGCAGCGACGGCAGCACCTCTTTGTATTCCTTGCGGGATAGCTTCAGTTTGAGGTTTACGTTTTCAAGCACCGGCTTCTCAGCAACGCCGTTTGCGCGTTGACTACCTTCTCGCCTTCCTTGCGTGGAATGCGTTCGTAGGATCCGTCGGCTTTCATCCTGCGGCCCTTCTCATTGTCGGCCAGATAGACTGACAGAATTTTATCGCGGATCTGCCGGATCAGCGGGGGCCGCGCGATCGGGAACAGCGTCTCGACACGGCGGTTGATGTTGCGGGGCATCAGGTCTGCCGAGCCCAGGTAAATCTGCTCTTCGCCATTGTTGCGGAAATAGAAAATGCGGCTGTGTTCCAGGAACCGGCCCACGACGCTGGTCACCCGGATGTTGTCGCTGATGCCGGCGATGCCGGGCCGCAGGCAGCAGATGCCGCGGCAGAGCAGATCCACTTTCACGCCGGCCTGTGACGCCTGGTAGAGCAGGCGAATGATGCGCGAGTCTACCAGCGCATTCACCTTGAAGATGAGGCGCGCCTCGCGGCCGGCCTTGGCGTGCTCAATCTCCCGCCCGATCATTTGTTCGAGCTGCTTGCGCAGGTTGATGGGCGCTACAAGCAGTTTCCGGTAGTCGGATTTCGCGGAGTAGCCGGTGAGGTAGTTGAACAGGTCGCTGCAATCGCCGCCGATCTCCTCATCGCAGGTGAAGAAGCCAAGGTCCGTGTAGAGATATGCTGTGACGGCGTTGTAGTTGCCCGTGGCGAGATGGACATAACGGCGCATCACGGTCCCTTCGCGGCGAACCACCATCGCGACTTTGCTGTGCACCTTCATGCCGACCAGGCCATAGACGACGTGCACGCCCTCTTTTTCCAGCGCGCGCGCCCACTCGATGTTGGACTCTTCGTCGAACCGCGCCTTCAATTCCACCAGCACGGCCACCTGCTTGCCGTTCTCGTTGGCTTCCAGCAGCGCCTCTACTACGGGCGCATTGCGGCCGACTCGATAGAGCGTCATCTTGATGGCGAGCACGTTGGCGTCGCGCGCGGCGGTGCGTAGGAAATCCACCACGGGTTGGAAACTGTCGAAAGGCTGATGCAGCAGGTTGTCGCCGCGCCGGATGATGCTGAAGATGTCCTCGTCGTCGGTGATGGACTTCAGCGGCGCCGGGGTGAACGGCACATCCTTCAGATCGGGACGGTCGAGTTTGCAGAGGTGGCGCAGCCGCACCATAGACAATGGTCCCTCGATGCGATAGACCTCGGAGTTGTCGATCTCAAGGTTCGTGACGAGAATATCCAGCAGGCGATCCGGCATGCCTTTGGGAACTTTCAGGCGCACCACCGCGCCGAAGCGGCGCTGCCGAACGCCCTCTTCGACGGTTTCCAGCAAGTCCTCCGCCTCGAGTTCCTGAATAGCCATCTCCGCGTCGCGAGTGACGTGGAAGGGGTGGGATTCGACGATCTGCATGCCGGGGAAGAGCGCCGAGAGATTAGCCTGGATTACCTCCTCAATCCAGACGAAGGCCAGCGGCTTGCCGTTGCGCTTGCGCGAAAAGCTATGCAGCGGAACGAGCTGATCGATGGTGTCGGGCACCTTCAAGCGGGCGAAGTGCTCGTGGCCGTCGGGGTCGCGGATCAGCACGGAGAGGTTCAGGCTGAGGTTGGAGATATGCGGGAAGGGGCGGCCGGGATCGAAGGCGAGCGGCGTGAGGATGGGATAAATGGTCTCCTCGAAGTAACGTCCCGCCTGTTCGCGTTGCGTCTCGTTCAACTGAGCGTAATCGAGGATCTGGATGCCCTGCGTGTGCAACTCGGCCAGCAGTGCACGGCGGCAGACGTGCGCTTCCGAGATCAGGCTCTCGAAGCGCTTGCGGATGGCGTCCAGCTGCTGGGCCGGCGTCATGCCGTCGGGCCCGGTGTCGAGGATGCCGGATTCCTGCTGATTCATCAAGCCGGCCACGCGGACCATGAAGAACTCGTCGAGGTTGGAGCCCAGGATGGAGAGGAACTTGACCCGCTCCAGCAGGGGGTGCGTGGGGTCCTGCGCTTCTTCGAGGACGCGGCGCTGGAACGCCAGCAAACTGAGTTCCCGGTTCACATAGAGCGCGGGGTCTGTCAGCGAGACGACGGGTTCGGCCGCTGCTGACTTGGCCTGCTTCTGTTTCTTTCCCGACATATCACTATTGTGGCAGGGTATTGCGTAATCGCGTGGCGAAACGGGCGAGAATAGGTTGCGGAGCAAATATGGCAGGCAGTGAAGATTCATCGCCAGGCGTCTGGCCTCGGCGCCGAACAGCATCGGCTGTGTTGGCTCTAGTCGCAATCCTCGGCGTCGCCGGCGCGATGTGGTTCCTCACGAGGGATCGCGCCATCCGGCAGCGCGTCTATCGCGTGGGCGTGGATCATGCCCCGCCGTATAACGTCCTGACGCCAGGTAAGCCCCCGGCCGGCCTGGCAGTAGAGGTGCTGACGGAGGCCGCGCGGCGCAAGGGCATTGCGCTGCAGTTCATTGAAACGAATCTGCAGGTGGATGACGCTTTCCATCAGGGTCTTGTGGATCTTTGGCCGGCTGCTACCGATACGCCCGAACGCCGCAAGTGGCTGCATGTGGCCGATCCCTGGCTGGCCAATCGCCTCTGTATCGTGAGCCGCGCGTCCAATCCTGTTCA
>CAYVDY010000286.1:0-8894 GCA_964450255.1 uncultured Candidatus Solibacter sp. | reverse complement strand
CCATGTGAGCAATCATCCGAAGAGAACTGTTCGCCGCTGTGGGAACGTCGGTGGCGGCTCAGGCTTACGCGCTGCCCTCGTGGCCGGTCAGCATCGCGCGCTGCAGTTCATACGACGAAGACCTCACCGCGATCCTCTCCGGCATGTTCGATCAGCTCGGCGGTCTATCCAAGCTGGTGCAGGGCAAGTCCGTCACCGTCAAGCTGAACCTCACCGGAAGCCCCGCGCTGCGCATCCAGGGCCGCGCGCTGGGGTCGACGCACTACACCCACCCGAAGACCGCCGCCGCCATGGCGAGCCTGCTGGACCGCGCCGGCGCCCGCCGCGTGCGGTTCGTCGAAAGCTGCTGGGGAACTGCCGGGCCGCTGGAAGAGTACCTGCTGGAATCCGGGTGGAACGTCCGGTCCCTGAAGAGTGCCGCCAAGTCCGTGGAGTTCGTCAACACCAACGGGCTCACCGGCGGTCACAAGCAGTATTCGCGCTTCAAGGTCGCCGGCGGCGGCCTGGTCTTTCCGGCCTATGACCTGCACCCCGTTTTTGAGCAGACCGACGTTTTCGTCTCCATGGCGAAATTGAAAAACCACGAGACCTGCGGCGTGACGCTCTCGATGAAGAACATCTTTGGCATCACGCCGGCGTCGATCTACGGCGACGATGCCGGGCTTGACGAGCCCAATGAGAGTCCCGCGAAGGGGCGCGTCGATACCTGTCACCTCGGCAAACGGCAGCCGGCAAAGTCATCGCCCGCCGAGGTGAATCCGCAATCCTCGCGCAATCCGGGCTACCGCATGCCGCGCATCACGGCCGAGCTCAACGCCGCCCGCCCCATCGACATCGCATTCATCGACGGCGTGGAGACCATCGTTGGGGGTGAGGGCCCGTGGAATCGCGGAGTCAAGCCGGTGCGGCCGGGGATTCTCCTGCTGGGCACGAACGCACTCTCCACTGATACCGTCGCAACGGCCGCCATGGGCTACGATCCGCGTGCTCCGCGCGGAGAGGGTGTCTTCAAGACCTGCGACAACACACTGCTGTTGGCGGAACAGTTGGGCCTCGGATCTGCCGACCTCAAGCAGATCGACGTACGCGGTCTGAAGCTCGAAGACGCGCTCTACCGTTTCGGCTGAAATCCCGTGATCACCAGAATCCCGACGTCTTCCAGCTTATCGACGTCGATGCCCATGCCCTCTTCCAGCTTGTAGGCTTCCACCTTGCGCGGACCGCGCGGCGTCAGCAGCGTGGCCGCCTCAAACGGGCCCGCGGTGTGGATCGCGATGTTCTCCACCGGGTAGTCCGAGAAGTTCACCAGATGCAGCGCCAGCCGCCCGTCGTCCAGTCGCTTCAGGTTGGACAACACGCTATGCGCGCCGAAGACCCGCACGGCGAAGTTCTTCCCCCAGATGAAGCTGTTCACGCCGCGCCACACTTCGTCCAGCTTCTTCACCTGATCCTCGGGAAACGTGATGGCCGTTTCCGGCACGCTGATCCGCCATCCGGGAGGCCCGTTGACCAGCGACACGCCGGAGCGCGAAACCGCCTTGAGCGTTTCCTTCTGCTCCTCGCTGAGACCGGCCGGATCGATGTTCAGCAGCGTCTTCGCGTCGCCGATTGCGCCGGCCTGCAGCTTCGCTGTCGGCAGCACCTGCAGCGGAATATGCTTGGCGGCAATCATATCGACGATCCCACCCGACATCAGCGCGCCGGACGATGGATCCTCCAGCAGCGCCAGCGCGCTGTAGTCCGGTGCTTCCACCATGCGCCGATTTGTCTCGTAAAACCGCAGCGCGTCGTTGATGCGCTTCCAGGAGTCCTGAATTCGCGGGTCACGTTGGCGCATCAGCTCCGTGAAGCCGCTATCCAGCGTCACCATCCACTTGGCGCCCGACATGGCCGCGTCGCCAATGGCCTGCACATAACGCTGGCCATTCAGTACCTGCCTTTCCGGCGGCCGGTTGGTCAGCCAGATCTGCGGCCCCGGTCCAAGCGACGCGCGCAGATAGCGCAGGTAACCGGTGTTGGTCTCCACCCACGGCGCCCCGGTGGGCCGCGCCTCGGTGCTGCCCGCCTTCTCGGCCCGCACGCCCGGCCACAGCCCCTGTTCCACCGCCACCAGCGCCGCAGGGCGAACGTCTGCACGGCGCAGGACGGTTTGGAGGTCATTGCCCTCCACCAACACCTGCAGCCCACGGGCCTTGGCACCCTCGCGCAGTTGGCTGGCCGTCCCCTCGTCCGGCACCACCAGACACGTGATCGCCGATCCCTCCAGCATGTTCAGCGACCCAGTGTCGCTCCACGCCCAGCGCATCGGTACGCAGGCACTGATTTGTGCGGCTAGCAGGAAGGCGAGAAGCATGTTGACACCATGGAGTGAACGTGTAAATACTTATACTATGACTCTCACTGATCGCCAGCGTGAGATCTATGACTACATCGTCGCATTTCGGCGCGAAAACGGCTGCTCGCCGTCCATCCCGGAGATCCAGCGGCACTTTGGCATCAAGAGTCCCAACGGGGTCGCCGGGCACCTGCACGCGCTGGAAACCAAGGGCATCATCCGGCGCGCCGAGCGCGGCTCACGCCAGATCGACATCGTAGCCGATGAAAACGCCGCGCCCCCTCCGGCATTGCACCGGCTTCCAATGTTCGGGCACATTCCGGCCGGGGTGCCCGTCGAGTTTCAGGCCGGCGCGGCGGAGGGCTCCATCGTATTTGACGAAGCGATGCTGGGATTCCGGCCGAGAGAAGGCTGCTTCCTGTTGAAGGTCCGCGGCGACTCCATGCAGGACGCGGGGATTCTGGACGGCGATCTGGTCGTCATTGAACCGGCGCCGTCGCCGCGCGCTGGGCAGATCGTGGCCGCGCTGATCGACGGCGAAAGTACCCTCAAACGGCTCGTCCTCCTGCGCGGACAGTGGTATCTCAAGGCCGAAAACGCCGCGTATCCGACACTGCATCCAAGAGCCGGCCTGACAATCCAGGGCGCAGTCCGGATGGTCGTCCGCAGCGTCCACTGAGTAGCCCGGCCATATCTTCACGCATGGGAGTAGAATGGCGGAGTATTCGACTCGGGGGTCCGATTCATGGCTCATCCTTTCGAAGTTGCTGCTCTGGTTCCAGTTCTCTCGGCGTTCCCAACGGCGGCGGCGATCACCGATCGCCAAGGTGTGATCCGCTGGGCCAATGCCCAATGCGCTTCACTGACGGGGAAAGAGATTGTGGGGTGGAGCATCGGGTCGTTGTTCGAGGACGCATCGAGTCCCGAGGTTCTCGCCGCTCTTCACCGCGCCGCGAACGAAGGCGCGAGTTGGACGGGTGAAGTCACCCGGAGGCGCGGGAGCGATGAATCCTCCGCCCTCGAACTCACTGTCACACCAATCAGCGACACCTCCGGTACCGTCACGCACGCCCTATGGACATTGCGCGACATTTCCGCGCTCAAAGCGGTGACGGAGCAGTTGGACCAGTTTCAAAAGGTCGTCAGCGCCGCCCAACTGGCCGCGCGCTTCGGAGTGTTCCGGTGGGATGCAAAGACTGGGAAGTCCCACTGGTCCGCCGAAACCTCCCTCCTGTACGGTTTGGATCCCGCCACTACCGAACCTTCCTTGGAAGCGTGGCTTCAGTCTGTGCACCCGGCCGACCGCGAGCGGGTGCTTCAGGAGTTTCACAAATCGTTGGAACCATCCAATCTGGATGGGCGGCTTAGTATTCAGTATCTGTCGGCCGACGGGCTCAGATGGATTGCCGGGTACGGTCAACTCTATCGTGATTCCGACGGCAAGCCCGACCAAATGGTTGGCATCAGCCTCGACATCACGAAGACCAAGCTCAATGAACTGGCACTGAGCCATCAGGTGGATTTCGCACGAGGCGTCTTTGACTCGACCGACGCTTACCTCGCCGTGGTGGATCCCGATGGATGGATTCTCGACGTGAACAGTTCGTGGCGTCAGTTCGCCAGGGAGAATCCCGGAACTCAGGAGGGGACGTGGGGCCCCGGGGCAAACTACTTCCGGGCGTGCGTGCCGGGTGCGGGCGACATTCAGTCCGCGGAAGAGGCCTATGAAGGCCTGCGCCACGTGCAACTGGGCCGTCTCCCACGTTTCGAGATTCAATACCCCTGCCATTCCCCCGGCGAGCAGAGGTGGTTTGCAATGCGCGTGCTGCCATTCCTCGGCCGCCCGGGTACCGTTCTTGTTTCTCACACCGACGTCACCGAACGCCGGCGCGTCGAGAATGCCCTTCGGGAGAGTGAGGTGCGCTACCGCAGGGTTTCTTCGGCGATGTCGGATGTCGCCTATGGGTGCCGGACAGCGGAATCCGGTGACCATTCGATCGAGTGGCTCACCGGCGCGTCGTAGCGGATCACCGGCTATTCCGCGGATGAACTGAAGGCGATGCAATGCTGGGGCGCGCTCGTCGTGGAAGAGGACCGTCCTCTTTTCGAGAGGCAGGTAAAAGGTCTGGCGCCGGGTTCCTCGGGATCCTGCGAGCTCCGCGTGCGCCACAGGGACGGCTCCATCCGCTGGCTGGCATCCTCCGCGGAGTGTATCCCGTCGCCCGGCGATCGCCGAATGACGCAAACCTTCGGCGGACTGGTGGACATCACCGAACGCAAGCTCGCCGAAGCCGCGTTGCTCGAAAGCGACCGTGTGCTTCGCGAATCGCAGGTGATTGCGGGTTTAGGAAGCTACGTGTTGAATCTCGCCACCGGAGCGTGGTCCAGTTCGGCGGTGCTTGAGGAGTTGTTCGGTATTCAGGAGACTTACGAACACACTGTTGAATCATGGTCTGCTCTGATCCATCCCGAGGACCGCGAAATGATGGTGGATTACCTCCAGCACGAAGTCATTGGCCAGGGGAGGAGGTTCGACAGAGAGTACCGGATCATCCGCCGGAACGACCAGGCGGAGCGATGGGTCCATGGGCTCGGCAGACTGGAGTTCGATCCCGACGGGCGCCCGCTGACCATGTACGGAACCATTCAGGACATCACCGAACGCAGAAAGGCCGAAGTAGCGCTCCGGGAGAGCGAACTGCGCTATCGGGCCGTCTTCGAATCGTCTCGCGATGCCCTGTTTATGGCGGACTCCGATAGCGGCATGCTCGTCGATGCAAATCCGGCGGCGCAAGCCCTGGTTGGGCGTTCGCTGGCGGAGATCCAAACGATGCACCAAGCTGAATTGCATCCGCCTGAGGATGTCCTGTTGGCCCGCGCCAGTTTCGAAAGAGATCACGGCGAATCCTCTGTGTCCCTCCATCGCGTGATGCAACGGGACGGGCAGCGCATTCCAGTCGAGATAGTCTCCAACCGGATGCGCGACAGCTCAGGCACGGAGCTGATCCTCGGCGCCTTCCGCGATCTCACCGAACGCAACCGCGCCGAAGCGGAGCGGGAGAGGCTCTCCGCTCAGTTGATGCAGGCGCAGAAGATGGAATCCGTAGGACGGCTGGCCGGCGGCGTGGCTCACGACTTCAACAACGTGCTCACGGTCATCAACGGTCACAGCGAGTTGTTGCTGGCCCGGTTGGGTCCTGACGATCCGAATCGAAGCAGCCTGGAGGCGATCCTGAAGGCCGGAGAACGAGCCGAAGGCTTAACCCATCAATTGCTCGCCTTCAGCCGCAAGCAGGTTCTGCAGCCCCAGGTGCTGGACCTGAATCGAGCCGTCAGCGAAACGCAATCCATGCTCACCCGTCTCGTGGGTGAACACATCGAGCTGCGAGTCGAATTGAATGCCACGGCGGCCATGGTGAGCGCGGACCCGCATCAACTGCAACACGTGATCCTGAATCTGGTCGTGAACGCGCGGGACGCCATGCCGAACGGCGGCAGAGTGCTGATTGAGACAGCCGATGTGGAGATGGAGCAGCGTGAAGAACACTCCGCGGGCCGGTACGTCACTTTGAAAGTGACCGATAACGGCGTCGGCATGGACGACGAAACAAAACGGAGCATCTTCGAGCCCTTCTTCACCACCAAGGCAGTGGGCAAAGGGACGGGGCTCGGTCTGTCGATGGTTCACGGCGTCGTGGCACAGAGCGGCGGCTATGTCGATGTGCAGAGCGAACCTGGCCGGGGGACAAGCTTCCAGATCTACCTACCCATTGTGGAGGAGCCCGGAACACTGACCGAGGAGTCGGCGGCCATCCCGAGTCTTGGGGGCAATGAGACCGTACTGGTTGTGGAAGACCAGCCGGATGTTCTCACTTATGTCGTCGATGTGCTGACGACGTTTGGCTACCGGGTGATCATGGCGACCGGCATGGGGCCGGCGTTGGCGCTCTTCCAGCAACAGCAGGGCCGCATCGATCTGGTACTAACCGACGTCGTCATGCCCAACGGCAGCGGGCGCGAACTGGCCGACGAACTGGAGAAACTCCAGCCAGGGGTCAACGTGATGTTCATGTCGGGCTACACCGATGACGTCATCGTGCAGCATGTCGTCCAGGATGACGACATGCATTTCATTCACAAGCCTTTCAGTCCCGAGCAATTGGCCGCCAAGGTCCGAATGGTGCTGGGGCAGTGACGACGAAGCCGGCGCCCCGGCACTTCCGGATCGCCGGCTTTGTGACGATAGGTCAGCGGGCGCCGATCTTGGTGCCGATCACTTCGCCCGACACAATGATCTCCACCCGGCGATTCTGCTGGCGGCCGGCTGCCGTGGCGTTTTCCGCCACGGGCATGGTCTTGCCGAACCCCTTCGCCGTGACCTTCTCCGCCGGCAGACCCTGCTGAATGAGATAGGCCCGCGTAGTCTCGGCGCGCTGCTCAGAGAGTTTCTGATTCAACTCGTCGCTGCCTGTGCTATCGGTGTGACCCTCGATCTCCAGGCTCAACCCAGGGTGCCCCAGAACGATGCCGCCCAGGCGGGCTAGCTTCTCCCGGGTCGCCGGGCGCAGGTTGAACTTGCCGGTGTCGAAGAGAACGTCAGCCATATTCACCACCAAGCCGCGGGGCGTATCGCGGGTTTCGAGGATTCGGCTGAACTGATCCAGCAGTTGGGCACGGAGGTCTTCGGCGGCTTTACGGGCGCGTTCGGCCTCGGCCTTCGCGGCTGCGCCTTTGGCGGCCAATATGTCTGCTTCCGCTTTCGCTCTTGCGGCGGCGGCGTCGGATTCGGCCTTCATCTGAGCCTCGCGGGCGGCGGTGAGTTCGGCCTGCCGGCGTGCCTCGGCTTCGGCCTGCTGCCGCGCGGCGGCGGCTCTGGCGTCGGCGGCACGCTGTGCCTCGGCGGCTTTGGCGTTGGCAACACGCTGTGCCTCGGCCGCTTCGGCGGCTGCCTTGGCTTCAGCCTCGGCCCTGGCCTTGGCGGCAGCAGCGGCCTTCTCATTGGCGATCCGTTCGTCGTCCTGACGCTGCACCGAAAGTGTGCGGGCGTCTTCCGAGAACTGCACTGCCTGACGCGCGGTGGAGACGATCTCCTTCTTGTTCGCCTTGTTGGCGAGGGCGTTCTCAGCCATCTTGAGGCTGGCTTCGGCCTTGCTCAGAATGTCTGAAGCGTACTTGTCCGACAGCCTTGACTTTGCGATCTCGACGGCGTTACGCGCCTGGTACATCTCCAGCGGTACGTTCTTCAGGTCCAGTGAAAGCGAGAGCGGGTTGTCCCGCTTGGCGTACTGCGCTCGCTGCATCAGTTTGTAGTCGCCGACAGGGAAGATCTTCCCCTTGGTGTTCTTCAAAGTGAAGTTCTCTGCCACCACCATCTCGCTGGGCTGGCGGACGGAGAAATAGGGCTCGGCCGTCACGATCAGCGAAAACGTCTGCATCTGAGCGCTGGTGGCCAGCTTGCCCGCGCCATTCTTGTCCACAACGATCTCCCCGATGTTCGCCGTCCGGCCTTCCGTTGAGACCGCCCAAAGGACGTAGGTGAGGAATTCCGTGCCAAGTTTGGTGGGTGAGCCGAGGCCGGTCAGTTTGACCTCGATGTCGGTGACGCCGCTACGCGCCTGCACCTTGGCCTCGCCGGCCGCCTGGGGAAGGATCGACGTTCCCTTCAGGCCAACTTTCGTGGATCCGCCGCCAACCTGGTAGCCAATGGCGGTGGTGGATTTGCTCACCACGGCCGAGGCCGGAGAGGTTTGTTGGGAATACGCGGTGATTGCGCAGGTCGCCGCCATCAGCAGGAAACGTTGAATCGCTGTCAGCTTCATAAGGTGTTCCCTAGATTAACATTCTTACCCGAAACTCCTGCGCCCGGCGGCGCGACATGCTGACACTCGGTCCCGTGGTGAGCGATATCTCGTACCCGCCGTCAACCGCCGGTTCGATGTGCGCGATGGCGCCGAGGTTGACGATATGCTGGCGGGAGGCACGGAAGAACATCTGAGGATCCAGCCGGGCCTCCAGATAAGCCAGCGATCGCGCGATCAGTGGGCGGTGGCCGGCGAAGTAGAGCCGCGTGTAGTTGCCTTCGGATTCGAAGAGCGCGATCTCAGAGAGGCGCACGAACCAGCAGCGGTCGCCGTCGCGTACGAAGATCTGCTGCGTGGGCGGCATATGGCCCCCGGCGGAACCCGCGGACGGTGGTCCGGCCGGCACACGCCCGAGCGCCGCTGCCAGACGGGCCGGAGCCACCGGTTTGAGCAGATAATCAATCGCCGAAAACTCAAAGGCGCGGAGAGCGTGCTCGTCGTAAGCGGTAACGAAGATGACCCGCGGCGCCCGGTCCAGTGAGGAGAGCAGGTCGAAGCCGCTGCGGCCCGGCATTTGAACGTCCAGGAAAAGGAGATCCGGTTCCAGCGACCCAATCAGGATCTCCGCCTCCTCCGCGTTGGCGGCCTCACCCACGATTTCCACCTCCGGGTGAGCCGAGAGCATCCGGCGCAGTTCCAGCCGCGCCAGACGTTCGTCGTCGATCAGCAGCGCTTTCATTGCGGAATGATCGCCTCCG
>CAYVDY010000285.1:0-8915 GCA_964450255.1 uncultured Candidatus Solibacter sp. | reverse complement strand
AAAAGCGCCCGTTCGGCGGGTGGAGCCTAGCGCGCCAAGGTCGAAGCGGCCCTAGGCCTCGGTCTCCTCGATCTCCTCCACCACGTCGATCTTCCAATTATCGCCTACAACGCTGGCCCACTTCATGGCCTCGTGCAGTTCGTAGCCATCGGCGAAGCGCCGCGCGCTCTCCACGCTCTCCCACTTGAAGAGCATGATCATCAGGTTGGGATCGTCAACAGCACGGAATAAGCGGGCTCCCTTGCAGCCTCGCCGTCGACGGTGTGGCATGTCGGCGTCGTAGATGTCGCGGAATTCCTCGTAGCTCTCCACCCTGTGCTGCAAGAGGACGTGCGTCATCTTTCGTTCTCCTTTCCTGGGCGTACCCGCCGCGACGCACTACTCCCACGGAGTTATCGCGGGCCGTGCCGTTACCGCAGACGTTAGCCCAGCCCAGGTGGCCTGTAAAGGGTCGGGCCCCGCCTTCGTTCGGCTAGGCGCTGGCATGCCGCGGCGCTGCCGCCATCCTGACTCCCGCCAGGCCGGCGCCTTCAGGCGCTATAGTGAAGCCACGTTCCGTCCCCCGCGGGCTCAGGCCAGGCCGAAGCCGCCGGCGCCTTCCGCAAGAGGCTCATGCCCGCCATGGCGGCCTACCGTCCCGATCTCGTCATACTCTCGGCCGGCTTCGATTCCCGCCGCGGCGACCCGCTCGGCCGCTTCGTCCTGCGTGACGAGGATTTCCGCGAGCTCACAGAGATCGCCATGGAAACTGCAGCGGGCAGCGCCCGCGCCCGCCTGCTCAGCATTCTCGAAGGAGGCTATAGCCTCACGGGCCTGGCCGCCGCCACCACCGCCCATGTCGAGGCCCTGCTCCACCCGTAAAAGCGCGCTCCACAAAGAAAAGAGCCGGCCAGCGTTGCAAGCAACAGTGGCCGGCGGCTAGAAGAAGATGAGGCGGAGTGGGCCTCTTCTCGGAGAGTGAACGGAAGTAGTACGAGAACTCTCTACTGCTCCATTCTAGTTCCGGTCGAGACCCAACGCAAACATTTTCTACCTGAAATGTTGTGGGGGGCGAAGCCCCCAGTTCCTACTGTGCGTGGACCTTACTCACGGCGTACTCCTTGTTGTTGCCGTGGCAAACCGCGCAGCTCTCACCAAGCGCGGTGGTGTTGGACTTCGCGTGGCTCCATGCATCCGCCGTATTGTGACACGACATGCAGGCGTTGGTCGTTGGCGGCACCGGTGTATACGGAGCCATGCCATCCTTCACCGGCAGCAGCCCGGCGTCCAGCGGCGGCGTCTGCGAGTTGCCGATGTGGCACTGGTTGCAGTTGGCCAGTCTGCCCGGGTAGCGGACTTCCTCGGCGTGGGACCGGTGGATCATGTTCACCATGTTCCAGCTCTTGTCCTTGCCGTTCTCCGGCTCGGTCAGACTCGGCATGTGGCAGAACGAGCACATCTCGACAGTGTTGCGATTGCCGCCGTGGAACTCCAGCGAGTAGTGGCACTTGTTGCAGGTGGCGGTGGAGGCCACGGCCCGCCGCTGTGTGGCCGGAGCGCCGTCCAGGCCGGCGTAGTACACGTCATTGATGCCGTAGTCGCGGATGCTGCGCTGTTGTTGCGTACCTTCCAGCACGATGGTCGTTCGGTAGCCTTCGATTCCGAACTGCCAGCTGCCCTTGGCCGTGGCCGGAATGGCGGCGGCAAACGTCCAGAAGTAGCGCCCGTCGCCGGGGCCAACTGCCGCACGAACGTCCTCGCGAACGTAACCGGCAACGTCACTGGTGGGCCCGCCGCTGTACATGCGCAGATTGGTCAGCTTCGAGATATCGACCGGATTACCCTTCTTGTCCTTAACGGTGAAGTTGACCGTCGGCTTCTTGCCGGCGCCAACGTCGGTAGCGCCCGTGATATCAAACACGAGACCGGCCAGCAGCGTCGATTCCAACGGAATGGTGTGTGCCCCGGCGATCGAGATGTCAAAGTCAAGCTCACCCTGAGGCTGGTGACAGGTTTTGCATTGGTTGTCAGAAAACTGCGGTATACCCGCGTGGTTCTGGCCCGTATCGAAATTCACGTTGTCGTGGCACGCGCCGCAGGCTGCCCGGTTCGGCCCGGTCTGCCATTTCGTATCCTGAGTCGCGCCCGTGACAGACTTGGGCTCGTGACAAACCTTGCAGGCCATGTTCGGCGAAGGGAGCACAACGTCGGAATAGTCATGCGTCGTGCCGATGATGTACTTCCCGCCCGCTACCACGCTCGGCAGACTGGAGCCCATGTGAATCTTGTGGATCATCACCGGCATATCAGTCGTGTTCAGCGTCACCGGATCCGGTGTCTGCGGCTGGTGGCACAGGATGCACAGTTCCATGGTCCGGCGCGAGCCGCCGTGGAACGCCAACTGGTCGTGGCATTTGTTGCAGGAAGCAGTGCGGACGATGTCACGCACCTTGGTCACTGCGCCACCGGCCGGTATGAAGTTGAAAGTGTTGTCGTCGTAGTTGGTCGGCAGCGAAAACTCCGACAGGTTGCGCGACCCATACACACCGATCGTGTGCGTAGCCGTCCGATCGATCGTGGCCGGCGCCTTGTTCAGGAACCTGTAGGAATATTCGCCAGGCGCAAGCTCGGTCCAGGTGCCGGTATTCTCACCAGTCGCCTGCGTTACCGTGTTGCCGCCCCCGCTGCGCGAGCGGGTGATGTAGGACACGTACATGTCCTTGTCCGCCGGGATGTAAGTATTCAGGAAGCTCAGGGCGATCGTTCCCGGCGTCTTGACGCCCAGGCGATCCAGCCCCACACCCTTTGGATCGGCAATCTTCAGCCAAGCCGTGGTCGTGCCATCGGCGGCAATTTCAGCCTTGGTGATCGTCACCACGAGGCCTGGGCGCACGAAATCAAGCGTCGCCTGATCGGCGTAGAACGCTTTGTCCATCGTGCTGAAGACGTTGGTACGGTCGGCCGAAAGCCCGGCGGCGACAAGAACCACTCCTCCCACAGAGAGGATGAGGCGTTTGTGAAAAGTTGAGAGCATAGTAAGCTTCCCTTCCGCTGTTCCTGTACGG
This sequence comes from uncultured Candidatus Solibacter sp., assembly GCA_964450255.1. Taxonomy (GTDB): domain Bacteria; phylum Acidobacteriota; class Terriglobia; order Bryobacterales; family Bryobacteraceae; genus Paludibaculum. Next base: position 5,871 of record CAYVDY010000285.1, on the reverse strand, counting down.
ACTGGAACATTAAGAACCGATTCGGAGTTTATCACAAGAAGGTCTGCTTTGTGACGCCAGTCACACTAATATGTTTCAAGTAGGTGTCAGCCGGCTGACATAGACTAACCATGATGGACAACCCACGCTATCTCATTCCCCTGCTCGCACTCCTCCTGGGCTCCTGCGGCAACCAGCCCTCGGCCGACGAGGCCCGCCAATTCGCGACAGACGCCGAAACCCAACTCCTGGCGCTCGCGAGCGAGGCCGGCACGGCCGCCTGGGTCCAGACTAACTTCATCACCACAGACACCGAGGCCCTCGCGGCCAAGGCCAATGAGCGCCTCATCAGCGCTCAGGTCAAACACGCCAAGCAGGCCGCGCGTTTCGACAACCTCACCCTGCCCGACGATCTTCGCCGCAAGCTCCTCCTGCTGAAACTTTCGCTCACGCTGCCCGCACCCGCCGACCCCAAGGAAGCCGCCGAAGTCACCCGTCTCGCCACCGGCCTGGAGGGCGCCTACGGTCGCGGCAAGTACTGCCCCGGAGACGACCAGTCCAAGTGCATGAACATCGACGAGATCACGAAGATCATGGCCTCCAGCCGCGACCCCAGGCAGTTACTCGACGTCTGGAACGGCTGGCATACCATCTCCCCGCCCATGAAGAATGACTTTGCACGGCTGGTGGAACTCTCCAACAAGGGTGCGAGGGAACTGGGCTTCGCCGATACCGGCGCTCTCTGGCGTTCGCAGTACGACATGCCCCCCGACGACTTCGCCAAAGAGCTAGATCGTCTCTGGGAGCAGGTCAAGCCGCTCTACCTGCAACTCCACGCCTACACCCGCTGGAAGCTCCGCGAGAAGTACGGCAAGGACGCCGTTCCGGAGTCCGGCCCCATCCCCGCCCATCTCCTCGGCAACATCTGGGCCCAGCAGTGGAACAACCTCTACCCCCTACTCGCTCCAAAGGACGCGGATGCCGGCTACGACCTCACACAGATTCTCAAGCGGCGCAAAACCACCGCCCTCGACATGGTCAGGTACGGCGAGGGTTTCTTCAGTTCGCTCGGCTTCGAGCCGCTGCCCAGGACCTTCTGGGAACGCTCCCTCTTCACACGTCCGCGCGACCGCGACGTGGTCTGCCACGCCAGCGCTTGGGACGTCGACAATGACAACGATCTGCGCATCAAGATGTGCATCGACATCACCGCCGACGACTTCAACGTCGTCCATCACGAACTCGGCCACAACTACTACCAACGCGCCTACAACAAGCAGCCCTTCCTGTTCCGCAACTCCGCCAACGACGGCTTCCACGAGGCCGTGGGCGATACCATCGCCCTCTCGCTCACGCCCGAGTACCTCGTCAAGCTCGGGCTCATTCAGAAGGCGCCGGATCCCTCCAAGGACCTCGGCCTGCTCCTGCAGAGCGCGCTCGATAAGGTCGCATTCCTCCCCTTCGGCCTGCTCATCGATCAATGGCGCTGGAAGGTCTACTCCGGACAGATCACACCCGAACAGTACAACCAGGCGTGGTGGGCCCTGCGCCTGAAGTATCAGGGCATCGCGCCTGCCGCTGCCCGTGGTGAGGAGCTCTTCGACGCCGGCGCCAAATACCACGTCCCGGCCAACGTACCGTACACGCGCTACTTTCTCGCCCACGTTCTCCAGTTCCAGTTCCACAAGGCTCTTAGCGAGACCGCCGGCTGTAAAGACCCCGTGAACCGCTGCTCCATCTACCAGAACAAGGAAGCCGGAAAACGTTTGAGCGACGCCCTCACTCTCGGCGCCAGCAAGCCCTGGCCCGACGCCCTGGAAAAACTCGCAGGTACCCGCCAGATCGATGGCGGAGCCGTCCGCGCCTACTTTGAGCCGCTGGAAAAGTGGCTTGTCGAACAGAACAAAGGAAAGCCCGTTGGCTGGTAAACCATGAAACGCAGAACCTTCCTCGCCACACCCGCCGTCACCGCCGCTGCCGCCCAGATCAACGCGCCCAGCGACAAACTCGGAGTCGCCCTCATCGGCTGCGGCGGCATGGGCCGCGCCGACCTCATCGACTTCCAGAAGCAGCCCGAGGTGGAGATCCGCGCCGTCTGCGACGTCTTCCGCCCCAACGCACAGACCGCCGCCAGGCTCGTCACCGGAAAGCCGCCCGAGATCGTCGCAGACTATCGCCGCCTCCTTGACCGCAAGGACATCGATGCTGTCATCGTCGCCACCCCGGACCACTGGCATCCGCTCATCACCATCCAGGCCTGCACCGCCGGCAAGGATGTCTACGTCGAAAAACCCATCTCCCACAACGTGCGCGAAGGCCGCCTGATGGTGGAATCCGCCCGCCACCACAATCGCGTCGTCCAGGTGGGGATTCAGCAGCGCTCCGGCGCCCACTTCCAGCGCGCCGTCCAGGCGGTGCAAGAGGGGCGCATCGGCAAGGTCCACTTCGCCCAGTGCTGGAACCACAACTATTCGTCCTCAAACAAGGGCATGGGCAACCCGCCCGACGCCCCGGTGCCCGAAGGACTCGACTGGGATCTCTGGCTCGGCCCCGCCCCGAAAATCCCCTACAATCCTTCCCGCCGCAATTTCCGCGCCTTCTGGGACTACGCCGGTGGCGAGCTCACCAACTGGTGCGTGCACCTCATCGACATCGTGCACTGGGCCTGCCAGGTGGATACGCCGCTCTCAGTCACCAGTTCCGGCGGCAGGTGGTTCTATCAGGACGCGCGCGATTGCGCCGATACGCAGGAAGTGATCTGGGAGTATCCCGGTAATCTCCTGGTGCGCTACTCCACCATGGTCCACAACAGTTACGGCCCCAACGGCCACCCCGGCCACAAGAGCTTCGGCAGTTACGGTGTTCTCTTGCAGGGCACCAAGGGCACGCTCTTCATCGATCGCGCCGGCTACGAGATCATCCCCCAGATGGAAGCCCATGCGGAAAAGGTCACCGCTGGTTCCCGCGACGCGTATGACGATCTCGTCGGCTTCGGTCAGTTTTACACCGGCCTCACAACGCCTGAGAGGGGCGCTACGTCGTTCCAGCACCAGCCCCATGTGCGGAACTTCCTGGACTGCCTGAAAACGCGTGAGAGGCCCGTGGGGGACATAGAAACAGGCCACCGCAGCACCGCCACCTGCCTCATCGGCAACATCGCGCTGCGCACCGGCGAGAAGCTCCAATGGGACGCGGCAGCTGAGAAGTTCACCAACAGCAAAAAAGCAAACGCCATGCTCCGCCGCCAATACCGCCAGCCCTGGAATCTGCCCGGCCTATAAACGGGAAACGGGCGCATCCCCTCGTTGGAGGAGATGCGCCCGTGGGGTCTTCAGTCTTCTCAGACTAGAAGGTGTACCGCAGCGCCAACTGAATCTGGCGGGCCGAGGTTGCGCTGTTGATCACGCCATATCCTACGGTGTTCAGCACATAGCCGCCGGAACCTGGAGCTCCAAAATCGGGGTGATTCGGGAAGTTGAATAGCTCCCCGCGAACCTCCAGTGCGTGAGTCTCCTTGAAACGGAAGCGCTTGGCGATGGACAAGTCGTAACTGGCGCGGCCATCGTCTTCCACCATATAGGCGCCCGCATTGCCGAACGTGAAGAAGTTGGGCATGGCGAACGCAGAAGTGTCAAACCAGCGATCCACTGTGCGCTGATCTTTCGGGAGGTTGGGATTGCGAATGGCGTTGGGCCGTTCGTTGGTCTTTCCCACATTGGCGCGGTCGGTTCCCGTGCGAACGTTGGAGGCTGTGCCGGACTGGAGTTGGACGATTCCTTCCACCGCCCAGCCGCCAAAGATCGAATTCGCGAAGCCGTTCATGTTCGCGCCGAAGGTGCGTCCCTTGCCAAAAGGCAGATCGTAGACATAGCCCACTTTGAAGGCGTGCCTGATGTCGTAGCTCGAACGCGACCAGTCAGCCCGGATGTTGAACATGTCCTGGTACTTGCCTTCGGCCAGTGAGGACTGGTCGTCCATCACCCTGCCCCAGGTGTAATTGGCCAGGACCTGCAAACCCTTCGAGAAACGCTTCGTCAGCTTTGTCTGGAAGGCATTGTACTCGGAGTTGAACATGTTCGAGCCGCCGTCCATGTTGCCGGTGAAGCCCGACGGGGCAAGGATGCGCCGCGGGTCGACCGGTGCTGGAGACGGCGTGGGTGCGTTGTTCCAGCCCACATAGCCGATCTGCTTCTTGTTGGACGAGCCGACATAGCCGACGTCTAACGTCATCTCGTTCATGAGCTGGCGCTGGACGAAGATGTTCCATTGCTGGGAGTACGGTGTGCGGTTGTTCGGGTTCTGCGGCCAGCCGCCGATTGCCTGCGTGGAGTTGAAGCCCGGCCCCGGGTCGGTGATCTTGAGGTCCGGCGTGGCCAGGCGGTTCGGGCTGATCTCCTGCTGCGGCAGGTACGGCCAGAACTTCCGCAGGTCGTTCAGTTCCTGCATGAACGTGGTGTTGAAGAAGACGCCGGCGCCCATGCGGATGACGGTCTTGTCGTTCAACTGGTAGGCGATGCCGAGGCGAGGCGCCCAGTTGTTCATGTCGCTCCTCATCAGGGACCGGCCGTAACCCAGCGTCTTTGCGGGCAGGCCGGCCTTGCCGGTTACCGGATCGGTCAGCGGGTTTACACCCGCCCACATCAATTCGGCATTGTAGCGGGTGCCGTCGTGGGTTACCAATAGGTTGCCGGCTGCGTTGTTCTTGTCCCAGGGGCGCATACCGGATTCCCAGCGAACGCCGAGGTTGATGGTGAGTTTGTCCGTCACGCGCCAATCGTCCTGGAAGAAACCTTCCATATAGTGCTGCTGAGCGAACAACCGGGGAATCGAGAACCCACGCCGGATGTAGCTCGGGTAGCCCAGCAGCATCGTCGCATAGGAGTTGCCGCTGCCCGCGCTATTCGCCGAAGAGGTCGGGTCGATCCAGAACTGCGCGTCCCCGTTGGTGGGGTTGGAATACGCCGCATCCATGTTGCGCCACGTATAGCCACCGCCCATCTTCATGTTGTGCCGGCCAACGATCTTCGTGAACTTGCCGTTGAACTGGTGGTTGCGGTCGAGAATCGTCTCGCCGCCGCCACCACCCGCCGAGGCATAGCCCTGCGGAGAGTAGCTGACGCGGGTGTCGCAAAGCGCGTCTTTGTCAAACAGGGTGACTTTCGCCGTATCCTGGATTCCTCCCCTGGTCAGCCCGTCTGTAAAGTAGGGGCATCCGGGATTGTCGGGATTGCTGAAGCCATACTTCACCTCGAGGATGGCGGTGGGGCTGAACACGTGGTTCCAGCCTGCTCCGTAGTTGCGGACGTCGTACCTGTTCACTGAGTAGTAGTAGCCGCGCGAGTCAGGAACATTCTCGCTTACCCGCTGTTCCAACATGCGGAAGAACACGGTGTCCTTGTCGCTGAAGGTGTGGTCTACGCGAGCCACGAACATGTCGCGGTCGCGCTGAGATCCCTGCGTGAACAGGAAATTATTAGCCGTGCCGGGACGGTTTGGAAGCGGTAGCATCTTGTCCGATACATACTTCATGCCTGGGTCGATCCGCGCCGTGGGGATGATGTTGCCGGCAAAGGGTGTCCGGTTGATCCTGCCGGATGCGTCGGTCGTGCCCGTCAACGGATCGAAGATCGTGTTCGGCAGTGAGGAAAAATTGCCGGTGCGCATGGCCTCCAGGGGAACTGTCTGCTGGCTGGTCTGTCCGCGCCGCCACCGGAAACCTTCCCACGACCCGAACCAGAACGTCTTGTCCCGGCCGTTGTAGAGTTTCGGAATCACTAGCGGACCGCCGGCTGAGACGCCGTACTGGTTCTGCTTGAACGGCACCTTGCCACGGTTCTGCCGGTTGGCAAACCACTCATTTGCGTCGAACTTGTCGTTGCGCAAGTACTCGTA
>CAYVDY010000284.1:0-8917 GCA_964450255.1 uncultured Candidatus Solibacter sp. | reverse complement strand
GGCGGCTGAGGCTGCGGAAGAAGGTTAGACTGTCCAGAGGCTTGCGCATGTGACCCGAACGGTGGGTGATGTCGAACTCCCCCTCAATCACCGACACACAGTCATCGACGAGGTCCGGACTGCGCTGTCCAGTCTACCGGGCCACTATCCTTCCAGCAGGACCTCCACGCCGTGCGCCTGGATAGCCACTCGGAATCCTTCGAGGGCGGTGCTTTGCGGTTACCGGCCAGTTACCCCGCTGATGCGGCCTTCGGAGTTCACTACAATTGCGTCGAGGAAGCATAACAACCCTCAACGGGGGAGCAGGTCACGCATGAGGGTGTAAAGTCCCTGTACTTATTTGCGGCGCTGTTGAGAGGCGTAGCCAACCGGCTCTGCGAATCCAGGCTTCTTCGCCCTGAATCCGGACCCCACTGCCCCAAAATGCACGATCGCTGTCCCCCCAGGGCCAATTCGCCTGCGAAATTCCTGTTACATCGGCCGTTACCTCATGTGCCAGCCAGGCTGGCCGCCCTGTCCGCAACTCACTCAAACAACGGTGAATGACGATGTGAATCCCGCGGACGGCGAATGCACCACTGGTATGGATGAAGAAGTGCTAATCCACCAGTATGTAAAGTGAAATAAGATTAGTGTATTGGCCAACCCTCCTTCAGCGCGATGAGCCTTGCCTACGGGATGCGGAGATGCAAATTCAAAGTGGAGCCCTTACTTGAATCGGAGAATCATCCTCCGTTTCCCCGTCGGGTTCCTGTCAGCCCATCTACCGCTGCAAGCCTGCGAGCTTGGCGGTTGGAGGCACGTTCGCATCGAGGGTACGGTTGCCTCGGTACAGGAAAACCGAATCGCCAGTCCCGTCGGCAGACGCCCCGAGGCAGTGCGACTTACGGACAAGACTTGGGTTCTCCAAGGTCGATCTGAGCTTCACCCTCCCGGATTGAAGTCTGGCGATCATAATTGTCGTACCGGGGTGTGCGGCTTGCTTCCGGCGAGATCGAAGCGATAGAGATCCGAAGCGAAGACCGGGCGGCAGGCGCCCGCCCCAACGATTCCCCCAATGCTGGCTGCCACCAGCATCGATTCCAGGCACATGTCATCAACTTCGCCGTCTTCATTGCGGGATTAGGATTTGGTGTGGCGCGTGCATCATGTGTTTAGGTTGGGGACACGAGTGCAGGAACCGATCCGCCGAGGTTTTGATGGCCCGCTGAAATGGACCTCGTCGGTCTCGATGGATCGTTGACACTCGTTCGTTAGAAAGGAGAACGCGGAAAATGCCGAACCTCTGGAACACCAGACGTTCGCGCTGTGGCCCAACCCTCGAAGTAAGCGCTTCGGGCCGGGCCCGTCAGATGTAGGTGTCGGCGCTGTCCGGTGCCACTGTCTTGGATTCTCGGGAGTGTGCGCTGCCCCCAACACTCTTCGTAAACTCCGGTGGACCTTCAGTAAGGAATTCGGTTAAGTCAACGACAGGAGAACTTTTTTATGATGCAACGAGGTTTTCGGATTGCTCTGATGGCATTACTAGCCTGCGGAGCACTCTTGGCAGAGCAGACCTGGACGGGACGGATCAGCGCTAACATGTGCGGGACGGCCCACATGGATAGCCAATGCATTCGCAATTGCATTAAAGCCGGCGAAAAATATGTTTTCGTCACCAAAGGCAAGGTCCGCGAGATTCAAAATCAGGACTTCGGCGATCTGGAAAAACACGCCGGGCACACTGTTAAACTCACGGGTACCCTTGGCTCCGATGGTAAGACGGTGACGGTGAGCAAAGTTGAGATGGTGTCTGCTCACTAGCGGTTAGGAGTTGATAGCGGTTCGAAACGGTTCGCGACTTAGTCCGAGCTAATGTCATAACAACTAGAGAAGTAGACACAAAAGGAGACTTGATTCATGCGTTCAAAAATACAGGCAATGGTGATGTCGACGGCCATGCTAGCGAGTTTGGTGGCCATGCCAGTCTTCGCTCAAACAGAGGACCACAGCAAGATGGGCAAGATGTCTGGCACGAAGATGTCACACGACGAGATGGTCGCCAAGATGGCCAAGCTGTCCAGGGATGATAAGGCGGCGCTTGTCGATAAGATGTCGGCGAAAGACAAACAGGCGGCAATGAAAACCTCGGGCCAGGATGTGAGCAGGATGTCGGCGCAGGAGAAGGCGGACACGTTCGACAAGATGCCGATGGATAAGAAGATGGCGATGATGATGAACGACGGCTCGATGATGCACAAGGGCGAGAAGATGGGCAAGGGCACAATGGATAAATAATACTTCGTATCCGGAATTGCTTCTGACTTTGGCGACTACGCCAGGAGCATCACAGAGCTTGTGACGCCAACAGATTAAACTCGGCCTATTGGTGGGCCGTACAAACAAGGAGAGAAAGTTATGCGATCAATGTTTCTGACTACTACCAGAGCGCCCTCGTGGGCCTCCGCAACGTTTGGTGCTTCTGTTTTGCTGTTCTTGGGGGCGATGACCAGCTACGCGCAGGCCCCTGCAGACCCGCACGCGCAGCACACGACGGCCGCTGCCGCCGGTCAAAACAATCAGCAGTTGATGAATCAAATTGCAGAGCTCCGCGCCCAACTCGCTAAGCTACAAGCCGCCGTGCAGCAGACTGGTCCCGGTAACAACTCAAATGCCAACTCAGGTATGCCGATGGGTAACGCGGGCAATAGCGGAAGCGCGGGCGGAATGGGCGGAATGGCCGCTGGCGGTAAACCGGCAATGCCCCCCGGCGGTGGCGGTATGGGCATGATGGGCAAGAAAGGCGGAATGGGCGGAATGGCCGCTGGTGGCAAAGCGGCAATGCCCCCTGGCGGCGGCGGCATGGGCATGATGGCCAGTAAAGGCGAAATGGGTGGAATGGGCGGAATGGCCGGCGGTGGCGGCATGGGCATGATGGAAGACAAAGGCGAGATGGGCGAGATGCCCACCGGTGGAATGGGAAGCATGCCGTCGGCGCCGGCCGGTGCCATGGGGATGTGTTGCATGGGCGAGATGGGCGGCATGTCTGGTGGCGGAATGAGTGGAATGCGTGGCGGTGCAGCCCAGCCCGGAGGCGGTATGGCGGCAATGAGCGCTCCATCTTCCGCCATGCCCGGACAGCCGGGCTCCTCGCACCTTTACCACGTGGGTTCGACGGGCTTCTTTCTCAACCATTCGCAGCACATTACTCTCACGGCGGATCAGAAGTATACCCTCAATCGCCTGAGGGAGCGGGCGATGCTCGACCGGGCGTCGGGGCAGCGCAAGATCGATCAGGCGGAGCAGGAGCTCTATTCCTTGACCGGCGCTGACCAGCTCGATAACTCCAAGGTTCAGGCGAAAATTGGCGAGATCGAGAAGCTGCGCGCCGAACAGCGAATGAATTTCATCCGAACCGTCGGCGAGGCAAGCAACGCTCTCACGCACGATCAGCACCAAGCTCTGATGGGGACTATGGCTGGCGGCAAGTAGCAACAACCGAAATGATCGAAAGGAGCTAGGTTCATGTTCCACAAGCAAAGCCATACAACTGGTCGCACAGGGAAGCTGGCTTCCTTCTCTTGCCATTCCGAAACGGCCGACGCTGTGTTTCTAGCGGGCTCATTCAATGACTGGGATCCAACCGCAACCCCAATGGCACGCAGTAACGGCGGCCATTGGACTGTCTCACTGAGACTGGCGCCGGGGCGGTACGAATACAAGTTCGTTGTCGATGGTGAATGGTGTTGCGAGCCGGGGTGCATGACGCTTAGCGTCGAGTGTCCTCACTGCATCATCAACGAGTTTGGAACGATGAATCGCGTTCTGGAATTGCAGTAAATGGGCAGGCAGGCTTGTATGAACTATGGCCTCAACACCTTCCGTCTCCGCATTGCATTAGCCGCCACTATCTTCGCGCTGGCCGGTTCCGCTTTCGGCCAGACACCTGATGAACATGCCAAACACCATCCCGCTCCTGGCGGAGCCAATCCCGCTCCAGCGGCCGCTGGCAGCATGGGTGGAAGCCAACCAAATACAGCCGCGGGCAATGGGAATCCCGGCTCCGCCCAAGGCTCTATGGGGGGAAACCAACCCGCTGGCGCGGGAGGGGGCGGCATGGGCGGGATGATGGGCGAAATGATGAAGCAAATGGGCGTTCCCCCGCGCAAAGAGCTTTATCCCTCGCTCATGGCACTGCCTGATCAGGTGACGCCTGAGCAGCGCGCCGAAATCCAGCAGCTGGCTCAAGAACGCATGAATGCAGGCACCGCCATGCTCTCTTCGGGTCTCGAAAGACTACTAAATTCGACATCCGGCGAAGACTATGCGGCCATGCAACAAGGCGCGGCGCAGATGCGTCAGGGCTTAGCCGAGTTCGAAGCGGGAATCGCGGCTCGGCGGATCCTTTCCGAAGGCAAAGCGCCGCGCAACCTCGCACTCGACTGGTTCAAACGGGAGATGAACCTCGCGTCTCCTGTCAGGCTCGAAGAGCGGAGCTCTCTGCTCGGCGTCACGCCATATCACCTCTTCACGATGGCGCTACTCATTGCGTTCGCACTCGCAATGGTCGCCATGTACTTCTTCAAGATGCGCCGCACTGCGGCCCTCTTTGGACGTCTCGATCCCGACACGAACTCGCCGCCGCCCGGAGCGTCACCGCCGCTTGCGGGAGGACCAGGGCCATCCGCACCACCAACGGGAAAAGATCGGCCACCGGGAGAGACACCGTCGGCTGCAGCAACACCCACACCGCCGGCGCCAGTGGCGCCCCCCGCCGAAGAGTCACCGGCGCAGGCCCCGCCGCCTGCCGCACCGACCTCGCCGGCCACGCCCACGGCCGGAACACAAGCCCCATCAGCTAGGTCGCCCAGGGGGTCGTCCGCTGTCCCCGTGCCGGGCGCAGAGACCGGAGATGCAGGGGATAAGCCACCAGCCCTACCTATGGCCGGGGGGCCTCCGGCCTCGCCCGCCACGCCGCCCACCGCGCCGGATGGAGACGCCGCCGAGATTGCAGGTCGAGCGGACGAGCTTTGGCAGGCGAGAGGGCGGCCTATGGGCTCTCCCGAAATTGACTGGTTGCGAGCCGAAGGGGAACTCGCCAAAGCCGCGGAGAATCCACCAGCCCCACCTGACGCCAGAAGTTCTTCGGCCTCGACCGCCACACCGCCAGACGATTCGAAGGCGACCACATGACTGAAAATTGGCGAGGTCAGCTTCGCGTGGGGAGCATCGTCACGGAAACGCCAGGCGTGAAGACGTTTAGACTCCTGCCTTCTCCCAACGGCCCCTTTCTCCCTTTTACATTTGCGCCCGGTCAGTTCCTCAACGTCGCGTTCTGGACTGGAGGCGCGAGGATGAACCGCTCGTACTCCATCTCCTCCTCTCCGACGCAGCGCGAATACGTCGACCTGACTGTTCGGCGTGAACCACGGGGCGCGGTCTCCCGTCACATTGTTGATCTGCTCAAGGTGGGCGACCAGATCGAAGCGGGAGGCCCGGTCGGACGATTTACTTTTACGGGTACAGAGGCGGACAGCATCGTACTGATCTCCGGCGGTGTGGGCATCACGCCGATGATGAGCGTCACTCGTTATCTCACGGAGCGGTCATGGGCGGGCGACATCTTCTTTGTCTACACGTGCCACGCTCCAGTCGATTTCATTTTTGCGAACGAAGTCGCCGCGCTTCAGCGCCTGAATCCGAAATTGCACGTCGCGGTCACGGTCTCTAAACCGGAAGGGACAGACTGGAAGGGCCCTCGTGGACGCATCAGTAAGGAATGGCTCACGCAGACGGTTCCCGATCTGGCTTCGCGGAGGATCCACCTGTGCGGGCCACCATCGATGATGGACTCGACCAAGGCCATACTCACCGAGCTGGGAGTTCCTCCGGAGCGCTTGAAGACCGAAGCATTCGGCGCAACCAAGCCCACCCCGGCCGCCGCAGGGACCACCGCCAAACCGGCGGCCGCCGCGACGGGCCCGCTGGTCACGTTTTCGAAGAACAGCAAGTCCGCCAAAATTCATGTCGATCAGACCGTTTTAGAGCTTTCAGAGGAACTCGCCATCGGAATCGAAAACTCTTGCCGAGTCGGCACCTGCGGCATCTGCAAGGTAAAGATGACTTCCGGAGACGTCGAGATGGCAGTGCAAGACGCTCTCGACGCTGATGACAAAACCAACAACATCATTCTGGCCTGCCAGGCAAAGCCTAAGGGTGCTGTCGCGGTGGAGGCGTAGCCATGAAGGAGCGTGAGAGCATCATCGTCAGCGGCACCCTCTGCGTCTTGTTGCTGGCCTGGCTCGGCTTCCTCCTCCACCGCTCTCCCCGCTTTCCGGGCAGCGGGCTCGGGGCAGTGTTCGGGATAACGGGGGCCGCTTTCATGCTCGTCCCGCTCGCGTACTCACTCGCAAAGCGCATTCCCTTTCTCCACGCTCGAATCACACCTCACATTTCGATTCAGTCGTTGCTTACCCTACACGTCTACACGGGCATCTTCGGCTCTTTGCTCGTACTCATTCACACTGGTCACAAGTTCGACAGCCTGTTGGGAATTGCGCTGACCGCAGTCATGCTGCTTGTCGTCGTGAGTGGGTTTGCGGTTCGCTATCTGCTCACCTATGTCAACCAGGAAATCAAAGACAAATTGATCCTCCTGCAGACCGCCAGGGGCGATCTCGACAGTGCGTGGGGGGTGCTGGAAAACTCGCCGGCTGAAATGAGAGGACTTCCGAAGGCGTCCTTTCTTGCTGCGGGACTGGCATCGCTGGGGATCGAGATTCCATCCCGCAGCCCGGCCGGTGAGGTCACCCACACCGCTGCGTGCGTGGCCGACCTGGAGTACGCGGTCCGCACCCACGAGTTGTTCAAACGCTGGTTCGGCCGATCTCTGACGCTGCACATCGTCCTTTCTGTCATCTTCTATCTGCTGCTCACGCTGCACGTCGGTTCCGGGATCTACTTCGGCCTGAGGTGGCTGCGATGAAGATGCTGTTGCTTTGGTTCGCGCTAATCGCCGCAGTTGCCGCTGCGGCGTCGCTCGCCGTGGCGCGCTTTAAGTCAGCCTCATCGGCGTTTCAACAGTTCGTCAGGCCGGGTCCACTGTCGGCTAAGCACACATACCTCGCCAATCGTTGCGCATCGTGCCATGAGACGACCGTCGGCGTGACGGCCGCCAAGTGCACGGCCTGCCACGGGAACGCCGAACGATTGCTCGGCCGTCAGCCAACTGCGTTTCACGCCAGCATCCGGGAATGTGCAACATGTCACGTCGAGCACCAGGGCACGAACATCCGCCCTATCGCGATGGACCACGTGGAGCTCGCAAAAATAGGCGCACGGACACTTGCGCGTGCGTCTCCAACAGACGCCGCCAGCGGCGCAACGCTCAAGTCGCTGGAGACGTGGCTTCGCATTCGAAGCCCCGATCAGTTCGACGAGAGCTCCGCGCGCGAAGCGCTCAACTGCGTTGGATGCAACTCCACCAAAGACCGGCACTTGGGACTGTTCGGCAAAGATCGCGCCCAATGCCACGCGACAACCAGTTGGAGAATTGCTGAATTTCAGCATCCTTCCCCAAGCTCGTTCGACTGCTCCCAGTGCCACCAGGCTCCGCCGAGTCACTACATGATGCACTTCGACATGATTTCGAAAAAGATCGCTGGACAAGAAGATGCGCAGGTAGCCGATTGCTGCGGACCAGCTCACGTGACCAAGTGTTATCGCTGCCATCAAACCACGTCCTGGAATGACATCCGGGGCGTGGGCTACTACAAGCATCATTGAACGTGAAAACCCTTCATATGATCTCAAACTGTTCATAACATATCGAATGAGTAAACGGCCTTCCTTGGGCAAACGAACATGACCTCGAAATCAACGGCTTTCCTCGTACGTAGCTCCGGCGCCCCAGGGGCGACATGCAACAAACTAGATCCGTTGGCGGAGGTCCCGCCATGATCCGAAGTGAGCCCATACACATTCTGAATCCATCGTCCAACGCAACACGCTTATAGTGCATTTGACTATATTCGTTCACTGAAATAGAAAACAACCGAGTCACAGAAGAGAACAACACGTTATGTCACATCAACAATATGAAAGCTGTATCAAAGCCTGTAATGAATGCGTAACTGCATGCGAACATTGCGCAGCAGGTTGCCTGCAGGAACAAGAGATCAAAACAATGGCGAGGTGCATCGAGCTTGATCGGGACTGCGCCGATATTTGCAGCCTAGCCGCTCGTTTCATGTCACGCGGCTCATCATCTGCCGCGAGACTCTGCGCTTTATGCGCTGAGATTTGCCAGGCTTGCGGCGATGAATGTGCCAAACACAAACAGGAGCATTGTCAGCAATGCGCTGCGGCTTGCCATAAGTGCGCTGAAGAGTGCCGGAAAATGGCAACACAGTAACAGTACCGCCAAGCTTCGCGGAGTCACTGCTACAAGCATCATTCACATGAGATGGCGACCAGTGGAGTCTGCGAACACGGCAACAACGAAATGACACTCAACAAAGGAAGAACCGCGTTATGAAAAGAATCAACAACCTCATTGACAGACTCAGCCAGGTGAAGCAATCGAAATGGATACTGCCGACGCTGATGACGCTGGTCCTTGTCACTGCCGTGCTCGGAGTGACCGGCTGCCCATCATCGCTCCCCCACTAAGTCAGTCAGAAGTTGAAATCGGGATATCGGCCATTTAGAACAACACGCCGGCGACACTGTCAAACTTGCTATTGCGTTCCGGACGGTGTCGTCGGCCAGTGTAAGCCTAGCAGCGAACTATTTTGACCTATGAAAACGCACTCCATCGCCTTTGGGGCGCCAGGGATTGAGCCGCGCTGGACCTCCAGCGCTAAGGACGGAATCGGCACTGCGTATCACAGCAGTTCCTGCCTCTGGTTTACGCTCAGCCACGGCATCATCAACGAGA
>CAYVDY010000283.1:0-8993 GCA_964450255.1 uncultured Candidatus Solibacter sp. | reverse complement strand
GGGCAGGGACAACGGTCTGGTTCGATCGTCTGGGGCAGGTGATGGCGAAGTTCGACCTGACCCATACGGGGCTGGTCTACAGCCCGAATTTTTCGCTCGGCGTGAACATTTTCCAGCGTGTGGTGGCCGAGGCGGCGCGGTGGATGCAGCAGCAGCCGGGCTACGAGTCCTGGGCGTGGGAGATCCACCACAGCGCGAAGAAAGATGCGCCCTCCGGCACGCTGCTCAAGCTGGTGGATGTGATGCGCGAGGCAGGCTATGACCGGCGTGTGGATGTGGGGTCCAATCGGGCCGGCTCCATTCCGGGGACGCACGAGATCGGGTTCGATTCGCCCGCCGATACGATTACGCTGCGCCATACGGCGCGCAGCCGCGAAGGGTTTGCGCGCGGGGCGCTGCACGCCGCACGCTGGGTGGCATCCGGCAAAAAGGGCTGCCACGATTTCAGCCGCATTCTGTTTGAGGAAAAGGTCTGACCATGTCGATATTCCAAGGCTGCGGCACCGCGCTGGTGACGCCGTTCCAATCTGATCAGTCGCTCGATGAGGTTGCACTGCGCAAGCTGGTGCGCCGCCAGATCGAGGCCGGCATTCACTTCCTGGTACCGTGCGGCACGACGGGCGAGAGCCCGACTCTCTCGCTGGAAGAGCACCTGCGAGTAGTAGAGATCACCGTGGAAGAGGCGAAGGGCAAGTGCCCGGTGCTGGCCGGCGCGGGCGGCTACTGGACCACCGACGTGATCGACCTGGCGGAACGGATCGAAGCGCTGGGCGTGGACGGCATCCTCGCCGTGACGCCGTACTACAACAAGCCGACGCAGGAGGGCCTGTATCAGCACTATCTGGCGATCGCCTCGGCGATCCGGCTGCCGATCATCCTGTACAACGTGATGGGCCGCACGGGCGTCAACATCGAACCCGCGACACTGCGGCGGCTGGCGCAGATCGACAGCATCGTGGGTGTCAAAGAGGCCAGCGGCAACGTCGCGCAAATGGCGCACATCTGTTCGACGGTGCCGGAAGGCTTCGACGTGCTGAGCGGCGACGATGCCATTACGATCGCGCTGGCTGCGCTGGGCGGCAAGGGTGTAATCTCCGTGGCCTCCAACGAGATTCCGGCCGAGATGGCGCAGTTGGCGCAGCTTTGCCTGGATGGGAACTTTGCCGCGGCGCGTGCGCTGCAGAAATTGTGGCTGGCGCTGATGGAGGTCAACTTCGTGGAGTCCAACCCGGGCCCTGTGAAGGCGGCGATGGCGAAGATGGGGCTGCTGGAACCGGTGTGGCGACTGCCGCTGGTGGGGCCGCAACCGGCTGCGCTGGCGCGGATCGAGACGGTACTGGCGGAAGCAGGTCTCATCTAATGCAGGAACGGATCGAAGCGCTCTTCGGCAATCCGCCGGCGCCCTACACTGCGGCGGATTTTTCTCTTTTCGCAGAGTTCAAGGCCGCGCTGAATGCGGGCAAGATTCGCGCCGCGGAACCGGACGCATCAGCGAAGTCGGGCTGGCGCGTGAACGGCTGGGTGAAGAAGGGCATCCTGTGCGGGTTCCGCATGGGCGGGATCGTGGACATGTCGATCGACAGCGCCCGGCAGCCGTTCTTCGACAAGTCAACGTATCCGGTGCGGCAGGTGGCCGCGGACTCCGGCGTGCGCATTGTGCCGGGCGGTTCGTCGATCCGCGACGGCGTGTACTTGGGGCGGGGCGTGACGTGCATGCCGCCGATGTACATCAACGTGGGCGCTTGGGTGGACGATGGCACGATGGTGGATTCCCACGCCCTGGTGGGGTCGTGCGCGCAGGTAGGCCGGAGCTGCCATATCTCCGCGGCGGCGCAGATCGGAGGCGTCCTGGAGCCTGTGGGGGCGCTGCCGGTGATCATCGAGGACGAGGTTCTGGTGGGCGGCAATACCGGTGTCTACGAGGGCACCGTGGTGAAGCGCCGCGCCGTGCTGGGCACCGGCGTGATTCTGAACCGCTCGACTCCGATCTACGACCTGGTGAAAGGCGAGGTGTACTCGGCCACCGATGACGAGCCGCTGATGGTGCCGGAAGGCGCCGTGGTGGTGGCGGGCTCGCGCGCGGTCTCGCGCGGCAAGGGCCAGGAGTGGGGCATCTCTCTCTACACGCCTGTGATCGTGAAATATCGCGATTCGCGGACTGACGAGAAGATCAGGCTCGAGGATTATCTGCGGTAGGCAGCGTAGATGGTCAGGCGGCGTCCTCCACGCCGATGACCAGACGTTTGCCCAGAGCGCGGAAGGCCGCTTCGATCTGATCCAGCCTGGAGGTGTGGCTCAGGTCGAACAACCGGTCGACATTCGTCTTCTGGATGCCCATTCGTCGAGCCAGGTCCGACTTGCGCCGGCCTGATGCTCGAAAAGCAAGATAAAGATCCAACTTGGCGCTCTGGATCGGTGGCAATCCGATATGGCGATATCGTTTGCCCCGCCGCGCGCTGGGTTTTGGGATCTCTCCCGCATGATCGATGATGTGCCCGAGCATCATTGCCAGGGCGTCCTCAGCCATTTCGCGCGCCTCCTGCTCGCTCTCTCCCTGGGTGATGCAGCCGGGCACGTCTGGAAACGTGACGACGAATCCGCCGTGCTCTACATCCGGCTCAAACAGTGCAGGATAGGTGATCATTTCACTTTCCTTTCAGCCCTAGCGCCTTCAGTATCCCTTGGACGGTGCCGGCCTTCATTTCGGTGGACGAGTGGCGAGGGAGCAACGTGATGCGCCCCTGAAACAAGACCTTCGTGTGGCGGCGTCCCTCCATGAACGTGCAGCCTTGAGCTCGGAGCCAGCGTTTCAATTCGGCGCACGTCACGCATTGAGTGTAATCATATCTGATGACCCTGTCAACGCGGAGGTTATCTGAAGTGATTACTTCCTGAGTGGGCGCCGGCTGCGCGCTAACGCAGGCTCTCTTCGATCACCCGGAGCGTCTCACGGGCAGCGCGCTCCCATGTGAAATGAGCGGCGCGTTCGCGTCCGCCCGGTGCGGCCTCGCCGCGGCCAAGGCGGCGCATGGCCGCCAGCATCTCTTCGTCGCTGTCGGGGTCGAACTGCCAGGCCGCGCCGGCGACGATCGTAGTCAGCGGCTCGATGCGGGAACAGGCCAGAGGCAGGCCGGCTGCCATCGCCTCGAGCACGGGCAGGCCGAAGCCCTCGAAACGGGTGGGGTAGACGAAGCCGCGGGCTCGGCGGAAGAGCTCGTGCAACTCCTCGCGCGGCACCCAGCCCTTCAACTCCACGGAGTCGTGTAGCTGGAGTTCGCGGACGAGCGATTCCACATGCCCGGCGACGAAACCGCGCACGCCGGTCAGCACGAGTCGCATTTCCGGCCGCTCCTGGAGAAGCATGCGGAAGACCTTCAGGAGGCGGTCATGGTTCTTGTGGGGATGCGTGGTGGAGGCGCACAGCAGGTAGCCGCCGTCTTCGCGGCGGTCTGCGAGCCCGAAGAACTCTTGCTCGACTCCGTGATGAATGACGATGCTGTCGACGCCGTAAAAGTGCTGAAGATCAGCGCGCGTGGCCTCGCTGGCGGCGATAAGCCGGCGCGACTTCTTCGCGGCAGCCCACAGTAGAAACTGCCAGAACGGCAGGTCGAACCACCGAAAGAACTCCGGATGACGCTTGTGCTGGAGGTCCTGAAAGATGGTCACTTGCGGCAGGCTGGTCAGCAGCGGAGCGGTGAAACCGGCATTGAAGAGCACGTCGATTCGTTCGCGGCGGAGAGCCGCCGGCAGGCCGAATTGCTCGTAGAGGATTCGTCCGGGGCGGAATTCGGCGCGGATGGGGAGTTGGACACAGTGGCGTCCTAGGCTGCCGGTCTCCAGGTTCGTAAAGACCACAATTTCGTGTTCCGTTTCGAGCCGCTCCATCGCGTCGAGCAACCGGCGAAGATAGATCTCCGTGCCGCCGACTCCGCCGGGGATCAGATACAGAGCGTTGATGCCGATTCGCAAGCTGCTTCCTACTGGCCCTGGGCCACGGCGAGTCCGCGACGCGCGCCGGCGTTGTCCGGATTCAACTCCAACGACTTTTGGAAGTCGGCGACGGCGAGGGCTTTCTCCCCTGCCGCCAATCGCACATTGCCGCGGTAGGCGTAGGCGTTGTCATCGCCCGGATTGAGCTGAAGGGCTTTCTCCAGTGCCTCCAACGCAGCCTGTGACTGACCCTGTTTTCCAAGCAGCATGCCCAGCGTGGACCAGGCATGCCAGTGGTTGCCCAGCGCGGCGGCTTCCTTTAGCTTGTCCACCGCGGCGGCGGACTGACCGGCGCAATCGAGAGCCAGTCCCCAGTCCACCAGCGAGCGATCGTCGGGCTTCTGCAACTGCGCCGAACGCTCGTAGGACTTCACCGATTCCGCACAGTGGCCTTCGGTGTAGTAGGCGTAGGCGAGTTGGGCGTGGGAGCGGCTATTGGTGGGGTTGCCGCGAACGGAGTCCTCCCACATGGCCAGGGCACTCGTGTAGACGCCGTTGCGATTCATCGTCAGGACGGCCAGCACCACGGCCAGCACTCCGATGCCGGCAACGCGGAGATGGTCCGATTTCATGCGCGCGGCGAACTCGGCGATGACCAGCACAAGTCCGAGGGATCCGAGGTAGACGCGGCGCTCCACCAGCGCGTCAGCGATGGGCAGGATGGAGGATGTCGGGGCCAGCAGGACAAGGAACGCGAGGATCCCCAGAGATGCCAGCGGATAGCGTTTCCTCCAGATCCATACGCCGGCCAGGAGGGCCAGCAGGGCGGCAAGCCCCAGAATGGAACCGATTCCACCAGGGGCCTTGGCCATGGGGAAGCCATGATCGAGGTTCTGGCCAAAGGGCAGGATGAACAGGCGCAAGTAGATCCACACGGCCTGAAACTGCGTGACCAGATAATCGAGCGGCGACACGCCGCGCAGGGCGCCGGCTGTCCCTTCGCGTCCGGCGACTCGCAGAGCGAAGAGGCCTCCTGCGGCGGCTGCGGCAAAAGTGGGCACATATAGTCGCCAGTTCGACTTCACCGCATCCCAGGGGGATTCCGCGGAAAGGAACAAATCGATCAGCAAAAGAACCACGATGCCCGCCACCGCCGGTTCCTTGCTGAGAATGCCAAGCCCCATGAGGATCAGAATGATCAATGCCCGGCCCCAGCCGACGCCGCCTTCGCGCTGACTGAGGAACAGTGCGATGCCCGCGTAGGTGAACAGCGAGCACAGCACTTCAGAGCGGCTGGCGATGTAGGACACCGCTTCGGTTTGCAGCGGATGGAGCAGAAAGACGGTGCAGGCGGCGAACGAAGCGACCGAGGCTGCGCGCGCCTCAGCGCCCACGCGCGCCAGCAGGCGCCGGACGATGATGAACACGAACCAACCGTTCACACCGTGCAGGATCAGGTTCTGCGCGTGGTAGGGCAGTGGGTTCATATCCCAAGCGAGGCGATCGAATTGGACGCTCAGATTGCTGACCAGGCGCACGCCGCGGCGCACGTAAAGCATGATCGTATCGCCGCCGTCGGGCCGCAGCGCAGGCAGGCCGAGGTCGTCGAAGAGGAATGGCCCCCGCAGGGCCGGGAGGTACACCAGGACGGCGAGAGCCGCCAGGATCGCGCCCCACCACCATGGAATGCCGCCCTCGATTGGCGCCGGCGCGGCGGAAACGGCCGGCTTCGCGGGCTCAGGATTTCGCTTGTTGCTCTTCATTCGTTTGACGGACTTTATATTCGAGGATCGCCACGCGCTGCGTGAGCGTGATGTTCATGTCTTTTAGGCCTGAGACGATGCGCGAGAAGCGGTAGAACACGCCCAGGAAGACGACAAGAATCCCCAGCAGCAGGGGCGCGGCCTCATTTTCGAGGCCAAGATAAGTGGCGGCGTAGGCGAGCAGGCGGTGGCTGCGCGACAGCACCAGCAGCGTGATGGCCGCTGCCAGCCAACTCACGGAGTGCTCCACGCGGATATGCTCGCGGCGCAGCGAGCGCATCACGATGATGATCAGAACGATGGCGAGAAGCGCGAGGATGTCGAACAGACGTTCCATTCGGGGCTACCTTTTTGCCGTACCTTTCCGGCTCCGGCCGTCGAAGCGGAGAATGTTCACGAACACGCCCAGCAGGACGTGAATGACGTAGTAAACCGATTTTAGCGCGGTGATGGAACTGCGCCCGGCCATCCGCTTGCGCATGCGGCAGGGTACTTCCTCGAAGGAGAACTGGCGGCGCTGGAGCACGACCAGCGTCTCGATCTCCGGATACTCCAACGGGAAACTGCGGCTGAATACGGCCAGCGCGCGCCGGCTGACGGCCACGAAGCCGGACGTCGGATCGGTGACGGCTCGGCCGAGAATCGGGCGCAGGATCAGGCGGAAGAAGTGGATGCCGATTTTGCGGATGAAGTGTGTCTGAAATCCGCCGGAATCCTTGGCACGGACGCCGATCACCATCTCGCAGCCGGTTTCGCGAAGAACCGCCATCAGGCGGGCGATGTCGGCAGGATTGTGCTGGCCGTCCCCGTCAACACGGATCACGGTTTCATAGCCGAGGTCGAAGGCGAGCTTGTAACCGGCCTGCACGCACCCGCCGAGGCCCAGATGGCACGGCAGGCTGAGGACGCGCGCGCCGGCCGCGCGGGCGATGTCCGCGGTGCCGTCGGTGGAGCAATCGTCAGCGACGAGGATGCGCAGATCAGGGTAGAGCTCCCGTACCTCCGTGACCACGCTCGCGATGGCGCCCTCTTCGTTGTAGGCGGGGATAAGGAGCAGTGTTCTTTCGTAGCTCACAGCGATGCGATGCTCCTCATTGAAATCGAGTGCGCTCGCAGCAGTGCCGCGAATTCACGAGGATGGACTCTCCGCGTGCTGGAGATGGCCGCGCGCTGCCGCAGCAGACGGGGCAGGGCAGTGAGCAGGTCCCCGTGAGCCTTCAGCACCAGCCAGGGCAGCCGCCATCCGGCGCCGCCGGCCTCGCGAAACTCGGCGGCTTTGCCGCGCCCCTGAACCATCGTGATCAGGTGCCACGCGTAGCGCGCGATGGAGCAGAACGGCGCGGCGGCCAGCCATGTGAGGGGCAGGCAGCGCACGCACAAGCGCAGCCGGTTGCGCTCCACATACCAGGCTTTCTTCTCCGATGCGGCGCCGGACGACTGCGAGTACGCGTGGACCACCCGCGCCTCCGGCACGTATACGCAACCCCAGCCTGCCCATCGGCCGCGGAGCCCCAGGTCAGTGTCCTCGCAGTACAGAAAGAACTCCTCTTCGAATAAACCAGTTTGCTCCAGCATGCACCGCCGATACAACGCCGCGCAGCCGCTCGGCAGCAGGACATCCTCCTCCGCTGCGTATCTCTCGGGAGATTCGCCGTGTCCACGCTGCTTGGAACTGCCGTCACGCGCGATCAGCATTCCGGCCGAATCCAGGCCCTTTCCGTCCGGCGTGATGATCCGTGAGGCGGCCATGCCTGCGTCGGGACGCTGCTCCAGCGCGGCCACCAGAAATTCCAGCCAGCGAGAGTCCGCGATGGCGTCGTCGTTCAGCACCGCGCAGTATTCCGATGACGCCAGCCGCCATCCCTGATTGACGGCGGCGCCGAAACCCACGTTAGCGCGGTTCTCGATCAGCCGGAAGCGGAAGCGCGCCGCGCCGAGGCGGTGAATCGCGCCGGAGCCGCTGTTATCCACCACCACCACCTGCACGTCCGGCAGGGTTTGGGCCTCCAGAGAGGCCAGACACTCCAGCAGACGCGGATCGCCTGCCAGCGTCGGGACGACAACTGTGACTCGAGCGGAGTGCAAAATATGATTCTAAGCGATGCCGCGCAGCCCATCTCAGGCTAGAATCGAGAAATGTCTATTCAGACCACGGTTGTCGGAAGCTATCCCATTCCTGACTGGCTGCGCGGAGATACCTCCCGCACCACATTGCGCGACGCGATCCTTGTCGTCTTGAAGACGCAGGAGCTCGCCGGCCTTGACGTCATTGCAGACGGCGAGTTGAATCGCTTCGATCCCAGCCACCCCGAGACCAACGGCATGATCGATTACTTCGTCAGCCGCATGGATGGCATCCGGACTCGGTTTTCCCTCACCGATCTCGATGAGTTCCGCAAGGACGCGGGCCTGACCTACCGCACCGATCCGGCGGGCATCGTCACGGGTCCTGTGAGTGAGGGCGTGCTGAATCTCCCTCGCGACTACGAGTTCACGAAGGCTCTTACGACTCGTCCGATGAAGTTCACCTGCACCGGGCCGCATATGCTCACCAAGGTGCTGACGGACCGGCATTACGGGTCCCGGCCCGAGCTCTGCATGGCAATCGCCGACGTGCTGCGCAACCAGCTTTCAAGGATCGATGCATCAGTCGTGCAGCTCGATGAAGCCAACATCAGCGGCCACCCCGAGGATGCCGAATGGGCGCAGACCGCACTCAACCACGTGCTGGACGGCATCCGCGGCACGCGCGCGCTGCACATCTGCTTCGGCAATTACGGCGGCCAATCCGTGCAGAAGGGTTTCTGGAAAAGCCTGATCCCGTTCCTGAACGGTCTGCACGTGGATCACCTCGTGCTGGAGTTTGCGCGGCGCGGCTATGACGAGATCGAGCACTTCAAGGACCTCCGTCCGGAGATCGGGCTCGGCTTGGGCGTGGTCGACATTAAGGATAATGGTGTGGAGAGCGCGGATCTGATTGCATCGCGTCTCGAACTCGCCACCCGCGCGCTGGGCGTGGGCCGCATTCCCTTCATTCACCCCGATTGTGGATTCTGGATGCTCCAGCGGAACGTAGCGGACCGCAAAATGCGCGCCCTGGTGGAGGGCCGCAATCTCTTTGAAGGACGATAGATTTGAACCGACTGACCTGCACCCTACTGCTTGCCGCCTCGCTGCTCTCCGCCCAGGATGAACCGCAGGGCAAGCATCTCACGAATCTGAAGAGACTCACCGACGGCGGCCAGAACGCGGAAGCGTACTGGTCGCCCGACGGCAAGCGCCTGATCTTCCAATCGACGC
>CAYVDY010000282.1:0-9000 GCA_964450255.1 uncultured Candidatus Solibacter sp. | reverse complement strand
CGAGCCACTCCTGTAACTGCCCGCGACGGCCGATGCGGAGTGCGGGGAGACGCGACCGGGCAGCTTTCAACTCCTCGCGATAGCCGGCGTCGATTCCCAGGAGCTGACTTGCCTCAATCACCCTTCCGAACAGAGCGCGCGTGATCTCGGTGTCCATGGTTGCACCCATCGTCATGGTTCCTTTGGTTCCATCGGGCATCACATAGCCCACCTCCGGTGAGATGGACGGCCCAAGCAGCAGGTGGCCCTTACCGTTATCGGTGAGGTTCTCCAGTAGAAACTGCGACGCCTCCTTGAGAACCGGATAGGCACGCTGCTCCAGGAAGCGCCGGTCGCCGCTGAACTCGTAGTGATCCCAGAAATGAAGTGACAACCACGCACCGCCGGTCATCCATGTGCCCCAAATGGCGCCATCCACAGGAACGGTATCCGCCCAGATATTCGTGTTGTGATGCGCGACAAAGCCGTTGGTGCCGTAGAGCCGCCGCGCTGTGTCCTTGCCCGTGACGCGCATGCGATCCACTAGGTCGAAGAGGGGAAGATGCATCTCAGGCAGGTTGGCGACCTCCGCCGGCCAGTAGTTCATCTGCGTGTTGATGTTGATGGTGTACTTGCTTTCCCAATTGGGGTCCAGGCGCTCATTCCAGATGCCTTGCAGGTTAGCGGGCAGAGATCCGGGGCGACTGGACGCCATCAAAAGGTAACGTCCGAACTGGAAGTAGAGTGCAGCCAGCTGCGGGTCGCTCTGACCGGCACGGAATTGCCGAATCCGTTCGTCCGTGGGAATGCCGGATCGATCCTCCGTTCCCAATTGCAGATCTACGCGGCGGAACAGCCGCTCATGATCGGCAAGATGCGCTGCGCGCACGGAAGAGTAGTTCGCCGGCACGGCGGCGATCGTTTTCCGGCAGGCCGAGGCCGGGTCTTCGGCGCGGAATCGGGTGGATGCGGCGAAAACCAGCGTCACCGCATCGGCCCCTTCCACATGCAGGCGGCCTGCCTCGCTGCGTACGGTCCCGCCTTCGGCCCGTGCTTCCAATAGTGCGGCGAAGCCGGTGCCGACCCGCCGCTCGTCCGGATGCCGGGCATCGCGTGCAATCGCTTCGCCCTGCATCAGAATCGAATGCGGTCCGGCCGTTGCGACTGTGGCGTCGGCCGGTCGAGTCAAGGATGCCTGGAAGCTGATGGCTCCGGGACGGTTTGCGGTGAGGCGGATCATCAGCACGCCGTGAACCGCGGTAGCGAATACTTCCCGCGCGTGTGTGACGCTGCCAGCGGTGAAGCGGCTGTTCACCAGCCCGGTTTCGAGGTCCAACGAACGCTGGAAATCGACGGGTTCGCCGTCCACCCTGGCAAACTCGATCTGCAGATCGCCGAGCGTCTGATACGGTGGCAGGCGCTTCGGAATTGCAATCATCGTACGTTCTGCGAGTTCCTCGGCCTCACGGGGTTTCCCTTCCAGCAAGAGGCGCCGGATCTCCGCAACGTGCTTAATTCCTTCCGGGTTGAGGCGGTCGCGCTTCTCTCCGGACCAGACAGAGTCCTCATTGAGCTGAATTCGCTCCGAGACAGTCCTGCCGAAGACCATTGCGCCTAAGCGGCCGTTGCCGACCGGCATCGCCTCCACCCATTCCGCTGCCGGCTGCCGGTACCAGAGGCGATTAGGTTGTGCGTTCAGTGAAGCGAATGCTATGAGGAAGATGATTTTGCGCATTGTGTTACTGCGTTACCATGACAAAGAATGGCGAGGCATGAGCGATGCCTGCTGTCGGATAGGCGGTGTCCATTTCCGCCGTCACCCCGTACCAATGATGACCCGACGGCGGCTCGGGGTCGACCAGGGTCAGCTCGGCATTCCGAGCGCCAATGTCCGTCCAAGCCAAGATCGCGCCATCCCGCATCAGACCCGCACGTTTGATCGTTCTTCCGCACCCCAGCGAAGCGTGGATCCGCAGCGAGCCAGAGACCGCCACTTCGCTGCCGGCTGGCTGACCGTTCAGGGTGGCCCAAATCGCCATCTTTCCGTTGGACATTGCGGTCGTGCGCCGCGCTCGCAATGCCTCCATCACGCCTTCCGCGGTTCGCTCTCGAACCCAGAGTCCAGTGAGGCAGTAGTGGTTGGCCCTTTTATCCAGCGCGAGGGTATGGTCGGTTCCACCCACTAGACCCAACCTCAGCCCCATGTTCAGGCAATCGTTCGGGAAAAGCAGCCCATTGCTTTCGCGATGAAGGTCGAGCATCACGTTGCCGCGAATCTGCATGGCTTCCATGGCGACATCAAGAGACGGATCGAAGGTCGCCCGCATGGCGTCAGGCGGGAGCGGCTTGCCATGGAAATGGGAGATCGCGAGCACCGACCCTGCCGGCAGAGCCTGCCGGATGTGGCGATAGACGTCGGCGCGCGCCCGGCCGTGCGAAAGAAAGACAGTTCGCAACTGTTCAAAGACCTCGCGGCTGGCCGTGTAGAAATTGGTGTGACGACCGGGCTCCGGGTTCGGCTCGTCGGAGTAGAGTACGATGCCCGTTGAACCGGCGAACTCTTCAACGCAGTCCTGCACGTAGATGCTCTCCGCCGCGGTCATGTGGTGCCCGTGCTCGGAGAGGGTCAGCACCTGGCAGCCGAGAACGTCGCGGACGAAGCGGAGATGGTCCTCGGGCGAGCCATTCGTCGCGGGCTGGCAGGTGGAGTAGGAAGAGTGGCAGTGCAGGTCGGCCCACAGCAACTGCAAGCCAGAAGGCGGAACGGGGAGAGGATCGGGCTCGATGCCTATTTGCCGCGGACCCCTTGTGGTGACGCAGGGGACGGGCTGTGGCGGCGTCGCGCCTGGAGTTGCGGGAAGCTCGACTACCTCCGTCCAGTACCGAGCGGTAATGTGGCCGCCCGGCAGGTGCGAGCGGCACGGGAACACACCGATTCGCCTTCCGCCCTCCTCGAGGATGTCGTAGCCAGTGTCGGCGTTGCCGTAGTTGGCAGTGACACGACACAGCGAGTCCCACCTGCCGTCTTTCCACGACGCGAGCCAGACATCCCAGCCAAACGTACCGCGCTGCTTCTGCACGCGGTACTGGCGGAAGGCCACGGACGTCGTGCCGTCCAGCATAAACAGCCGCGGCATGACGGCAGCGGCGTCGCACCCGGCCGGAACGCGGTTCGGCCCAAGGGCTGGCACCAGGCCCGAACCCGACGCGCGGAGCGACCAGCAGTAGAGATCGCGAGTCAGACTCAACTGCTCGTGCATCCCGAAAGCCTCGCAGGATTCGACCACGACGTGAACACTGCGCGAGGCGGAATCCCACAGCAGATCGCCCTTCCATGTGTAGTCATTCCGCGCAGGCACTTCGAACTCGCGCAGGACACGCAGCTTTTCGTCCAGTTCCAGCAGGAAGGTCCGGATGGAATCACCCGCCGCCCTCTCCAGCAGCAGATAGAGACGGTCACCTGCGGCGGCCAGGCGCGGCCGTTCACCACGAAAGCGCGCGAGTGGAGTCCCAGCGGCATCGAACAGCTGGACTTCGCGGAAAGGCCCGTGCACCTCGCACGCGATAATGGGGCCGACAGAGGTCAGCGCGACAGAAGGGATGCGAAGCGGGTATTGCTGCCTTATCAGCACCCTGCTTTGCGTGCCGTCAGAGCGCATGAGAGACCACTCTCCAGCGGAGCGAGACGCCCAAACGACTAGCGGTTCGGCGGAGGTTTCCTTTGGCACGGCGGGAGCGGTCATCCGCTCCGCGCTTGCCAGGAGATGATTCACCCGGTTGGCTTTTCGGGAGCCGAAGATCAGCCGGCGGGAGGCGCGGCTGATCTTCTTTCGCCACTCTCCGGCCTTGCGGACCTCCGCATCAAATCCGGCGCTGTCGTTCTGACATACCCAGCGGCCGGGATCTGCCAGCCCGCGACAGAACTCGTCCTCGCCGTTGTCGAGCACAACAACCGCTGCGTACCAGCCTTCAGCGCTGGCCCCTGCAGCAGACAGGAAACCGCCTTCGATTACCGTGGCCGGGGCTGCAGCCGCGGAACCTCCATTGAAAAGCAGGCCCGAGGCCGTGAGAAAGTCCCGGCGGCCAATCATCGCTAGAAGCGGAGCCGCAATCCGAATTGGAATGTGCGCGCGTCGCCGGCACTGTTGATGGTTCCGATGGTGGCGGGAACACTGATGTTCGAAGCCGGCAGCCCGAAAGTGGGGTGATTAGGGAGGTTGAAGGACTCAGCACGGAACTCCAGGCTGATGCGCTCGGTGAGGGCGGTGTTCTTGAAGAGTCCGGCGTCCCAGGTGAAGTACCCCGGTCCGAACAGGAGGTTTCTCGCCGAGTTGCCGAAATTGAACGTGGCCGGCAGCGAGAAGGCCGCGGGATTGAACCAACGGCTGATGGTGGGCTCCGCGACATTGGGATCGCCTACGATGTTCGCCCGGCTGCTGGTCCAGCCCACGGTGGTGCTGGTGAACGTAACCGAGTACGGCTCGCCCGTAGCTATCCCGAGAATACCTGAGAACTGCCAGCCCGAGATGAGGACGTTGGCAACACCGGAGGCGTTGTTGAACAGCGACTGGCCTTTGCCAAAGGGGAGGTCGTAGACGTAGTTCGCGGTCATGACATGGCGGCGAACGTAGTCCAGATTACCGCGGTCCAGGCGGGAGTTGCGGAAGTCCATGGGCTGAGACGCAAAGGTGTTCTCGCCGAGGGCCCGGTTGAACTGGTATTCCATCTGAAAGGACATACCGTTGCTGTAGCGGCGGATCACGCCCGCCTGGAAGGCGTGCAGAATCGAGTTCCGGCCGGTCTCCTGGTAGTTGATCGGGCCGAACGGCTGAATGGGGCGGCGGAGTTGAACGTTGCCGGGCCCTTCCAGGGGATTATTCAGAGGCATGACGCGATCCAGGTGCAAGCCGAGGTTGCCGATGTAGGACAGCCGGACACCCGTGTTCTTCATTACTTCACTTTCGAGGGTGAAGTTCCACTGCTGCTGGTATGGCGCCACGCGGTCTCGAGCCCAGGCTGCCACACGCGGTCCAACCGGAATCACTCCGTTGCCGGGGAATGGGTTGGCGAATGTGAGCTGGGGAACGCTGCCTGGATTTGCGTCGAAGGTCTCGGAAACGATGAAGGGCGGATTGGACGGCATTCCAAGGAATGTGTAGCCGCCGACGTCATTGAAGTAGATCCCGTATGCCGCGCGAATCACCAGCCTGTTGGTGTTAAACGGCCTGTACGCAAGGCCGAGACGCGGTGCGAAGTTGTTCCGGTCATTGTTGTACCAGTTAGAGGGCGTGATGCCGATGTCCTTCCCATTGACAGTCGGTAGAGTGGCCACCAGGCGGGGGTCCGGTGTGCCCGAGATGAAGACGACCTTTTTCAGGTCCGGGTCAAAAGAGGACATGTCGCCGCCAGCATTGCTGAAGAGACCGTAAAAATCGTAGCGGACACCGATATTCACAGTCAGGTTACGTGTCGCTTTCCAATCGTCCTGGAGGAAGGCAGACCAGCGGTTATTCACCATCTCAAGCTCTGCGTTCTTGTTGGCGCGGCCAGTTTGCGACGAGGTGCCCAGCAGGAAGTCAGCGAAGGGATGACCCGCATAGCGGCCGTCGAAGCGGAAGCTGCCGCGGAACGGAGCAACGTTCTGCCAGTTATTTGCGGCGGTTGACTGCCACTCGAAACCGGCCTTCACCGTGTGCGAGGACTTGATCCAGGTCGCGTTCTGGAAGAACTCGTAGCGATCGGAACTGTCACCCGAACCGGGGCGATCGTCGAAGCCGCGGAAGCCAACGATGACAACTGTCGGCAGGCCGCCGAGGCCGGGCAGCGGCGGCGTCAGTCCGGGAATCAGCTTGCTCGGATCGAGGTCACCATTCTGCGGCGTACGGAAGAGGTTGCCCCCTTGATAGGCGAAGCGGGTCTCCGCTATCAGGCTTGACGTTACGATTCGCGAGTAGCTGCCGATGACATTCTTTGTCGCCGTTCCGTTTCCTCCCCAGTTGCCGAATCGGTCAGTGCCGCCGCCGGCGGCGACGTACGGCCCGTTGTCCACCTGGAAGTAGCGGCCGGAGATGCGGTCCTTGGGGGACAGTTCATAGTCGACGCGCGCCGTGTACCGGTCATTGAACTCCTTCGTGGGGATATTCACGACGAAGTTATTACCCACGCCGGCCGCGCCGGTGCCCGGCATGTTCGGGTCTGTCGCGTACTTCAGGAGCTCGACCGAAACCGGGCTGAAACGCTGGGCGGGGATCTGGTTTCCAGCGAAGGGCGCTCCGCTGGCATACGGATCGCGAACCGCGGGCAAGCCGGTGAAGTTACCGTTCTTGAGGGCGACGGTTGGCATGGCCACAAAGGAGGTGCCGGTGTTGCGCTGCTGCAGCCCCTCGTAGGTGCCGAAGTAAAAGAGCTTGTTGTTGATGATCGGTCCGCCGATCGAACCACCGTACTCATTCCGGTTAAAGGTAGGCTTCGGTAATCCGGTGGCAAAGAAGTTCTTGGCTGCGGTGGCCCGGTTCCGATTGAATGCGAAGAGCGAGCCATGAACCGCGTTACTGCCGGATTTCGTCGCCACGATCACCTGTGCGCCGCCGCGGCCGTATTCCGCCGAAGTGCCGTTACTCACCACACTGAACTCGGAAAGAGACTCCAGCGATGGAGCGATAGGCAGGAGTCGTGCGCCGCCCACGTCGGTATTGGAAGCTCCGTCAATGGTCATGTTTACCGAACCGGCCCAGGTTCCGCCAGCGGTTAGGGGGTTCACGGAGGCGCGAGTGAAGCCGGGGGCCAAAGCCATCAGACCGAAAAGAGAGGTCCGGCCGTTGAGCGGCATGGCGCTCATCTGCTTACTATCGACGACACTGCCGACGCTGGCCTGCTCGGACTGCACCACAGGCGCTGTGGCTTGCACGTCCACGGTGGTGGAGACTTCGCCCACTTCGAGCACCACATCCACTCTTACCTTCTGTGCCACATAGACTGTGATGTTCCGCACCACTGTCTTTCGGAAGCCGGCCGCCGATGCCGTTACGCCATACTGCCCAGGATCCAGATTGATAAAGGTATACTCTCCCGTGCCGGTGACGCGTAGGTCGCTGCTCACACCCGTGGCCTCGTTTACGAGCAGGACGGATGCCGCGGGTACGATCGCTCCGCTACTATCCACAACTCTGCCAAGGATGCTGCCCCGGGTCTCCTGTGCGATGGCGCATCCGGATCCTAAGGCAAGAAGAAGCGCCGCACCCAAAAGCGAACTCACACCGTCTCTTAGCATGTCGATATCCTCCCGCTGCCCCAACCCTCGGGACCGCTCCAGCGCAGATCGTCTCCCAGCCGGTCCTGTCAACGTATTCTGTCCCAAACCGGCCACGCCAACAAGTGATTTCACCGTGCATGCACCGTGTACTGAGCTTCCTAACACTATGCCATGTAGACACTTACAGAAACGGAGCAGGCTGGCCGGAGAGGCGCTGTTACCACACCGTTGTCGCACTGGCCGGAGCCAGGTATCAGCGTGGTTGCGGTCCGATGGTAGAATACTGGTCGCGGAACAACCTGTGAAGACGGTGGAAGATCGAGAACTCGGGCACCGATTTGAATCCGACCCGCGATGGCAACTAGCCCAGCGGATCGCATCAAGCCGGACCTTTGCCCGGTCGGTTCGACTGTCCCAGTTCCTGCTGCATGTGTGCGATCGTGCCCTGGCTGGATGTATCGACGAGATCACGGAGCAGCAGATCGGAGTGCATGTCTTCGGCCGTCCGTCGGACTACAGTTCCGGTGAAGACAACATAGTCCGGGCGCACGCGCGGTTGTTACGCAACAAACTGGACGCCTACTTCGAGACCGAGGGGCGGGAGGAGAGCCTCCGAATTCTGATCCCCAAAGGCGGCTACTGCCCCACGTTTCAGCCTCATGTCCAGATCGAGGCGGAGCATGCATTCCAGTCCACCCTGCCTGAGGCCGCCATCCAACCGGAGGTTCGATGGAAGAAGTGGCTTCTGGTGGCCGTGGCGCTGACTCTCGTGGCCGCGGCGGCCGCCTACACCACGAATCGATGGGTGGCCAGCCCGTCAAAGTCAGAGACGTCTGCCTTTTGGGGCATGATTTTCGATCCCGCCAGCCCGACGTTCATCGTCCCGAGTGACACGGCTCTTGTGATCTACCAGCGCCTCGCCGGGAAGGAACTCACGTTGAGTGAGTACATCAATCGCCAGTTTGAACCGGTACAGGGCTTTCAATCGGCGAACGATCCGGGGTTTCCCGATTCCATTCACAGATCTCGTTACACGAACATGCCCGACATGGAGTTCTGCTGGAAGATCGCCAGGGCGCCGGGATTCGCACTGGGCCGAACCACAATGCGGTTTGCCCGAGAGCTTCGAATCGGCGACCTCAAGGGGGCAAATGCCATACTGATCGGCGCACGCCGGGCGAATCCCTGGGTGGAGCTGTTTCACCGAGGGCAGAACTTCCAGGCATTGTTCGATCCGGCGAAAGGTGCCGACTACATCCTGAACCGGAATCCCCGAAAAGGGGAACAGGCCACATATCTGGAGCACAGCCAAGATGGGCAGCGGTGGTCGTATTCGCTGGTTTCGTTTGCGTCGGGATTGAGCGACCAGGGCCACGTCCTGATGGTCGGGGGGACCACCACCGCCGGCACGGAGGGGGCGATCGACTTCGTCCTGAACGACCAGACTTTTGGCGCCTTTCTCAAGAAGGCTTCAGAGGGCAAGTCCAGTGTTCCGCGCTTTGAAATCCTGCTCAGGACCGGGAACGTGGCTGGAAACGCACGGCAAACGGAGATCTGGAGCCACAGGCTTACAGCGACGGGAAGCGTGCAAGAAATACCCGCGCCCGCCAATTCAGAATCCGGCCTCCCTCATGCGATCAAGACCGCATAGAACTCCAGGTGCTATCGGGGGAGCTGTCCAGCCCGACCGTTTTCGCGTCGCCGGGGATTAGTAGAGGAGGGCCCAAGCGCTGTTGTTTGTCCGAGGTTTCCTCACACCCGCCTCACAC
>CAYVDY010000281.1:0-9000 GCA_964450255.1 uncultured Candidatus Solibacter sp. | reverse complement strand
GGAGGAGCTGCGGTGGTCGCCCAGGACGAAAAACTGCCCTTCCGGCACGCGCACAGGTCCGACCGAGCTCCGGTCCCGATACTCTTCCGGGACATAGGGCTCAACCAGAGGCCGGCCATTCAGGTACACCACGCCGCCGCGAACATCCACAGTATCGCCAGGCAGGCCAATGATGCGCTTAATGAAGGACTTGGTCGGATCGCCCGGAAACCAGAACACCACCGTGTCGCCGCGCTCGACGTTCCCCAGCCCGAACCGGTAAAGGAACTTGTTGATGAAGACGCGTTCCTGATCCTGCAGCGCAGGCATCATCGAGGTGCCCTCTACCTTAACCGGTTGGTAGAGAAAGAGGATCACCACCAGCGCGATCAGCGCCGATAGCGTCAAGTCCTTTAACCAGTGAGCGGCGTTTCTCCACATCCGGATGCCCTGATTGAAGCATGGCTGACCATCCGAAGGCAATGCTCGATAGTTCCAGGACCGCGGTCCTGACCGGCGGACAGTGGTTCATTTCGACGGCGATTCGCCTTTGGCGGGAAGTCCCAGCAGGCGCGTGAGCACCGGCATCGGCAGCGCGCCCGCCTCCAAGGCCCTGCGGTGGAACTCGCCCGGGTTGAACTTGGCGCCGTCCTTCTGTTCCGCGGCGGCCCGCAATGCTTTCCACGCCCGGTAGCCGGCAAAGTAGGTGGGCAACTGGCACGCGCCGAGCCTCGCCCGCTGGTACTTCGCCGTCGCCTCCTCTTTCTCCTGGAACGTCTGATTCACCATCAGAGACATCGCCTCCGCCTCGGTCATGTTTCCCGTGTGAAGGCGGATGTCCAGAATCGTGTTGGCGATGGCGCGCAGCATCTGCTTCTGGAATGTGAGCGACAACTCGGGTGACTTCTGCAGATACCCTTCCTTGAGCATCACGTCGGTCGCATAGGTCGCCCAACCCTCCATGTACGGGCCGCTGCCGAAGAGGCTCCGCAGCACGCGGCGCGGCTTCGGCTCGATCGCATTGGCGTATTCAAACTGCACGTAGTGCCCGGGGATCGCCTCGTGAATCGTCAGAATACGCAGTCCGTAGTCGTTGTATTCGCGTAGTTTGGACTCGACCCGCTCTTTCGGCCAGTCCTTCGGGATCGGCGTCAGCCAGTAAAACGCCCCCAGTTCCGGCTGCAGCGCCGGCGCCGGGCTGAAGCCGCCCACACCGTAGATACCGCGCATGAACTCCGGCGTCTCGATCAACTTCAGGTTGTCGCGGCCCGGCATCTTCACAATGCGGTCCTCGTGCGCCTTCAGGAACTCGCGAGTCTCTGCCAGCGTCCTCTCCGCCTCGGGGAAATAGGCGTCCGCCGCGACATGCTTCGCCGCCACGCGGTCCAGAGTTTCACGGACAATCAGGTTGAGGTCCACGGGGTCTCGATGCGTCGGGTAGTACTTCGAATGCAAGGGCAGCGAATCGATGAACATCTGCTTGCGAATCGCTTTTAGCTCCGCCTCTGCGTCGGCCAGCAACTGTTCCGGTGTCACGTCGCTGCCGACGGTGAGCTTGAACTTCGCCGCGTACTTCTCCTTGCCAAGCCGCCACGCCTCCGGACCTTCGTCTTTCAGCCCCTTCAGATGAGTGTGAAACGCCCGCATTGCTGCAGCGGCCGTTCCGGCGGCAGACTCGTACTCCGCCTTCTGCGCCGCCGGAACCTTCTCCGGAAACACCTTCTCCACCAGCGCCAGGTTGCCCTCGCCCTCCTCGATCGCCACGCGAGTCCAGATCGCGTTCGATCCGGCCAGTTGCTGCTTCGCCGCATCCAGGAGGGCCGGTACGGCGCGCAACCGCGCGATGATGTGGGACCAGCGCTCGGCCACCGGTGCATACTCGACGCTGAACGGCGTGAAGATCCCGTTGCCGATCAACTCGACGTACACAGTCGGGTTGTGGCGCCAACCCTGAAGGGTATCCAGTTCCAGCAGCGCGGCTTCGGCCGTGCCCGCCATGAGATCCAGATCCGCTTGCGCCTGGGCATCCAGCGATTTCCGATCCACACTGGCCAGTTTCGCCTTCCAGCCCGAGTAGTGCTTCCGCTGCCGCTCGACACCCGCCGCGCTGTAATCATCCAGAAGCGTGTCCAGCTTCTGCCCGGCGTGCTCGTGGAGACCGGCGGATGTCGCCGCAACCGGGGCAAGCGCTAGCGTGGACTCGACGAATTCCCCGGTCAGTTTCTCAAAGGACTGGGAATCCATCGCCTTGGGGCCGCAGCCACACAACACGACTGCCATCAGAGAAGCGCAGAGAGAGAGCTTGTTCATCAGTCCGAGTTTATCAATCCGACAGGCTGGCTAGCCGCCGAAATCGACCAGCCGCAATAGCCCGCGGACTGCCGTCTGCCCCACGCCCGGCTTATCGAATTCCAGCTTCACCGTTTTCGGTACCTGCTTGCCGCAGGTGAGCCCCATGCTGCCCCCGTTCGTCCCCGCAATCGTGATCTTCAACGGATCGTCGATCAGATACGACTGCCGCGTTCCCTGGACTTCAATCACAAACACCGCTTGCCCGGTCTTGCACTGAAGCTCCACGAACTGTCCCTCCGTCTTCCCATCGAACTGCACTACCGGTTCCGGCGCCGTTGGCTGCGGCTCCGGGGTGTCGCTGCGGCGGAGTGTCGGGCGCGGCGCTTCCTCCTCAATTGTGACCGCAGCGCTCGGAGCCGGCTTCGAAAGCGATGCCGCGAACTTCTCCGCCACCAACTTTTCTGATGGTGAGACCGCCGTCTCCATCCACCGCCCGGCGGCCTTCTTGGACTCCTCCACATATCCGTTCGCGATCTCCGCATACGCCAGCACCTGGAAGAACCGCGGCGCCAACTCCGGAGTGACCTTCTTCACACTCCCCAAAGTCTGTCGCGCTTCCATCTTCAGCCCCGCCGAAAGTTGCAGACCCGCCAGTTCGACCCGGGCGTCAGTCCGGCCCGGTTCGATCTCGAGCAGAGCCGACAACGCAGCGATAGCCCGTCCCACATCCTCGTTCCTGGCCAACCGGCCGTAGTCCCAAAGAAAACGCGGCGAGCGGCTGCCGAGGTCGTAGGCCTTGGCAAAACGCACGCGGGCCTGGTCTGCCCTTCCCTGCCGCCATTCCTTATATCCCAGCGCCGTGTGCACCTCGTGCTGCTCCGGAAACTCCTCGACCAGTTCCTGAAGCATCGCGGCTACATCCTTCTCTTTGCCCGGATGATCACTGAGTTCGGCCAGCGTCATCCGCACGTCGAATCGCGACGCGGGTTCCGCCTGCAAATTCTCCTCGATCTTCGCCAGCTTCAGAGGCAGCAGAACAGCCTGGAATACATCCTGCCGAATATAGGCCTGGACCTCGCTGTCCATGCGCTTCATGCTCCGCGAGTATGCCTTCATCATGGCGCCTTCCGTATCGAGCCCAGCCATGATGGCCTTAACAAATTGCTGGAATCCAGGCCGATACTGCGGGCTCAGCGCCAGCATGTGAGTAAGCGCCCAACCCTCGTTGTAAAGAGCTCCGGCCTTGTCCTTCTCGTTGTAGTAGGGAGAGTCCCGATTCGCGCTGCAGATCGTCGCCAGCGGCACCCAGCGCTCTTGCAGCAACGCCCGCTGGCGGCCTCCGATCAACGAGCCGACCAGGATCTTGTCCCCTTCGGGCTTGAGCGTGGAGTACAACTCCGCCAGCCCTTCGTTGAGCCACGGCGGCAGTTTCATGCCTGAGTGATTCGCGATCAGATGGACATACTCGTGCGTCGCCGTGGGATAGCTGGAAAGCCCAGCCTCGCTCAGCACGATGTAGTCACGCTCCGCGCCCGGCCTGTAGTACGCCGTCGCAAACTCGTTCATCCGGTAAGGTTCGTACTCCCGCCGCGAACCGAATATTACGATCCGCACGGTCTGGCCGGCCTTCGCATCCGTCCCGAAGGCATCGGCGAAGAACCCGCGCACCTGCTCAAAGTACTTCACTGTGTCACGGGTCGCCCGTTCCCCGGCGCTGCTGTAAACCTCGAAGTGCAGCGACTGAATTCGAATCCAGCGCGGCTCCGCCGCCGCCGGATTCGTCCACATTAGTGCAATTGCCGCCAACCCGCATAAACGGACCGTCATATCAAAAATATACGACAAAATTGGGTGACCTGGATCACTCAAATAGAAGGCGAAGCGCGGGACCGCTATCCTGTTGAGATATGTTGTGCGTCGCCCTCCTCCTGCTCCAGTCGATCATCATCCCTCCAATGCCGCCGCAATCGCTGGCCGAAACGGCCGCCATGCGGGAGGCACGTTCGCTGAAGGAGAGCACTGCCGCGGCGCCGGCAACCCTTCGGACCCACGCTGAGACCACCGGGTTTCGCGAAACCGGCAGCTATGACGAATCGTTGGCCTTCTA
Organism: uncultured Candidatus Solibacter sp.; assembly: GCA_964450255.1. Classification (GTDB taxonomy): domain Bacteria; phylum Acidobacteriota; class Terriglobia; order Bryobacterales; family Bryobacteraceae; genus Paludibaculum. The sequence goes on along the minus strand of CAYVDY010000281.1, from coordinate 4,622 downwards.
CCGCCAGTTGGCGAAGCTCTCCCCCTTCGCCCGCCTTAGCCAGATTGGGACCACCGGCGAGGGCCGTCCGCTTTATGCCCTGATCGTTTCGAAGGACCGCGCCTTCGAGCCCGCCGCCGCACGCCGTACCGGCAAGTCTGTAGTTCTGTTGCAGAACGGCATCCACGCCGGCGAGAACGGCGGCAAGGACGCAGCTATGATGCTGCTGCGCGACGTGCTCATCAGCAGACGCTTTGCCGCCTGGCTCGACGATGTGATCATCATCTCCATCCCCGTCTTCAACCCCGACGGCCACGAGCACGCCTCGCCCTACAACCGCATCAACGAGAATGGCCCCGCCCGCATGGGCTTCCGAGTCAACGCCACTCGCCGCAATTTGAACCGCGACTACCTCAAGTCCGACACCCCCGAAATGCGCGCCTGGCTGCGGCTCTATACCGCCTGGCTGCCGGACTTCCTGGTGGACAACCACGTCACCGACGGCAGCGACAACCAGCACGACGTCACCATCGCTACGCATACCGAACAGGACATTGCGCCGCAGGTCGGAAGCTGGGTAGCTAAGCGGTATCTGCCGCGGCTGATGGCGAAGATGGGCGAACTCGGGCACGTCACCGGCTACTACTTCGAGGGCCGCGGCCGCGACGGAAAGACCCTCACGTTGATGACCGCCTCGCCTCGATACTCCACAGGCTACGCCGCCGCGCAGAATCGCGCCGCGCTACTTGTGGAAACCCACTCGCTGAAAAGCTTCCAGACACGTGTCTGGTCCCACTACGACATCATGCGCGTCTCGCTCGACATTCTGGCCGCCGACGCAAAGAACATCCGAGCGGCTTCTCTGGCCGCCGACCGCGCGATGGAGGCCACTCGAACCGGCGACAGAGTCTTTCTGGAGGGCACGCCAGCGGAGACCGGCGAACCCTACACGCTGCGAATGCTCGAAACCGAGCGCCCGGTCAGTTCCGTGACTGGCGCTCCCATCACACGCTACACGGCCAAGCCATTGAATCAGGAAGCCATCGCGGTGCGCGGCATGAAGGAGAAACTCGCCCCCGCCGCCCCGCTTGGTTACCTCGTCCCGCGTGAGTGGGACGAGGTAATTGAGCTGCTGAAGCGCCACAGCGTGCGCACGGAGCCGCTCGCCCGCCCCCTCACCGGCGAGTTCGAGACCGTGCGTTTCAGCAATGTCCGCTTCGCCGCTGCGCCATTCGAGGGACGCTTCCTCATCAGCGGCTTCAGTGCGAAGACCGTTCGGGAGACACGCACCCTCGCCGCCGGCAGCGTGTTCGTCCCCGTTGCGCAACGCGCCGGCAAACTGGCCATGCACATCCTGGAGCCGGAAGCTGCCGATTCCGCGGTCAAATGGGGATTTTTTCACCCAGTTTTCGAGCAGAAAGAGTACTTCAGCGATTACATCTTCGAGCCCATCGCGGCCGAGATGCTGAAGCGCGACCCGGCACTGCGTGAGGAGTTCGACGCCAAAGTCGCCACCGACGCCGAGTTCGCCAGAAGCGCCCGCGCCCGGCTCACGTGGCTGTTCCAGCGCTCGCCCTATTTCGAGTCCGACAAGGACGCATACCCGGTGGTTCGTACTACGGTACAACCTCGATAGCAACAGACCTGAAACTCTGATACTGTCAACCCAGCATGGCACTATTCAGGGGTCCGCTGTTTTCTCTCCTGATCGTTGGCGCATCGGGGTTGTGGGCACAGCTCACCGATCTTCCGGCTGAGCCGCCAGAAGTGGTGGTGCAGCGTGCCATGGAGGCCCAGGCTCGCGGTGACGTGGAGGCGCTGATCGCCGAATGTGCAATTGACGCCTATGGCCGCAAGGCCGCCGACAAAGCGCGCGAGATGGTCATGCTGGTGCGCGACCACGCCACGATTTCGGATCTGCAAGTGACAATTCGCTCGGTAGGGATCGGCGACCAGGGCAATTTGGCGCTGGTCCGGGCCGAAACCGCCTTCCAGCTCGCCACCGCAGATGGAACGCGGCCAGTGAAGTTGGGCACAATCGTGCATCTTATCCGCGACAAGGACGCTAATCTCTGGAAGATCCTCTCATTCAACGTCGACGAGTTTCTCAATCTGGAGATCTACGAAAGCCAGAGGTCCGGCGCCGAACCGGCCCGCGCCATCGGATACCGCAAGCGCGACGCATCGGCTGTCTCGTTAACGGATCTGAACACGATCCTCGACAACGCGATGAAGGCCGGGTACATCGACGAAAGGCATTTTGCCGTCGAAGGTGCGGCAGCCGCGGCCGGCACAGTCCCAATCCTCGGGGACGGACTCGCTATCGCCTACAAGCTCTTCACGCTTGCCAAAGACAGCGCGGAGGCGCTCGTGGAGATGAAGAACTACGGCATCACGGTGATCGCCGCCGCCAAGGTCACCCAGGTGGCGATGGGCGCTGTACAGGTCGTCACCGAGCCGGTGCCGGGCGTCGATCGGACCGTTGATGCCACCGCCCTGATACTCGACCACACGACTTACAACATGGAGCTCCATCGGGCCGTCTACGAGTTGAAACAGAAGATCGTGTCGCTGAGTGCTGATGACAACATTGCCTATCATCCGCGAATCTACCGTTTCGGCCAGGCCTTTGGACACAAGTACGACGACGGTGTGGACCTGTTCGACGCCGAAGGGACTATCTCAGATGGACCAGGGCAGTTTGCGTTTGGAAACCCGCTCGCCCGAGTCAATCTCAGCAAGCCGGCGGCGCTCAACCGGATCATCCCCTTCCACGTGATCGGCGAATTCCCGGTCGCCCTCGGCGACAACGCATGGGAGTATGTGAACAAGTTCCCCGAGCTCGGCGCGGTTCGGCGGGATGACAGTTACTACCTGCCCGTCGATCTGACTCCGCTCGTGGACGCCGACGCCAGCGAAGGTGACACGATCTTCGACAACCTCATTGGCGGCCGCTCCGAGATGTTCACTTTCACTGCGTGGACGAGCACGTGCCGCCGGGGAAGACAGAAGCTCTCGCTGAAACTGCGCAACGGCGAGGAGAGTGACCCTATTGTCGTGACGGCCAACCTGATGAATCGCGTGACGGACCTGGAGCTGCGCGGTGCGCCGAATACATCCATGGCCATGCGGCAGGGGGAGACGTGGACGAACCTTCGCATCTTCGGCACGGGCGGCAGCCTTTCGCCCCTCGAGCAGCCGGACCTGACTAATCTCTCCGAATGCCTGGACTTGGCTGTGACTCCGCCGGAGGTGCTTGGCTTTAAGCGCGGCCCTGTCCTCACGGTGGAAGGGTTGGCCGACGGTAGCGCCACGCTGAAGGCATTGCTGGGCGGATCGATCCCCGAAAACGGTGTACCCGATGTTGGGAAGGAGTTCGCGTTCAATGTATCCGGCTGGGAGCGGGTGTGGTCCGGCGGACATCACACCACGCTCTACAACAAGTACTATGAGGCCGACGTTAATATCACAGTGGAGACCACAGGCGGGTTGCGCTTCCTGGAAAAGCGCACATCGCCCGCCGGGGGGCCGATGGTGCTGACGCTGGAAGGCAAGCCAATCGACGCGGCTAATGGCCCGGCGACCGACACCTACACAATCCAGGTCTCCATCGCTAATCTGAAGGTGCTGCAGTACAAACATGAGAGCTACGAGCTAACTGCCAAGCTCGAGTTTTCTCCCCCGGAGAAGCTAGTTCCAGGCTTCAGCGGGTCCCACACGATTGAGCACACGCGAGGAAAAGTGGGTAGTGCGTCCGCCGGTGTCATCTTCCAGTGGTGCTCGAAGGCGGGGAACTGCATCTCAGCAGGTAGTGATTACCTCTTGTTCTTCTCCGTGGTGTCCGCCAAGCCGTAGGCTGACTGTTCTGCTGCTGATCGGCTTGGCGGCCGCCGCGCAGACGTCATCTCCGAATCTGCTGTGGCAAAAGAAAGTCGGTGCCGGATTCGCCGGGCCCGTCGTGGTCGAAGGGAAACTGCTGCTGTTCCACAGGCTTGGCAATATGGAAGTGCTGGAGGCGCTGGACCCCGCCACCGGCAATCCGATCTGGCGCTACGACGGACCCACTACGTATCGGGACGACTTCGGCTTCGATGAGGGGCCGCGCTCGGCTCCGCCCGTCGCTGCGGGACGCATCTTCACCTACGGTGCGGAGGGGCGCCTGACCGCTGTGGATCTCGCGACCGGCCGCAGGCTGTGGTCCGTTGACGTCATGAAGCAGTACGCGGTGGAGAAAGGCTTCTTTGGTGCAGCAGGCACGCCGCTGGTCCACGAGAACCGGGTGATGGTCAATGCCGGCGGAAAGAACGGCGCGGGTATCGTGGCCTTCGACGCAGCGACCGGACGGGAACTGTGGAAGGCCACGAGCGACGAGGCGGGCTATTCGTCCGGCACGCTCGCAGTGATCCATGGCAGGACTCTTGCCTTGTTCTTTACGCGCAACGGATTGGTGGCACTGGATCCGACGACAGGCACGGTAGCGCAACAGATCCGCCATCGCTCCCGCTCTCGGGCATCCGTCAACGCAGCAACCCCTCTGGCCTGGAACAATCAAGTGTTTCTTTCAGCCTCGTATGCGACAGGTGCGGTTCTCCTTGACGCTCAGCCTGCCGTCATTTGGTGGATGATCTGGGCCGGCGACGGAC
>CAYVDY010000280.1:0-9004 GCA_964450255.1 uncultured Candidatus Solibacter sp. | reverse complement strand
CGGCGCGCATCCTGGGCCAAGTCGATTTCCCCTTCAGAACCGGCAACCTGATCGAAGGTCGCGAATTCGGTATTGGTAGAATTCAGGGCGTGAACGTCGGCATCGGCATGGCGCTCGATTCGACGTCACCCGGCGCCCAGCGTCTCTACGTCGCTGACAGCGCCAATCACCGGATCCTGGGGTTCTCCGACGCCAGAAGGGTACAGACTGGCGATCGAGCCGATATTGTCATCGGGCAGGTGGATTTCTACAGGAGCATCGTCAATTCGCCCGGCGGTGATCCGCAATTTACCAACCCTGGCGGTCTGGCTTTGCCAAGTGCCGTCGTTGTAGATTCCGCTGGCAATCTCTGGGTTGCCGATACCGGCAATGGACGAGTGTTGCGCTTCCCCAAGCCGTTCGATAACCCTGCCGGTCCCTTCACAGCCGATCTGGTGATCGGTCAGCCGGATTTCACCACGCGAACGGACGGCGTGCCGAAGCGCGACAGGCTCTTCCGCCCGGCCAGTCTGGCGCTTACGTTCGACGGCCATCTCGTCGTCTCCGATATCGGTCACAACCGCGTTTTGCTCTACCGGCAGCCGTTCTCGAACGGGCAGGCGGCGGACGTGGTTCTGGGGCAGCCGGACGCGGAGACCGGCACCGCGGGCAACGCCAGATCCAAGCTCAACCTGCCGATGGGCGTCGCTATTGACACGGATGACCGGCTTTATGTCGCCGACACGCTGAACGGAAGGGTCGCGATTTATGACCGCGTCAATGCACAGACGAACGGTGCCGATGCTGCTGTGCTGATAGCGGTGCCCACCACAAGCGGACAACCTCTCGGCGTGACAGTGAGCGCCCGGACAGGTCAGATTTATGTAGCCGAAGCGAGGAACAGCCGGATATACCGTTACCCGCGGTATGACCAGCTCAGCCTCAACGCCAGCGGGAACTTCGTCTTCGACTCCAATTTTGTAGTGCAGGGCTATGGGCCGCGCAGCGTGGTTCTCGACCCTTCGGATAACCTCTACATTGCTGACAGCTCGAACAGGATCACGATGCACTATCCCCAACTAACCGTTGTGAATGGCATGAACGGGTTTCCTAATGTCGCTCCCGCAATGATCGGACTGCTGCGCGCACCAGGGGTGACGTTTTCCGCAGAGAGGACCGAGGCCTCGGGACGGGAACTGCCCAAGCAGCTTGCGGACTTAGAAGTCCTCGTCAACGGCGTTCTGTCACCGCTCACTCAAGTGGATTCTGAGAGTGTCCGACTCATCATCCCTAAGAGCGCCCCCAGCAGCGGGGAAGCAGATTTCGTGGTCCGGCGGGTTTCTACCGGGGAGATACTAGCCTATAGCCGCGTCACGATGACGAAGGTGTCACCGGCAGTGATCTACCAGGGTACGAATCCAGGGAACCAGGGGCAGGCGCTCGCCTACAATCAGGATGGTAGAGCAAATAGTGCGAACAACGGTGCAGGCAGCGGCCAGGAACTCACCGTTTTGCTCACCGGCTACGGGGCCATCGATGGACTTCCCGAAGATGGTGTCGCACCCGGCTCCGAGGTGCCAGTTGCGGACACTCCGCGGGCCGCGATTCGAGTCGGCAACTCAGTAACGGAGTGCGCCGTGATTTCGTCGACTCTCGATCCGGATCAACCCGGGGTTTGGCGAATCAAAGTCAAAGTTCCGCAAGTGGCCGTCGATGGGACGTACGTTTTCTATGTTTCATATAAGAGTGTCTTTAGCGATTCGACCACCTTCCCGATCACGATGACGGTTCGCCCGACCGTTCGGGTGAACCGCTAACCCATGGAGCCAGGCCTGGACCTGGAGTTGCTGGCCTGCCGCCTGACATTTCGGGCGCGCAGGCCGCTTCTATTTCCCCCGCCCGCATCGAACCGCTTCCGAGGTGCGATGGGATTCGAACTGCCCGAGTCGCTCTTCCGGCCCAAATCCTCCGACGGTCCCAGCGGGTTGATCGACCGGCCGCGCCCTTTCACTCTGCGTGCCGAGCATCTCGACGGCAGGCAGGTTCTTCAGGGGGACACCTTCGACCTGGGGCTGAATCTCTTCCTGCCCGACCCGGTACCGTTCCACGAGGCGCTCAGCGCTCTGGAATGGGCCGAGATGCTGAGCTTCGTTCCCTTGCCAGTCACCCTGCAACTGGCGCAGGCAGCGCTGGCCCCTAACCGTGTTCGGGTCCGTTTCCTCACCATGACGGAATTGAAGCCGCCCGTGGCTCCGGGTACGCTTCCTTCGTTCGAGATCCTCATTTCCAGACTGCGAGACCGGATCTCCGCACTGCGGACCTTCTACGGTCCCGGTCCGCTGGATCTGGACTTCGCAGCCTTTGCGGAGCGGGCGTCGGGCGTGCGCTCCACTGGCGGTGCGCTGGTGTGGCACGAGACCGAACGACGCAGTCTTCGCACCGGGCAGACGCACCCCCTGAGCGGCTTCACGGGTTACGTCGACTACGAAGGCGAAATCGCCGAGTTTATCCCTTGGCTGCAGGCCGGTGAGTACACCGGCGTTGGGCGCCAGACCGTTTGGGGTAAGGGCGTTCTGCTTACTGAACTGCTTTGAGCACCATCCGGGATTCCGGCGCCCCGTCGATCTCTACTGCCAGCGATTCGCCGTCTGCGGCCGGGATCCAGGCCAGCCCGCGTTGATCGGTACGGTACTCCTCGGTCCGGCCCTGGACACGGACCGCTATGTTGGCATACGGCAGTTCGTCCCGGTCGGCCACGCGCACCACCACTAACCCGGCTTCCACGTAGTGCCTGATCAGTCGCAGGCTGCTGGCGGCGGCCTGCACGGCCACGCGAACGAAGGAAGGCGCCACGGTGCCGTCGGAGGCCTCGAACACCAGGTCAGCCGCGCCGGCGGATAGGCCCTGCACCTTCACGGTGGCGCTCGTCGAGCCGGCTGGGATCACGATCTGGGGCGGGTATGCCAGCAGATCCTGCGGCGAGTAGAGCCACACAGCCAGATCGCTCTCAGGCGCGCGCACCACTGAGACTGTGGCGGTTGTCTCCTCGCCGGCCACAACTCCGCCTGCCGGCCACATCGACACATTCAAGGCCCGGCGAAGCGTTGCGTCGGCGAATGCGCGGTCCTGCGCCGCTCTCTGGAAGTACCGTTCGAACTCGGCGCGATAGGCCTCCAGTTGCTCCAACTGCGCCTGTGCCGGCTCGGTGCCGGCGGGCACAATGAGGAGGAACGCAAACCGGAAGCGGCGCTGCGCCACCTCGGAAGCAGGAACTCTGCGGCCCTCGGCCGCGATCAGATCGTCCACGCTGATATCCTGCCGGCTGCCGCTGAACGTGACGTTTACTTGCGGGAAACTGGAGCCCGAAGCGGAGCTGTTCCGCACTAGAAACAAGGGCGGCACCTCCTCCGGCATCCGGAAGCCCATAAGGTATTGATCGAGAATCGAATAGCCTTCCACCGTGGCAACGGTCAGGAAGCGGTTACCGCCGAGGTCCTGAATCCGGTTTCCCTCCAGCAGGGATGCCTCGGAATTGAAATTGAAGTTCCAATGAGCGTTCTGCGTGCCCAGCATCGGACGAGAGTTCGGATCGCGGGGGTCGCGGATGCTCGCCAACGCCAGGAAGAGGTGGCCGGTTTCATGGCCGAGCAGGGTCATCGTGGTGTCGCCGGTGATCTGCCCGCGGCTGCCGACTCGCGCGTACGGGTCCCGGGGATACTGCCCCAGGGGGCCCATATTCAACACCGCCTGTAGACGCGCGGGGGAGCCGTAGGCGGCGCCGTTGTCCACGGCGGAATCGCCGATGCCCTGACGGTAGCTGCGGACGGTCTGCTCGTTGGCTAAGGCATTGGCGCCGGCGCCGACGCCGGCCGTATTGAAGAAAACCAGATAGTCGTAGCTGTCCTCGTGCGTCTCGTAGAAGCGTTGTGCGGCCCGCACGGTATCCAGGCTGTCGGAGCCGCCAAAGCGTTCGGCGACGGTCGTGGCAAAGCTCTCAACGCTGCCTTCACTGAAGCTCAGGATCTCGGCAGAGCCAATGAGCCGGCCGGGTGAGATGCCGGCCACGATATCCCCGGCAGTAACGGATGCATAGGTGAAGAGGATTCCTCCGCCGGCCCGAATCTCCAGTTGAACCATTTGACGAGGTCCTGTTCCGAAGTCACGGAATTCAGGCACGTTCCGCCAGGTAATCACCGTCCGGTTCGGCCCGTGCCACACGCGCACGTCGCAGTCTGTTTTGCTGGGATCAAGGTCGGCGAACAGCGCGGCGATGCGGGGCGGTCCTGCCGCCAGGCGGCCCAGCGAACGCGCTTGCGAAGCCGCATCCGGCTCCTCGAAGGTCAGGTTGCCGTCGGAGTGAACCCAGGCTCTGGTCCGGGTCGCACCGAAGAATGGGAATTCGAAGGGAAGGTCAATTGGCTTCGCGTCGTCGTCGGTCAATCCGGTGAGTACCGCGCCATCCTTGGAGGCCAACTCGTCGAAGACGGCGGGACCCAACTGGAAGCGATAGCGCACGGCCCGTTCGTCCGTCGGGCGAAACTCCAGGGCGCGTCCGCCCAGGTTGAACGGATTGCGCCTGGCGATGACTCCGCCGGCGTCGTCCAGCACCGCGATCTCGCCATAATCTTGCGCCAGCGCGCCGCGCTCCGGAACGATGCGGCCACGCACGGTAAGCTGCCCGCTGCGCCGGGCGCGCTCCGCCATCCTGTGCAGATGAAGCTCCTCACGCCAATTTCCGCGCTCCGTGCCGCAGGAGACGGGCACATCAGCGGCCGGAAGCGTTGGCGTCAACAGTAGCCACGTCAGGAGGATCGAACAAAATCGAGCTGGTTTGCGTTCGTACAAAGTGATGCCGTCCCTGCTTATAGGATACTGATGGGACGGGGAGGAGTTTCATGCCTTATTGCACAACTTGCGGATCCGAGGTAGTGGACCAGACCAAGTTCTGTGCCCGTTGCGGTGCGACAGTTGGCGGAACTGCCGCGGCAGCAGCGGCGCCGGGCTTCGCATTCGCGGCCCCTCTGGAGCCGCTGGACTACACCATTCAGGGCGACAACCTGCAGGTGGCGCGGTTGCGCCTCAATCCCGGTCAGGAAGTCTACGCCGAGGCCGGCAAGATGCTCTACAAGAAGCCCAGCGTTTCCTGGGAGACTCGCATGACCGGCGACTCCATCGGCCAGAAGATCTGGGGTGAGGTGAAACGTAAGCTGATGGGCGAGTCGCTGTTTCTGACCTATTTTCGTGCGTCCGCATCGGGTGGGGAGGTCGGCTTTGCCGGCAGTTATCCGGGCAGAATTCAGGATTTTGACCTCCAATCGGGCCAGTCGATCATGGTTCAGCGCGACAGCTTCCTTTGCGCGCAATCCAGCGTGCAACTGAACATCGCCTTCGTCAAGAAGCTCGGCAGCGGGTTCTTTGGTGGTGAGGGATTCATTCTGGAGAAGTTGACCGGACCTGGCACCGTGTTCATCCACGGCGGCGGCGACTTCGTCGAATTCACACTGGCGCCGGGCGAGATGCTGCAAGTGGACACCGGTTGTATCGTCGCTTTCGACGAAGGAGTCGATTACGACATCCAGTTTGTCGGTGGCATCAAGACCGCCATTTTCGGCGGCGAGGGCCTCTTCCTGGCCACTCTCACTGGCCCAGGCCGGGTCATCGTCCAGAGCATGACCCTGGAGAAACTGCGCCGCGAGTTGACGCCGGGCCGTGCGGGCGGCGACGAGACGAACCCGTTGGGGGCCATCGGTGGACTGTTCAACGGCAAGGATTGAGCTGTTGATGGAATCGGACGCCCCCCCCTCCCTTGAGGGGTGGGCTGTTTGATTTTTCCACACCCAATTGCGGGTCCCTCAAATCCCGCCTAAACCTTTGATCGATCTTGGCCGATACCTCATTAGGTTGTCATGAGTCCAAACCAGCTTCGGCTGTCGACATTCTCGAGCGACTCTGCCCATTCGGCGGCTGCGCGGCAGGCCCAGCCGGAATCGTCTGCGTTAAAACTGCAGTTTCTGGCCTCTCTCAATCACGAGATCAGGACGCCACTTTCCGGCATTCTGGGGATGTCGGATCTGTTGCTGGAGACAGCGCTGGATGCGGAACAGCGCGACTACGTCACCGCCGCCCGCGAGTGCGCCGAAGGGCTCTTCGAACTGCTCAACGATACGCTGGAATACACCTCGCTGGCTTCCGGCTGCGTGCAGCTTGACGAGGCGGAATTTCATCTGGCCGACACGCTGCGTACGGCTGTCAACGAACACTCCGCCCGGGCGCAGGTCCTCGGACTGGAGATCAGCTACGAGTGTTCGGAGGATCTCCCGCCGACCGCGGTCGGCGATGCCTATCGAGTGCGGCAGGTTCTTTCGCTGATGCTGCAGCACGCGCTGAAGACCACGCAGGCGGGAGTCATCTCCGTAGTTGCCGGGTGCAAGAACGTCCATAGCAATGAGATGTCCCTCCACCTGCGGGTATCCAGTTCTGGTGGCAAAGTCTCGCCAACCTCGGTGCGGCAGGTATTTGAGACGTTTGACGAGATTGAAGGCGGAGCAACCCGGCACTTCAATGGCATCGGACTGGGGCTGGCGCTCACCAGGCGCGCATTGCAGTTGCTGGGGGGGGATTTGGTGGTGGAGCAGGGTGAGGCTGGCAGCACGGTCTTTACCGCCGAGATTCCGCTGCTTCCGCCCAAGCCGCTGCTGGTGACGCAATCCGGACGGAATGGCGCGGTCCGCCCCGGGGTGCCGCGGATCCTGATTGTGGAAGACAACCGGATTTCACAACAGGTCCTCTGCTCCATTCTGGCCAAAGGCCACTTCGAGTTCGACTGTGTGGCCGATGGGTATGCCGCCGTGGAAGCCGCGGACACCGTGCAGTACGGCTTGATTCTGATGGATCTCCAGATGCCCGGTATGGACGGACTGGAAGCGACTCAGCGCATCCTGGAAAACCCGTCTTACCACGATGTGCCGATCGTTGCTCTCACTGCCGAAGTCTCAGACCATGTCCGCGCGCAATGCCGGCAAATGGGGATGGCAGCCTTCCTCAACAAGCCGGTACAGGCAGCACAACTGTTGGAATCGGTTCACCAGTTTCTAACCTGACCGTTTCGGAGGTTGCTCCGCCGGGCGGCTCAGGGCCGGCTGGTCGTAAGGTAGACATATGCGGTTCACTCTCGCCTTTGATGATTTCCACCGGCTGATCTGCATCTTCCAGGACGGCGAAACCTACACCACTGCGGCGTCTTCTCAGGTGGCGGACGGACTGGAGGCGCTCTCTGACGCGCTCGAAGGCCTGGAATCGGAGGGTTCGGGCGAGTGTTTCTGGTTTACGTCGGCCGGTGAATACCGCTGGGTGCTGCGCCGCCACGAATCAGATCGGGTCCGGTTGGCTGTGCTCTGGTGCGGAAGCATCACGGTTGGATTTCAGCACGTCGTGTGGCACGAAATGCCACTTGCTCAGTTCTGTGCCAACCTGCACGCCGAACTGGCCAGGATGGCCGCCACCTGCGCTACGCTTGGCAGTCCGGACACAACCCGCACAGCGTAATTTCGTGGCGCCGGACCTGGAACCCTCGCGGCGCGAGCTTGTGCACCGCCGGCAGGCAACCCTCCAACTCGAACACCCTGCGGCACGCGTCGCACTGGAAATGGTGGTGATGAGCCTTACCTGCTATCTCGTAAACCGTCTGTCCACCGGGGAGGTCGACGGCTGTCAGCCAGCCCTCCTCCAGGAGCGCCTTGATGTTGCGGTAAACGGTGGCGATGCCAAGACCGCGCACCTCGGTTTGCGACAGCGCGAGCAACTCCGTTGGGGATAAAGGACGTGCGGCCGAATCCAGCGCACGGCGAATGGCCTCGCGTTGCCGTGTGTTTCGCTGAATCGTCTGTTCCGTAACCCCATTGTCACAGCGTGACGGATAGAGTGTCGAGCACTGCCGGTAACAACGGGGAGGTGGCTCTATGCCGCCGGTCGGAGTTCCCAAGCGCCGGCGATTCTTCCCCTGAGAGATTGACGAGTCCGGGATCTACTATATACTCGCTACGAAACCGCATGAGGCCGTCTATCGGGGACTGTCCGTTGAGGTCGCTTGAGATACAACCATGAAACATGAACGAGCATTGCTGACTTTATTCCTATCTCTGGCGCTGGGAGCCCTGGCCGATGGTCAGACACAGCCACAGCAACGCACAGTGGTGAGGCCCGCCGACACCAGGGAGGCGCTGGTCAACCCTGAAATGGGTTGGGCGTTTCACCACTACGACAACAACATCGTCCGATACGGCCTGGATCTGGAGCCATCCGACACTGTGGACGATTTTCCCGGCGCAAGCGTAATCTATCTACGCTTGGCATGGTCTTTCCTGGAGCCGGAGGAAGGCAAGTTCGATTGGTCGATCGTCGATACACCGGCTCAGCGATGGATTGATAAGGGTTTTAAAGTGGCGTTTCGCTTCAGTTGTACCGAGTCTGACTTGAAGCAGCCACAGGCGACCCCGAAGTGGGTTCGCGACGCGGGCGCCAAGGGCTATCAATTTACACCGCGGAAAGGCATCGACGAGAGCAGCCGGATGTGGGAGCCGAAGTACGACGATCCGGTCTTCCTGGAGAAGTTGGACCACTTCCTGGCCGCGGCGGCGGCGCGCTATGACGGAAAACCCGAAGTGGCCTTCATCGACGTCGGTTCCTTCGGCGTCTGGGGCGAGGGCCACACTCACGCCACCACTCGACTTCCATACGACGCGCGAACGGTAAGGATGCATCTGGATCTGCACAAGAAGCACTTCAAGAAGACGCTGCTTGCGGCCAACGACGACTTCGCGAATCAGGGCCGGGGCCTGGAGACCTTGCACTATGCCCGGGAACTCGGAATGACCCTGCGTGACGACAGCATTCTGGTGGGATGCAAGGAAAAGGCCTATCATCATGCGTACGTTTCCGACATCTTCTGGCCGCACCTGCCCGTAGTACTCCAGAGGGAACCTTACGGAAACTCCTGTGACGGGGGGTGCCGGGGGGACGGAGAACC
>CAYVDY010000279.1:0-9010 GCA_964450255.1 uncultured Candidatus Solibacter sp. | reverse complement strand
TGGACAGGAACGCCACGATGGTCTTGCCGCTGCCGACATCGCCCTGGAGGAGGCGTGACATGGGGGCGTTGGAGGCCATGTCGCGGGCGATCTCGCCGAGGACGCGTTTCTGAGCGCCGGTCGGCTTGAAGGGGAGCATCTTCTTGATCTGTTCGCGAACCTGGTCGTTCAGGTTGAACGCGATGCCGGTTTCGGCGCGGGCCTGGCCGCGTTTGAAGGCCATGCCGGTCTCCAGCCAGAAGAACTCCTCGAAGATCATGCGGAACTGCGCGGGACTGCGGAAGTTGTTCAGCAGGCGGACGTCTGTCTCCGGCGGCGGGAAGTGAGTGTCGCGAATGGCGGCGGCGAGAGTGGGGAGCTTGAGCCGCTGGCGGATGGTGTCCGGGAGGGCATCCTCCATTTCGGGTAGGTTGTCGGTGAGGCGTTTGAGAATGCTGCGCAGAACGCGGGTGGATATCTTGCCCGCAGCCTCGTAGATGGGTACGATGCGCCCGGTATGGAGGCCGGCCTCGTCTTCATCGTCCTCGCGGAGGACTTCAAACTCGGGGTGGAGCATCGTGAGTTCGCCCTTGTAGGTGTCGAACTCGACTTTGCCGAAGAATGCCACGCGCGTCCCGGTGGTGAGGACGTTCGCCAAGTACTGAGCGTGGAACCACTTAGCGGTGAGGCGGACACTGGATGAGTCCTTCACGACGGCCTCCACCAAGCCGAGGTCCTTACGCTGGAATCTAGGGGCGTGGAAGTTCTCGACCTCGGCCAGAATGGTGGCCATTTCACCGGGGGCGAGCTCGGCGATGGGCTTCACGTTGGAGCGGTCTTCGTAGCGGAAGGGGGCGTAGTGAAGGAGATCGCCTGCCGTGGAGAGGCCCTTGGCGTCAAGATCGCCGGCGCGGCGGGGGCCGACCCCTTTAACATACATAACCGGCGTGGTGAGGTCCATGGGCTGAGGCGAGACGACGCTACCTTAGTGTAACGGGTGGCTGGCGGGTGGCGCGTGTGTGCGCAAACTCTTTGTTGTGACAGAATTGGAGTCTTGCGCGGAGCGGCGGTCATCTTTCAGCAGGGGCGGCATAACCTTTTGGACAAGGGGTTCGTCTTTAAGATTGGGAGAGCCGTATCCCGGGCCGTGTTCACTCCGAGAGACCTTTAGATTCAGAGCAAATCACCTATGCAGCCGCAGAAGAATCCATCCTCCTTTCCCGGGCCACAAGGTACGCCTTCAGGCCTACCCACTGCGCCGGCACCAAAGCGGCCTCGCTCCAAAGCAGGCCTGCTGCTATTGGCTGTCGTGGCTCTCGCCGGCGCCGGCTGGTTTACCTGGCGGCAGTTGGCGCCTAGCCAGCAGACCGGCGGACCGGGCGGTTCGGCGTCAATCCGTACGGCGGTAGTGGCGGCGGGGACCGTACATCGCACCATCCGATTGACTGGTGCGACTACTGCTGAGAAGTTCGCCTCACTGACGGCTCCGCAGTTGCGGGGCTCGCGCGGTGGCGGATCGGTTCAGGTTTCCAGTGGTGGGGGCGGGATGTCGGTGACCATCACTTCGGGCGGCGGCGGCGGCGGTGGTGGCGAGAATCGCGGTGGCGATGGAGGTAGTGCTTCGACTTCGAGCGGATCCTCGGGCGCCTCCGGTTCCTCCAGCAGCATGACTTCCGGTGGTGGTGGTTCGAGCGGCGGGGGTGGAGCCTCAAGTTTCCGAGGGGCCTCGAATCGTTTCGGAAGTTCGGCCTCAAGCGGCAGTTCGAGTGCCAGCAAGTCCTCAACATCTGCCGCGAGTTCGTCGTCCTCCTCCTCGTCGTCTTCGTCCTCTTCGGGCGGCGGCGGCGGCGGCGGTGGTGGCGGCGGTGGTGGCAGAATGAGTGGCGGTGCCAGCGACTTCATGCAGGTACTGCAATCGGTGGCAAAGGTCGGCGGATACATGAAGAAGGGTGACGTGGTCGCCGGCTTCGACACTCAGTACCAGGAGATGAGGCTGGACGATTACCGCGCCACAGTGGAAGAGACGGAACGCACTCTGCTGTCGTTGGACGCGACGATGGAAGTGCAGCGAAAAGCCTATCAGCAGTCGCTCGATCAGGCGAAAGGCGCTGTAGAAAAGGCCAAGCTGGACATCAAGACTACTCCTGTCCGGTCTACGATTGAAGCCGAGTTGCTTAAATTGGCATTGGAAGAGGCTCAGGCCCAGCTCAAGCAGGTACAAACTCAGATTCCCTTCCAGAATGCCAGCCTGGACAGCCAGCGGCGGATCTCGGAGTTGAGTGCGGAGCAGTCCAAGATCGAATTGAAGCGGGCAGAGAAGAACGTGGAGAAGATGGCGGTGGTGGCTCCGATGGATGGCATGCTGGTGATGGAGAGCATGATGCGCGGCAGCGAATTCTCCACGATTCAGCAGGGTGACCAGTTGTTCCCCGGCCAGATGTTCGCTCGCATCGTCGATCCGAGCTCAATGCTTGTGGCTGCAACGGTCAACCAGGCGGATGTTGAGTTTCTAAGGGTGAACGCGAAAGCCAATCTGACCTTCGATGCCTATCCTGGACTTGAACTGCCGGCGCATGTCGTTTCGATTGCCGCGATACCGAAACCCGGCGGGCAGCGTGGTGCATTCGTCAAGGAGATTGCTGTCTTTCTCAAGCTGGACAAGATGGATCCCCGGGTGATTCCGGATTTGAGTGTGAGCGTTGATGTCTTTGTCGGGCCCGGAGTCAATCAGTTGGTGGCTCCACTGGAGTCTGTTTTCCAGGACGCACAAGGCGCCAAGCCTTATGTGTTCGTGAAGGCGGGTGAGGGTTTCGAGAAACGCGAAGTGGAGATCGGGCTGCGTAATAACATCGCGGCCGCAGTGGTTTCCGGTTTGAAGGCTGGGGATGTGATCGCATTGGAGCGACCGCTGCGGAAGGGCGAAGCCGCCCCGGAGCAGACAGCGCAATCGGCACCGCAGAAGAGCCTGGAAGCCGCTGTGTGGCGCAGGCAGCAAAATATCGTCGGAGAGTTCCATGTCATCTAAAGATCTGAAGCCCAACAGAAAGCTTGGGCAGACCAGCAACAAGGGCAGGGTAGTGATGTGGGTCATCCTGCTGCTCGCCCTGGCTGGGGGGAGTTTTGCAGCCTATCGGTACTCCGCCGCCAAGCCGGTGGAAGTGGCGACGGTGGGTGTGCGAAAGGGCGAGTTCACGATTACGGTCAGGGCGCGCGGAGAGATTCGCTCGACGAAGTCGATCATTCTGAGTGCGCCGCAGGTGCCGAATCCACGTATTGTGAGGCTGGCCGAATCCGGCAAGCCGATCAAGGCGGGTGAGGTGGTGGTGGAGTTCGATACTGCCACGTTGGAAAACTACTACCTGGACCGAACGACGAGCGCGCGCACGGTGGAGAGCGAAATCGTGCAGATGAAAGCCAGCCACAAGATCACGGACGAGTCCGATTCGATGAGCCTGATGACGTCGGAGTACGACGTGCAGCGGGCTGAGCTGGAGGCATCGAAGGCGGAGATTCTATCGGAAATCGAAGGAGCGAAGAATCGGATTAATGTTGGGCTTTCTGAGGGCTCGCTGGGTCAGGTGAAGGCTACGGTGAAGGCTCACGATGTCAGCCAGGTGGCGGACCTGGAGCGGTTGGATACGCGGAAGAATAAGACGTTGCGCGATATGGCGCGCGTCAAGGACTACCTCTCGAAGATGGTCATTCGCGCCCCATCCGAGGGAATTCTGAACATCCTGCCTAACTTCCGGGCCCAGGGCAACTGGGGTCAGACCCCCCCTTCGTTCAAGGAAGGCGACAATGCGTGGACCGGTGCTGCGATCGCGGAGATCCCGGACCTGTCCGAGATGCGCTTTGATTTGAAGTTGGAAGAAGTGGACCGAGGAAAGATTCAACTTGGGCAGACGATCAAAGTGAAGATCGACGCCATTCAGGACAGGGAGTTTGATGCGGTGCTGGATTGGATCAGCCCGATCGCTTCTCTGAACTTCCGCGGATTCGGTTCAGCCAACGAGAAGACTTTCCCGGCCAGAGCAACGTTGAAGTCAGTGGATCCCAGGCTGCGCCCTGGCATGAGCGCGACTGGCATTGTGTTGATTGAAAGCCAGCCGGGTGTCCTGCTGATTCCGAACAAGGCCAGTTTCCTGCAGGCGGGCAAGCCGCATGTTTGGGTACAGAAGGGCCAGGGATTTGAATCGCGTCCGATTCAGGTAGGTAAGCGCAACGAGACGGATATCATCGTCACGCAGGGCCTGAAGGAGACAGAGCGGATCGCGCTGGAGAATCCGGCGGAAGCCGCGAAGAGGGCCAAAAAGTTATAGCTGCTGGCTGTGCCGGCAAATCGCGAGTTATCACCCATGAAGAAAGTCGTATTTCGCCTCATTCTGGTTGCCGTGCTGCTTGGCGTCGGCTACGGCATCTACAGGTTGTTCCAAGGGATGCCTGGACGCACGTCCTCAGTTCCTACCACGAAAGTCCGCAGGGGCGATGTGGTGGTCCGCAGTTTCACGCGTGGTGAACTGCGCGCTGTGCGCACGGCTACTCTTTCCGCGCCAAACCTGTTCGGAAACGTTCAGGTCACGCACCTGGCTCCGTTGGGCGCTCTGGCCCGGGAGAAAGATCTGATTGTCGAATTCGACGATTCGGAAGTGCTCTCCCGGCTCGAATCCAAGCAATTGGAACTGGAGCAGGTGGACGAGCAGATCAAGAAGGCGCAGGCAGATTTGGCAATCCGCAACAACCAGGATCAGGTAGATCTGCTGCGGGCGCGCTATTCGGTGCGCCGCGCGGAACTGGAAGTGAAGCGAAACGAAATCCTGGCGGAGATCGACAGGAAGAAGAACAATCTGAACCTGGACGAGGCGCGAAAGCGGCTGAAGCAGTTGGAGAGCGATATCAAGTCCAAGCAGGAGCAGGCCCTGGCAGAGCTGAACGTGCTGCGCGAGCGGCGCAACCGCAACCTGCTGGACATCAACCGCGAAAAGAGCCGCCTATCGCAAGTGAAGCTGCTTTCGCCGATGAGCGGACTGGTGGCGCTGAAGCAGAATCGTAGCGGGTTCTCCGGCATGTTCGGCACGCAGGTGCCGGATATTCGTGAAGGTGATCAGGTGCAGCCGGGTATTCCGGTAGCGGACGTGTTGGATCTCTCGGAGCTGGAAGTGGTGGCCCGAGTTGGCGAGTTGGACCGCGCCAACCTGACCGAAGGCCAGGAAGTGCTGATCCGGTTGGATGCGCTGGCGGAGAAGGTCTTTAACGGCAAGATCAAGTCGATGAGCGGCACGGCGAGTGCGAACGTGTTCAGCTCGGATCCCGGGAAGAAGTTCGATGTTGTGTTCTCCATCGACATGAAGCAACTGCTGGGTACGCTGGGGGCGAAGCCTGACCAGATTGCCAAGATAATGGCGCAGGCGGAAGTGAACCGCAAGAAGCCGATTACGCTGACGTCGACTTCGATGTTCGGATCGGCCGGCATGGCTGGGTTGGACAATGCGATGGCCGGTGCGCTTGCAGGCGGGATGCCAGGCGGAATGGCAGGCGGCGGACAACAGATGATGGTGATGGGTGGCGGTCAACTGGGGGCTGGCCAACAGGGCGGCGGCCAGAGAATGGCGTTCGGCGGCGGCGGCGCCGGCATGTTGGGCGGATCGAGCATGACGCCCGAACAACAGAAGAAGATGGCCGACATCATGAAGAAGGCCCTCGGCGGCAAGAGCATGATGGAGCTGACGCAGGAAGAGCGGCAGGCCGCGTTCGCGAAGATCCGTGAGGAAGCCAAGAAGGCGGGTATCGACATGCCGCAGCGCGGTCAGCGAACGGCTGATGCGGCTAAGACAACCGGTGACACCAAGGCCGGGGAGACTCCGGCCGAGGGCACGGGCCGGAGGCAGCGCGGTGAGGGCGGAGCGCAGATGGCTGTTGGTCCTCAAGCGCCCGGCAATGGCAGAGGCGGTGCGGGTGGGTTCTCGGGCCCGGCGGCCGGCGGAAACGGGCAGTTTACTGCGAAGGATTTGGAGAATGCTCAGTTGCCGCCGCCTCCGGAAGAGGGCGACAACATGGAAGTGCTGCTGCGGCCCGGGTTGCTGGCCGACGTGGAGATCATCGTCGAGAAGGTGCCGGATGCGGTCTATGTGCCGAACCAGAGCATTTTCGAGAAGGATGGCAAGTACGTCGTCTATGTGATGAACAGCAAGGGTTTTGAAGCCAGGCCGATCCAGATCGCCAAGCGCTCCGAGACCGTTTCCGTGATCAAGGAAGGGATCAAGCAGGGCGACACGATTGCATTGCAGGACCCGACGGCCAAGCCAGGCGACAAGAAGAAAGCGGATGAGAAGAAGTCCTCCGGCGGAGCCGCGGGCGCGCTGCCTGTAGGTGGCTCAAAGGGAGGCCAGTAAGCAATGGCGGGTCTGCAAGCGTATATTCCTGAAATTTACATGGGGCTTTCGAGCCTCCTGGTGCACAAACTGCGCACCATGCTGACGATGTTGGGCATGATCTTCGGCGTGGGCGCGGTGGTGGCCATGCTGGCGATTACAGCCGGCGTCGAGAAGGAGATGCTCTCCTACATCGATCTGCTGGGTGTGAACAACATCATCATCGAAGCGAAAGAGGCTGTGGACCGCAACGAACTTCAGGCCCGGCGCGCGGTGAGTCCAGGCATGACGTTTCGCGATTACCGGGCAATCATGGAGAACACCCAGAACCTGGAGAAGGCAACACCGCGCAAGCGATTTAAGCCCTTGAAGGTATTGCCGAAGACGACGGCGGAGCCTCCAATGCTCATTGGCGTGGAGCCGAGTTACAGGGACATCCAAAGCCTGAAACTGGTGGAGGGGAGGTTCTTTAACGACGAGGAAAACGCCACGGCGGCGCCCGTTTGCGTCCTTGGCGAATCGACAAAAGTGAACCTGCTGGGCTATGAGCCGGCGGTCGGCAAGTACGTCAAGATCAACGATACCTGGCTGCAGGTGGTTGGCGTGATGGCACAGCAGGCCGGCGGCGATACCGACGTCGAAGGCGTGGAGATTCTATCGCGGAACAATCTGGTGGTATCGCCCTTGCGGACCGTCATGTTTCGCTTTGAGGACAACAACAGCTATCTCAAGGACGAGATCGACGGAATCTACATCCGCGTGAAGCCCGGTACGGACTCGGTGGAGACGGCTTCGGTGATCAACGCGATTCTGGCGGCGGTCCACAAGGACGCCGGCGATTACACGGTGACGGTGCCGGCCGGATTACTGGAACAGAAGAAGCGGACGAGCGACATTTTCAAAATCGTCATGTTGTGCATCGCCGGCATCAGCTTGCTGGTGGGCGGTATCGGCATCATGAACATCATGTTGGCGACGGTGCTGGAACGCACGCGCGAGATCGGCATCCGGCGCGCGATTGGTGCACGCCAGGCCGACATTGTGCGTCAGTTTTTGACAGAGGCGGTGATGATCTCGATCATCGGCGGATTCCTCGGAATTGTGTTCGGAGTGACGCTGGCGCAGGTGATTGCCTCGGCAGCGGGTTGGTCGACGGTAATCACGTTCTCTTCCATCGCAGTCGCATTCGGCGTGTCGGTCGGGATTGGGATGCTGTTCGGAATCTATCCGGCAGTGCAAGCCGCCAAACTCGATCCAGTCGAGGCGATGCGGTATGAGTAGCATTTTTAGGCAGGTGCAGGATTCATCCATGCGATTCTTAGTGTTCTTTTTGACATTTGCTCTAGTCGTGCCCGCGCAGCAACAGCCGGGCGTTCCGGCAGCGGCAGGCGAGACCGCGGTTCCCGTCAAACGGGTGTTAGGGGAAGGGGCGACGGCCAGCCTCAGTTCCGAACTGGGCGAATTCGATGCCAGTTGGGTCGGATCTGGCTCGTGGTACAGGAAGGCATTCAAGGCCGACAGCAATGTGACGCTTTCCCCCCCGGTGCGGTTGAAAGATTACGTCGTGGACGGAACGCTGCGGCTTTCGCTGCGCGGCTATCTGGATCTCGTGATCGCCAACAACACAGATCTCAGCATTCAACGCCTTAACCTGGAGTTGCCGAAGAACGCCATTCAACGGGCCTTCGGCATCTTCGATCCGTTGATCGTCACGAGTTTTGGCGCGACACGGGCGAACACGCCGACGTCCAACGCCCTGGAAGGCGCCGCTGTCCTCAGCAACTTGAGCCAGCCGTTCAATCTGCGATATCAGCAACTGACGCCGTTCTCGACGCAATTCTTCTCCACCTTGAACTGGTCCAAGACTTCGAACAACAACTCGTTTCAGTTGTTCAACCCGAGTCTCCAGAACACGTGGCAGATGGGCTTCAACCAGCCCCTGCTCCGCAACCGTGGGCGCGAAATCACAAGGCTCGGCATCACCATCGCGAGGGCGCAGAAAGTGGCGCAGGACATCAGTTTTCAGGACTTCATTCTGCGGTCGCTCGTGACCGCGGAGAATGCCTATTGGGATGTGGTGAGCTCTCGCGAGCGGATCAAGGTCCAAAGAGAGGCGCTTGGGTTGGCCGAAAAATCTTTGGAGCGCACCAACCAGGAGATCAAGCTGGGCGCCACCAGCGAACTGGAGCGGTTCCAGCCGGAGCAGAACGCCGCCACCCAGCGGATTGCGCTGACCCAGGTGGAGTTCCAATTGAGGCAGTTTGAAGATGCACTGCGCCGCCAGATCGGCGCTGACCTGGATCCGGATGTTCGCAAGCTGCCTTTGGAACTGACCGAAGACGTCAGCAAGGCTCCGGACGAGACTGCATACGACAAGGAATCCCTGGTTGGCGTTGCGCTTCAGAAACGCCCCGATCTCCGCGCCGTGAAGGCGAATCTCACTGTCAATGATTACCAGATCCGCAACTCGCGGGAGGCCCTCAAGCCGCTCATGAACCTATCCGCGTTCTATCAGACTTTCGGGCGCGGCGGCCCGCTTTTCCGTCAGGGGCAGCCGATGGTTCCCGGCGGCGCGGGCGACGCCTGGGGCCAGATGTTCGGCTTCAACTATTCCACCTATAACTTCTCACTCAACCTGAACCTGCCGCTGCGCGACCGCGCGG
>CAYVDY010000278.1:0-9021 GCA_964450255.1 uncultured Candidatus Solibacter sp. | reverse complement strand
TGGAGAAAGAAGGGAGCGACTGACGTGAACTTGCGATGCGGCCACAACTCAGCTCGTTCCGTGGACCACGCGCTGGAACTGATTCAGGAAGCGTCCGTACTCTGCCTGGAGGTGCGCGACGACGATTCCTTGGCCGCAACAGTCGAATCGAGTCTGGGCAACGTCATCTCGCCCCGCGCGTCTCGAGCACCCGGAACTCCAGCTTCCACCTGCGGCCATCCCTGGCCACGCACCAGATCTCCAGTACGCCTGTCTCAGTCACGTGGGTTTCGATCTGCACGCGGACCACTTCGCCGCCGGCACCTTCCAGCGTCACCTGCACGGGGGCGATTTCGTCGAGGTCGTCCGTGATTTCGTCGAGCAGCACTCCGGCGGCGTCGTGCTTGCGCGCGGCACTGGCGAAGAAGCGAAACTCGGCGGGTTCTCCGACGATGAGTGCGAACTCGCGGCCAGGGACTTGGGCACCCGTGCCCTCTTCCATGCCGAACGGCGCCACGACCAGGGCCTTCATGGGCGGGCGCAGGCCTGGGACGGCGGGCATGGCGGTCTCGATGCCGATGTAATAGGTGCGAGGCACGCCGCCGCGGATGCGGATGCCGCGGCCCAGACGCGCCTTGCCGTAGTAGGCAGCGCCTCGGGCGACAGCGTGCATCAGGTCGTCACCCTCCAGCTGCGCCACACCGGGGAACCACTCGTTCAGGACTTCCATCACGCGCTCGCGGAGGTGGGCGGCCCGGAAGACTCCGCCATTGAAGAGGACGTGAGTGGGGCGGCCGTTCTGGAGGAAGCGCGCGAGGTGGCGGGTGATGGCGGCGTCGGGCTCGTAGGGGAGCCCCACTTCCATCAGGCCGGCTCCGCGCCGCCGTTCGGGCATGTCTGTCGCCTGCACGACCGGGAAGAAGCCATCGACGAGGAGCCGCTCCACATCCTCGCGCGTCAGCTTGCCCTTGATGGCGCCGCCAATCAGCGACGATCCGCGACCCAGGATGGTCAACGGGGCCTCGGCTTGCTCGGGGTTCGAGAGGAGGTTTTCCTTGGCGAGGCGGCACTGCTGCCAAAGCGCGTGAAACTGGAGTTTGTCCAGCTTCGGCATCTTCTGGGCGGCGGTGTGGGCCAGTGCGAGGTCCATGTTGTCGCCGCCCAGGAGCAGGTGCTCGCCGACTGCGACTCTTTCGAGCTGCAGCGCGCCTGCCGATTCCGAGACGCTGATCAATGAGAAATCCGTGGTGCCGCCGCCGACGTCGATCACCAGCACCTGGTCACCGGGTTGAATGATCTCGCGCCAGTTTTCGTGACGTTCGAGCCAGGCGTAGAACGCGGCCTGGGGCTCTTCCAGCAGAATTAGCTTCCGGTAGCCGGCCTGTTCCGCCGCCTGCTGCGTAAGCTGGCGCGCTACTTCATCGAAGCTGGCTGGGACAGTGAGGATGACTTGCTGTTCGGCGAATGGCTCGTCGGGATGAACGTGGTCCCAGGCGGCCTTGAGGTGTTCCAGGTAGCGGCGGGACGCCTCCACCGGCGACACGCGCGGCGCGCCTTCGGGGGCGTCGGCTGGCAGGATGGGGGCGGTGCGGTCGGCTCCGGTGTAGGACAGCCAGGATTTGGCTGACGTCACCAGCCGGCCGAGCGTTTCCACGCCGCGGTGAGCAGCCAGCCGCCCGACGATTTCCTGGCCGCCCTCGCGCCACGGTAGATCCAACGCTCCGGGCGCAAATTCACCGTCGCGGGCGAGGTAGAGGGCCGATTCGAGCAGTAGTTCGGGGTGCAGTTCGCCAGGGTTGATCAGTTGCGGGATCTCGAACAGCACGACAGCGGACTCCGCCTCCGAGGCAGTGTGAGCAAACCCGCAATTCGTCGTCCCCAAGTCGATGCCGAGGATCTGCAAAATGCGCTACTCCACTTCCAATTCGGCCGGTGCCAGGATGGATTGGTTCTGCTTCGCGCTGAGCGTGGGCAGGGTCACCGAATCCACACGCCAGCCCTTGTGGCGAAGCAGGCCGCCGGCCGGCTTGCCCTGGGGAGGAAGATTGCCAATGAACTTGATGGCGGTTGCATCCTTGCCCAAGGCTCCGGCCGATTCCGGCTTGGTAAATGTTCCTTCGACGCCATCGATCACCGGGGCCAGTTTGAAATACTTGCGGATGGATTCCTGGCAATGGGCGTGCACGTTGCGCACGGCCGCGCCCACCTGGTCGTCGGAGTACGCGGAGACATCTTCCATCACGAAGTCCAGGAAGCGGGCATCGCGCTGGAGGATCCCGAGTACCTGTAACGCACTGGCTTCCGGTTTGATGACTGGCTCCTTCGGAGGCTCGGGCGCCTTCTTGAAGTTGGCTTTCGTGTAGCCGAAGGCCTGCGCGATGTCCTCCGGCAGCGAGCCACCGAGGACGCTGAAGAACGCGCGGAACGCCATGCCGATTCTGCTCAAAACGGGAATACCTCCAAAACTCCAGGATACAACGAGGGTTCCCGCGGCACGCCCGGCGGCTAGCTCTTCTTCCAGATGCGCTCGATCTCCTCCAGCGAGTGGCCCTTGGTCTCCGGCGTGAACCGGACGACGATCCAGATGGTGAGGAGGCACATTCCTCCGTAGATGCTGAAGGCGCCGCTGGGGCCAAGCGCCGAGGCGATGGAGAGGTAGGTGAAGGTCAGAATCACGCAAGCGATCCAGAGCGCTACGGTCGCGATGGACATGGCGCGGCCACGGATGCGGGTAGGGAAGATCTCGGACAGGACGACCCACACGCCGGGTCCGAGGCCGACGGCGAACGAGGCCGCGCAGAGGAGCATCAGCCCGACGATTACCATGCCCGGGCGCGGGCTTTGGAGGAACGCCCAGGCCAAGCCGGCGTGCGCCACGGCCATGCCGGCGGCGGAGAAGATCAGCAGCGGCTTGCGGCCGAGCTTATCGATCAACCAGATGGCGATGATGGTGCAGAGGAAATTCACCAGGCCGATCAGCACGTTGGCGCCTATCGCGCTGGATTCCGACTGGCCGCCGACCTGCTCCTTCATGATGATAGAGCCGTAGAAGAGGACCGTGTTGATGCCGGTCCACTGCTGGAGGATCGCCAGCGCGATGGCCAGCCAGATCGCCCGGCGGTAGCCCGGCTGGAAGAGCTCCGCCAGGGTTCCGGACTCTTCGGCGATCACCTCTCGGATGGCCTTCATTTCGACCTCCGCCTGTGCCGCGCTCGAGACCTTGGTCAAGACGCGCAGCGCCTCGGTTTCCTGACCGTTCTCGGTGAGCCAGCGCGGGCTCTCGGGCACGAAGAAGAGTGCAACGAGAAAGAGCACTGAGGGGATCGCGGCCACCGCGAACATCCAGCGCCAGGATTCCGGCCCCACCGAGGCCAGGCCCCAGTTGACCAGATACGCGAGGAGAATCCCGGTGACGATTGCCATCTGGTTCAGCGACACCAGGCGGCCGCGGATGTGAGCCGGGGACACCTCTGCGATGTAAAGCGGCGCCAGCACCGAGGCCACGCCGATGGCAATGCCGCCGGCGACGCGGGCGACCACAAACTCAGTCAGAGTGCGAGGCAGCGCAGCGCCGATGGATGAGAACGCGAAGAGGACGGCCGAGAAGATCAGGACCTTGCGGCGGCCGAAGCGGTCGCTGAGGCCTCCGCCAAAGGCCGCGCCCACCACACAGCCGGCCAAGAGGCTGGTGGCGGCGAATTCGGTCTGTACTTCGGAGAGCGCGAACTGCTGTTTCAGAAAGAGCAGGGCGCCGTTGATAACGGCGATGTCGAAGCCAAAGAGCAGCCCCGAGGTGGCCGCGACCAGGGACGCGAGGCCAACATAGATGAGGTTGACGGGACCGTGCACGATCTCCGTTTTCGGGGCAAAGATGATGGGGCCGGGCATGGCGCAGTCATCATATCAGGCCTGACCTCCGCCCACGACGGCTTCGTGGCGGAGGCGTGCCAGTTCGCGGCGGGCGATGCCGGCCCAGTATCCAGCGGGGTCCAGCTTGAGATAAGTTCGCCAATGGCGGACGGCGCTCATGGTATCGCCGCGGCCCTGAAAGAGCAGCGCCATGTTGTAGTGGGCGTCGGCGTAATCGGGCTGCAAGGTCAGCGCGCGATTGTAACTCTCAAGGGCCTGTGCGGGTTGGTTGAGCTCGTCGAACAGGTTGCCGAGGTTGAAGTGAGCCAGCGCGTAATCGGCCCTGTGTTTGATGGCGGCCAGATAATGCTCCTCGGCTTTGCGCCACTGCTTCAACTGGAAGAACACGGTGCCGAGATTCACATGCGCGCCGGCCGATTCCGGGTAGTGTTCCAGAGCCTTCATGTAGGCGGCGACAATCTGTTCGGGGGGCGCGCCGGTTTGCTCGAGTTCAATGCCGCGCTCGAACCACTTGCCCGATTCGCGCTGCCGGGATGCCTCCTCGCCGGCATGCGTCGCTTCAGCGTGTTTGCCAGGGAATTGCAGAAGGCGGCGGATCTCTTCCTTGTCGAAATCGAGCAGAAGCTGGCCGCTCACCGGTTCCATTTTGCGTCCATCGACCTGCACGGCCAGGCGGCGCCCGTCGATGAAGATCTTCAGTTCCCGCAGAGGATCCTGCACGTCGCCGAGGCGGACAGCGAGGGCATCGAGAATCCTGCGGATGCGATCGGGCCGGATGCGGCGCGCGCGCAGTTGGCGCAGGGCCTTCAGCGCCACCATGTCACGGAATCCGTACTGCTCAAGACAGGCCACAAACCCATGCTCTTCCCACTGATCGAGCACGGATTCCCTAATGCCCAGCAGGCGGCACACCTCGTCGCGGGAATAGCTGCGCTTGGGCGCGGGATCGGGCACGGATGTAATTTTAGCACTCGGAACACGGGCGGGTTCACCAGCGGGCGCCGACGGGAGTATACTGGAATTGAAATGCAACTGAGTGTCAAAGACGGAGCGTCAACCCAGGCCTTCCGTACGCTGGCGGATCTCCTCGAAAACGAGGAAGGTCTGTTGGATCGAATCGACCTGCCGGGTGACCTGGCCCACCGGCTGATGGAGTTGGGATTTCTTCCGGGGCACGCCGTGAGCGCTGCGCGCAGCGCGCCGGGCGGCGACCCGCGTGTGTTCCGCGTCGACGGCAGCGAGATCGCGCTGCGGCGCGAAACTGCGTGCCACATGATTCTCCGCCCTCAGTGATGTTATGAGTGAGTGCCACGAAGGCGGGAAGCCGGTCCTTGCGTCCGGCGGCGCGCCGCCCGCCAGGGCGACGACACACCGTGTTGTGGCGATCATCGGCCCACCCAATGCGGGCAAATCCACACTATTTAATCGTTTGACCGGTCTGCGGCAGACCGTTGCGAACTTCCCGGGCGTCACGGTGGAGCATCGCACGGGTAAGGCTCACCTTCCGGGACATCACGACGTTGACCTTGTGGATCTACCCGGCGTGTACAGCCTGAATCCAAGGTCGGAAGACGAGCGTGTCTCCTACAACGTGCTGCACGGCAAGATGCCGGGGTTGAAGCGGCCGGACGCGGTCATCCTGATCCTCGATTCCACCAATTTAAACCGTCATCTTCCGCTGGCGGCGTCAATTCTCAGCCTGCGCCTGCCTACGCTCGTAGTTCTGAACATGGCCGACGATATGCGGAAGCGCGGCGGAGAGGTGGATATCGAGGCGCTCGCGAATGAACTGGGCGCGCCAGTGGTGCTGGCCAGCGCCGCCACCGGAGAGGGCATTAGCGCCGTGGCGCGCTTCCTCACCGGCAGTATCGCCGTGCCCAAACCAGTGGAACTTCCCGTGCTGCAGGATCTTCCCGCCTGCCGGCAGTGGGCCCGGACTGTCTCCAAGGAAGCTGGCTACACCCATCCCGCGCCTCCAATCTGGACGCGCCGTCTGGATAGTGCTTTTCTGCATCCCGTCTGGGGACCGATTGTCTTCGCCCTCGTTGTAGGTGCGGTTTTCCAAACGATTTTCACTGGCGCGCAACCTTTGATGGATGGCGTGGAGTGGGCGATCCGCTCTTCGGGGATGGCGCTGCGGGCGGCCCTGCCCGATACGATGCTGAGGTCACTGGTAGTGGATGGCGTCTGGAGCGGGGTCGGTTCTGTGCTCGTCTTCCTGCCCCAGATTCTGCTGTTGTTCCTCTTTATCGGGATCCTGGAGGATTCCGGCTATCTGGCGCGGGCGGCGCTGATTGCAGACCGCACCATGGCGCGCGTCGGTCTACAGGGCAAGAGCTTCATTCCGCTGCTTTCTGCCTACGCCTGCGCCGTACCGGCCATCATGGCCACCCGCACCATTGAGAGCAAGCGGGACCGAATCGCGACGATCCTCATCGCGCCCTTCATGACGTGTTCGGCACGTCTGCCGGTTTACACCCTGATCATCGCTGCCTTCATCCCGGAACGGTCTTTCATCGGTCCCCTGCTGGGTACACGTGCGGCGGCGATGCTGGGGCTGTATGTCCTGGGTTTCGTGGCGGCGGTGGCCACGGCGAAATTGCTGAAATCGTCGATTCTGAAGAGCGAACGGACTCCGTTCGTGCTGGAGATGCCGCCCTATCGCATGCCCACGCTACGCTCCCTCGGCTTGCGGTTGCTGGACCGGGCGAAGGCGTTTCTGAAGCGCGCGGGCACGGTGATTCTCGCGGTGTCTGTCCTCCTATGGATTCTGGCGAGCATCCCGCTGGTGGACGGCAAGGCGCCGCCGATTGAGCAGAGCCTGGCCGGGACGCTTGGCCGCGCGATCGAACCGGCCATCCAACCCCTAGGATTCAACTGGAAGATCGGGATCGGACTGATCACTTCGCTGGCGGCGCGCGAGGTGATTGTGGGGACGCTCGGCACCATCTACGGCATGGAATCCGATGAGGATTCCCGTGGATTGCAGGCAGCCCTGCAGAAGGATCTGACGGTGGGCGGAGCCGTGGCGCTGCTGGTGTTTTTCGCCTTTGCCATGCAGTGCATGTCCACGCTGGCAGTGGTGCGGCGCGAAACTGGTGGATGGAAGTGGCCCATTGCGCAGTTCACGTATATGGGCGTTTTGGCCTACGTGTGCGCGCTACTGGTGAACCAGGTTTGGGGCTAGTTGCAGCTATTTGAGGACTTCCTTGGACATGCGGGCGAGCGAATCGCGCATGGTCTGAAGCTCGGCGGACTCTCGGCCGTCCTTGTCGTTCCGTATGGGGTCTGGGACGAAGAGGGCGGCGGAGTTAGCAACGAAGTTCGGTTGACGGACCATTTCCACGAAGACGGAGACCAATTCCGGATCCCGCCAGTTCATGGCAGCTTCCTTCTGCAGCATGGCCACCGCCTCATCGGCCGAGAACGCCGATTTGTAGCTACGGCGGGAAGTCAGAGCGTCATAGATGTCAGCCAGTTGCAGGATTCGGGCCAGCAGCGGAATGTGCTCGCCGGCGAGCCCGTCGGGATAGCCAGAGCCGTCCCACTTTTCGTGGTGATTCCGAATGATGGGCAGGACCGGCGAGAGTGAACGCATCCGGCTGCAAATTGCCTCGCCCTTGATGGTGTGTGAGCGCATGATGAGCCACTCTTCCTCATTGAGGACGCCGCGCTTGAAGAGGATGGAGTCTGGAATGGCGATCTTGCCGATGTCGTGGAGGTAGCCACCCCGGTACAACGCAAGCAGATCGTCTTCAGGCAGGCCGAGGGCGGTGCCGAGGGCGACGCTGAGGGCGGCCAGACGTTGACAGTGGTTGCCTGTTTCCTTGTCGCGCTGCTCCACCGTCTCAGCCATAGCGAACAGGATGGTTTCGGCCTCTTCCAGGGAATCGAGGGTGCGCTTGCCGCGCAACATTGTGCGGATGCGGCTGCGAACGAGCGCAGGCTGGAGCGGCTTGATGAGAAACTCGTCGGCGCCGGATTCCAGGCTGGCGATCACATGGTCGTTGCCCTGCACGCTGGTGATGATGAGGATGGGGATCAGGCGCGTGCGGCGGTTCGCCTTGATCCGCCGGCAGAACTCGAGGCCGCCCTGCATGTCGTTACTCATCTCCGGCATGACCAGATCGGCGATGATGAGGTCAACGTCCGCCATTTCCAGCAACTGAAACGCCTCGTTGGGCTGGCGCGCTTCGAGAACCCGATAGGGGCCAGCCTTGAGAATGCCCTTGATTAGTTGCCGGTTGATATCAACGCTATCGACCAACAGGATTGTGGCGCGGCCGAAGGACTCACCCACCAGCAGAGAAATGGGCGCCTGTGGTGAACTAGGCCGGTCAGGCGCCGCCTTGGCGGGTTTCGTCGTGACCGCTGGTTGCAAAGAGTCCATAGCTCGCTAAGTACTTATCGGAGCCATAGGTGGGAAGCTTTAGCGGCGAATTGCCCGTCCGCGTAGGGAGGGATGGTACTTTGGAGTGCATGAGCCGCTTACTGATCAGCCTGACTCTTTTGGCCGCCCCGATTTTCGGGCAGGTCCTGTCGCAGGGGGAGCGCGACTACGCCGTAAGCGCACTCCATGGAACGCGAAAGCAGTTTCTGGACACGCTGGGGCCGCTCAGTGAGGCACAAATGAAGTGGAAACCGGCTCCCACGGCGTGGTCGGTTGCAGAGGTTGCCGAGCACATCGTTGCCAGCGAGGGCTTTCTGGCCGGAGTTGTCACCAAGTTGATGGGGGCGCCTGCTACACCCGAGAAGAAGAAGGCCAACCCGCGCGAGACGGACTTCATGCTGATCAAGGTTCTGCCGGTGCGCGACCAGAAGGCGCAGGCGCCGGAACCGCTTAAGCCGACGGGCAAGTACCCCAACAAGGCTGCGTTGCTGGGCGAATTCCGTGCTGCGCGGGACCGGAACATCGCTTACGTTCGTGAGACCAACGACGATCTGCGAGTCCATTTCGCGCCGCATCCGGCGTTCGGCGATCTCGATGGACTGCAGTGGTACATTCTGATCGCCGGTCACGCGGAGCGGCACATCAACCAGATGAAGGAAGTGATGGCCAGCCCGGGATTCCCCGCCAAGTAATTCTATGTCAGTAACCTCAGCGCCCAGGGCAGTGCGTGGAGCATATCGGCGTGATGCGGCCCGGAGTTTACCGCGAATCCCCGCACAGTC
>CAYVDY010000277.1:0-9074 GCA_964450255.1 uncultured Candidatus Solibacter sp. | reverse complement strand
GCTGGCTGAAAAGCTCGAAGACCTCCATCGCGAAGGAGTCCGTATCGCCTTTGTGACCGCCACGTTCGGCACTACAGACGGATCCGGGATCGACGACGTGGCCGGCATCCGCACCATCATCGACGCGTTCGCTGAACGCCACGGCGTGCCCGCTCCGCAGTTGCACGTCGATGCCGCCGTAGGCTGGGTGCTCAGTTTCCTCACCGAGTACGACACCACTCAAAACTCACTCGATTTCTCGCCGCAACTGCTCACACTGGTGCGGCGCGCCCAAACGTACACGGAGGGTCTCCGCGTAGCCGACAGCATCACCATAGACTTCCACAAGATGGGCTGGGGCCATTACCCCGGCAGTGCGTTTCTGGTGAACCATCGCCAGGATCTCCGCTTCCTTTCCCGCACGGTTGCCGACACGCCATATTTCTGCGAAGCCGATGCCTCGCGCGATCCCGCGCTCTTCACGCTCGAGTGTTCCCGCCCCGCGCTGGGACCCTATACTGTGATGGCGTCGCTGAACGGAATCGGCCTCACAGGCTGGCAGCTTCTGGTCGCCCGCGCGCTGGAGTTCTCCGAAGAGCTGAAACTGCGCCTGGAGAAGCTGGATTACTGCAAGGTGCTCAACCTGGAAACCACCGGGCCGAGCGTGCTGTGGTGGGTGCTGCCCAAGGGGCGCGACGCCAAGGAGATCCATCGCCAGATCATGGACGGAACCCTGCCGCCAGAGCGCTTCACCCAGTACTCCGGTGAGATCCGGCGGCTCTTCGAGAAGCGCGAGCGCGCGATGGACCCCGCGCTGGACGCCCGGCTCAGCTTCACCACCAGCATCGGCCACCACCCGCACGGCGTCGCGCTGCCCGCGTGGAAGGCCGTTTTCTTCAACCCAAAGACGGATCGCACCGTGATCGACCGCCTCATCTACAGCATCGAAGAACTGCTGTAGAGCCTTACCGGCCGCGTGCCGGATACGTTAGCCCGAACCCCGTACGGAAGAGCGGATTCTCCAGATCGTGCGGGACATCTTCCTTCTGCTGGCGCACAGACTGCATGTCGCGCGGGAGGTCGAGCGGCAACTTGCCCGTGGCCGCGGCGCGCCCGAAGATGACGTCCAGCAGCGCGGCGTCGCTCACGCTGAAATGCACCAGCACGGCGGCGGTCTGATCGATGAACTCGCTCAGGACTGCCGGGCGGTCCATGAACATGGCCACCACCACCGGAGTGCCGGACGCAGTCAGCCGTTGGATCTTCTCCAGTTCCCCGGCGTTCTGCGCTCCCGCATAGGCGAGGCTGCCTTCCTTCGCGCCAGGGAAAAAGCTGCCACCACCCTTATGGACTTCGAACGGAGCGTTCACGGCGATGATGGCGAGATCGGCCTGCTTCGGATCTTCAACGATGGTTCCGTAGGCGGCGGCCACCGTCTTGTTCAGATTCTCCACGTAGAGCTTACGGCCGGTCACGGCCGGGAGCAGTGCGTTCGCATTCTTCACCACGACAATCGACTTCCGCTGCGCCGCCGCGCCTGCATCCATCAGCGGCTTGCTGGCCACAAGGGACTTCGCGCGCTCCGGATCGACGTAAGGGTTGTCGAACAGGCCTAACTCGAACATCGGCTTCAATACGCGGCGCGCCGATTCATCCAAACGCGCCACTGGCAACGAGCCATCCTTCACCGATTCCAGAATGTAGCGGGGATCGTTGTCGCCGCCGATCTGGTCCACGCCCGCCTGCACCATTTTCAGCTGGCGTTCCTTCTCCGAGAGCGACTCCACGCCCCAGGGCATGTTCCGCAGCCAATCCGTCACCACCAAGCCCTGAAACGCGAACTTGCGCCGCAGCAGATCGCCTACGATCACCTTCGAGAAGTTCATCCCCACAGTGTCGTAGCCCTCCGGTATCGCGTATCCGGGCATGATGCCGCCCGTGCCGGCCTCAAACGCCGCCTGGAAGGGAATCAGATGGTGATCGAAGTTCCTGCCGGGATATACCTGCCATTTGCCGAAGTCGTTGTGTGGATCCAGCCCCTCCTTCACCGGCCCGTCGCCGGGGAAATGCTTGGTGACGCAGAGCACGCTTTCCGGGGTGAGCTGCGCTCCCTGCATCCCCGCTACATACGTCTTCACCATGGCAGCCACTGTTGCGGCGTCTTCGCCAAACGTGCCAGCGATGCGATTCCAGCGCGGCTCGGTGACCACGTCGGCCATCGGCGACAAAGTCACCTGCAAGCCGAGTGCGCGAAGCTCCTGGGCGGCGATTCGAGCGGACTGATACACCAGCCCGGGCTCACCTGCGGCGGCCAGTCCGAGTTGATCCGGCCACTGCGAAATATTCGGCGGCGCCGCAGTGGCAGTCCGCGCGACCGCGTGCCGGGGATCGGAGCTCAATGCCAAGGGAATCCCCAGACGCGATCCTTCCGCCATCTCCTGCAGGCCATTCGCAAACCGCGCACTCACTTCCGGCGGCTCCACCGGATTGGGCCGCAACAGAATCCAACGCACGTTGCGTTTCAGGATCAGCTCGGCCGGCGTAGGCCGGTCCATCGGAGCGACACCCTCCCGCCGCGGCGGCACAAACCCCGGACCGGCGCCGGGACGCGGCGGGGGCGGCGCATCGAGCACTACTCCGCCCGGTCCCGTGAAGCCCATGAGGGACGAGTGGATCATCAGCCCGGCCTTCTCTTCGCTGGTCATTTGCGAGATGAGATCGGCCGCGCGCTGTTCGGCCGGCAACCGCCAGTTCTCATACGGATCGAGCTTGCCATTGCGGTTCAGGTCCTTGAAATCCAGACCGTCTGCCTTGATGATGGCCGTCTTGCGCGCGCCGAGAACCTTCTGGGACGGCGTGCAATCCGGAAACATGATCTGCGCGGTCTGGTGGAGATAGCGCCGCCAGTTCATCCACTCATGCCCTCCGGTGCTGAGCACCCAGAAGTTACGGATGGCGTATTTGTTGATGATCGCCATGACGGCCTGTCCGTTCTTCAGTGCGATGTCTGTCTCGCCCTGCGCCATGTAAAACGGTACGCGGAACAGGTCGTTGGTCCTCGGTTCTTTCAGCAGCGCCTGGAAATTGTCTTCGAAGGCCTTTAGCTGTTCGGGGAAGTAGCCGGAACTGTAGACATATAGCTCGCTGAACGTGTCCAGGTGAGGCAGCCCCGTGTTCATCACCACGAAGCCGCCCATCGAGAGACCGGCCAGAGCCCGATTCTCGCGTCCCGGACGCGCGCGGTAGTGGCTCTCGACGTAGGGAATGATGTCTTTCAGATACTCCTGCGTGCAGGCATCGTCTTTGCCGGGTTCCGGCGGAGTTGCCACCGAGCAGCGCGTGTGCGGCATCACGACGATCATCGGTTTCGCCTTGCCGGCGGCAATCAGATTGTCGAGGATGAACTGAGTGTGGCCGCCGTTCTTCGGATCTGTATTGCTCCACTTGGAGTCGTCGTCACCGCCGCCGTGATTGAGGTAGAGCACCGGGTACTTCGCCGCCGGGTTCTTCGCATAATCCGGCGGCAGGTAAACGTGCATGCGCTTGCCGGCGCCAGCGTAGTTCCGGTACGCGGCCTGCTCCACGGTGCCATGCGGTACGTTCGTGTTGGCGTAGAAACTGGTGTCGGACGCGCCTGGCAGCGCAGGCAGAATCGGTAGCGGACAGACGCCCGCCTTCGGAGCAACCCTACGGGGCGGGGCCTGCGCCAGCGCCAGGCTCCCCGCCATCAAATACGCCAACACGAAGGCTCGCCGCATGTCTGTACTCCGCTACTGGAACAGCATCGGCGCGAACTCAATCAAGTAGTCGCGCCAGTTGAGCCACGTGTGGCCGCCGCCGGTCTCTTTGTACACGGGCGAGAATCCATGCTTTTTGAGCATCTCGAGAGTGGCTTTCGTGGTGCCCAGCAGGAAGTCCTCCTTGCCCGTGGCGAACCAGAGCAGCTTCAGCCCCTTCTTCAGCTTCGCGTCGTCCAGCGTAGCCAACCGCTGCTTTTCCCACTCGGGATTCGGCGCAGGGTTAGGCGCGGCGCCCGGCGTGCGCGGGCCGGACCCGAACACGCCGGAGCTGTAGACTCCGATGTAGGCGAACTTGTCCAAGTGGGACATGGAGATGGCCAGGGTCTGCGCGCCGCCCATCGAGAGTCCTGCGATGGCGCGTTGTTCGCGCTTCAGCGAGACACGGTAGTTCTTCTCGACGTAAGGCATGACGTCCTGGACGAAGTCCTCGCCAAACTCATCCACCGTCGAGTTCATGCCGCCCGGGCCGAAGCCGGCTCGCGTGTGGCCGGCAGGCATCACGACGATCATGGGCTTGGCCTTTCCGGCCGCGATCAGGTTGTCGAGAATGAAGTTCGCCCGGCCGGCCGAGGTCCACGAATCGTCTGAGTCGCTGGCGCCGTGGAGCAGGTAAAACACCGGGAACTTGCCCTTGCCGAGCTCGTAACCAGGGGGCGTATAGACGTGCATACGGCGATGCCGTCCCAGCGCAGTGGAGTAGTAGTGCACGGCCGCCACCGCGCCGTGCGGCACCTTGGCGACATCCATAAACTCCGCCCCCGGCACCTGCACCACGCTCCAAGCATTGGTATTGGACTCGCTGACCGCCGGATTGCGCGGGTCGTTCACCGCCACACCGTTCACCATGAAGCGATAGCGGTAGGAGCCTGGAACCACGGGCCCGACCTTCGTTTCCCAAACGCCGTTTTCGGCTTTTACAAAGACCGCGCCGCCCTTGGGCAATCCCTGAATATCGCCGCCCTGCAAACCCACGGTCTCCGCCTTCGGCGCGAGAAGCCGGAATACGATCTGCCGGTCCGGAAGAACCTCCGGCGAGATCACCTGCGGGCCCTGCGGAGCCTGGGCGTATACGCTTGCGATCGCCAGAATCCCGGCAACACTGAGCTTCCAACCGATGTCGAGTAACATGACCGCTCCCTTCAGGCTTGAGGCAGTCGGGCGCAGACAAAGGCCTGCCCGATGCAAGCGCCGATATTATCGAAAGTCGCGGGGGAAGACAAGGAATGTGAGCTGGGGGGCAGTCGGACGAAAAAAGTTTGAATCGGGTTACACAAACTTTGTAAAACTGTGAACAGCGTGATACAGTCTATCAAAAGATATCCATCAGTGAGTATAGCAGCGCAGCCCATGATCGCCCCACTCCCGCCTCCCACGGCGGACGTCGCCATGTTCGACCTTAGGCCGGTTCTCGCCGCTGCGAGCAGCGGCATCGGTGCCTATCTCGAACAAATGCATGGGGATAGGCAGTACATCCTGGGCCGCCAGACAGCCGCATTTGAAAGTGAACTGGCCGAATCGTTTGGTGGCGCGGCGGCAGTCGGCGTGGGTAGTGGCACGTCCGCTCTGGAATTATGCTTGCGCGACGCGGGCATCACCAATCAGCACCAGGAAGTAATCCTTCCCTCCATGACTTCGCTTTTTACGGCACAGGCCGTGCTTGCCGCGGGTGCGCGCATCCGAATCGCGGACGTCGATCCTCACACCCTCCTTCTGGATGCAGAACGGGCGGCGGATGCCTGGACGCCTCAAACCGCAGCGGTAATCGCCGTACACCTTTACGGGCAACCCTGCCGCCTTCAGGAGTTGGCCGACCTCTGCCGCCAGAGGGGCGCCGTGCTCATTCAGGATGCCTGCCAGGCGCACGGCGCCCGTCTCGGCGGCAGCGCCGTGACCGCCTACTCGCCCTATACGGCCTACAGCTTTTACCCGACCAAGAACCTCGGAGCGCTCGGCGACGGCGGCGCCATCGTCACCAGCGAACCGGAGATCGCCGATCGCCTGCGGATGCTGCGCGACGGCGGCCGGCGCGGTGACCAGCTCTGCCGCGTACCTGCCGTCAACTCCAGGCTCGATGAGATTCACTCGTGCTATCTGCGCGCCCTGCTCCCCAATCTGGCCGGCTGGAATGAGAAGCGCCGCCGATTAGCGGAACTTTACCAGGAGAACCTGCAGGGTCTGTCCAAAGTACGGCTGGTCGGTTGGGACGACGATTCCGTTCACCACCTTTTCGTCGTGCGCGTTCAGGATCGGGATCGCGTGCGAACCGCTCTGCTGGAGGCCGGCATTCAATCTGGCATTCACTATCCAGTCGCCGTGCACCAGCAGCCCGGCCTCCTTTCTGCCTCCTCCTGGCGCTCCCGCCCGGTTGAAGCCGAACTGGCGGCGCAAGAAGTTCTGTCCCTTCCCATCGGACCCCATGTGACGGAGCAGGATGCGCTTCGGATCACGTCCATTCTCAGGAGTGCCTGCCAATGAGCCACATTGTGTCGCGGACCCCAAGCTTCTATCGGGGCAAGCGGGTCCTGGTGACCGGCGGGTTGGGCTTCATCGGCTCTGCCCTCACAATGGCCTTGGCGCGCAACGGCGCCCGCGTGCGCGTGGTGGACTCGATGGTCCCCGGCTGCGGAGCCAACCATCACAATCTGGCCGGCGCGGGCT
Source organism: uncultured Candidatus Solibacter sp. (assembly GCA_964450255.1). GTDB lineage: Bacteria > Acidobacteriota > Terriglobia > Bryobacterales > Bryobacteraceae > Paludibaculum. Next base: position 2,637 of record CAYVDY010000277.1, on the reverse strand, counting down.
CGGGTGTCGACGTGATCGAATGCGACATCGCCGACCAGCTTCACGTGCCTCGCGCGCTGCGCGGTATCGACCTCATCTTCAACCTCGCCGGAGAGATCTCGCACAGCGGCAGCATGTCGAACCCGCTGCGCGATCTGGAGCTGAATGTCTTTTCGCAGTTGCGCTTCCTCCAAAGCTGCTGTTCCGTGTGCCCTGGTGTCCGCGTGATCTATACGAGCACCCGGCAGGTTTATGGAACACCGCAATACCTGCCCGTCGACGAGGCGCATCCGATCCAGCCCACCGATTACAACGGCGTGCACAAATCCACAGCCAGCCAGTACCACCACCTCCTCACGCGCTTGGGCAAGCTGGACTGCGTGGTTCTGAAACTCACCAACATCTACGGGCCTCGCATGGCAATCCAGGCGGCCAGCCAGGGCTTCATGGCGGCGTTTCTCCGCAGCGCGCTGCAAGGTGAGCAGATCAGAGTGTTCGGCGACGGCCAGCAGATGCGCGATCCGGTTTTCGTCGATGACGTTGTCGAGTGCCTCCTGAAGGCCGGCGAGACCGGAGTGCTGCGGCACGGGGAGATCAACGTCGGCAACCCCATTGCGGTCTCCGTGCTCGAGATTGCGAGAACCCTCAGCCGTTTAGCGGCTTTGCCGGATCCGCTGGTGGTGCCATTTCCCGAAGAGCGGAAGGCGATCGATATCGGCAGTTTCAATTCCTGTACGCGGCTCGCGCAGGAAGACCTCGGATGGGTGGCCAGCACCAGCCTGGCGAACGGCCTGGCAGCCTCACTGGAGTACTTCCGGCGATTCCGCCACTTCTATCTGCCGCAGCCGCTGCAACGGGCGGTGAATCTGTAGTGTGGCGGTGGTACCTGGCCGCGGCGCTGCTCACCGTCGCGGCGATTCTGCCTTACCTGCCTTTTCTGCCGCTGCCGGCTATCTCGGACGACTACCTCCAGATCGGATACAGCCGGAACTATGTGCCGCGGGCGCACTGGGGCGAGTTCGCGTCCGATGCGCTCTATCGCTGCCGCGCCACCTCGCTGGCCGTCACGTATTGGCTGGACCATTTTCTCGGCATGGATCCATTGCCGCATCGTGCAGCAGGCATCGCGGTGCACGCATTGAATGTGCTCCTGGTGGCCTGCCTGGGGATCTGGCGCAGGATCGGCTTGCGGATCTCCCTGCCTGCCGCGTTCTTCTTTGCCATGCGGGAAGGGCATCAGGAGGCGGTGATCTGGACCGCCGCACTACACGACCTGCTTGTATTCTTCTTCGGTAGTCTGACCCTGCTGGCTTGGCTCCGCTGGCTGCAAAGAGGGACGACTTCGTGGCTGATCGCTTTCCTGGTCCTCTTTGCGCTGAGCCTCGGCTCCAAGGAATCGGCCGCAGTTTTGCCTTTCGTGGCATTGGCCATCTGGTGGTGGGAGGCACGTCCCGCGCGTGCGCCTCTCGTGGTGATCGCCGGTTGCCTGGCCATTGTGGGCCTTTACACTTGGGCGACGTTTCAGGCCTCAGCCACGCACCTTCATCTGAACGACGGGACCTTCTCCTTGCACGCGCCATTCGTGAGCACCCTACTGTTGAGCCTGTGGCGGCTGCTCTTCCCCTGGGGCCTGATTGCGGGCATCGCCGTCCTCTGGCGTTGCCCCGCATTCGCGCTCTCCAGCCTCGCCTTCAGCGTCGTTACGCTTCTACCCTACAGCTTCCTCACGTACATGGACCGCGTGCCGAGCCGCCACACGTACTGGGCAGGACTGGGCGCCAGCCTTCTGTTGGGTGCTGCCGCCGTGATGCTGTGGGATGCCGGCAGACCACGCCTGCGATACCTGAGCATTCTCCTAACCGTCGTGTTCGCGCTGCACAACACCCTCTACCTCTGGACGAAGAAACTGGATCAGTACAAGGCGCGCGCCGAGCCAACCGAGCAGTTTCTCCGCTTCGCCCGGTTATCCGGGCCCCCAGTGGCGATCCGCTGCGGGCCTTACCGCGTGGAGGTGTTCGAGTATGCCGCGCGGCTCGGCCTGCACTGGCAACCCGGCTCGGTGCTGCAGCCGGGCGAGGCCACTCCGGTGCCGCCCACGCACGAATTCTGCTACCAGGATAGTCAGGAGAACGCCCGATGACCCAGGCCCGGTTTCCAGCCAGCCTGTCGGTCTTCTTCCCGGCGTTCAACGACGCCGAGGCACTGCCGGCCCTGCTGCGCTCCACCTTCGAGGTGCTGGCCGTCCACGCCACCACGTACGAAGTGATCGTCGTTAACGATGGCAGCCATGACAACACCGGCACGGTGCTGGAACGACTGCGCGAGGAACTCGGACCGCGCCTGCGGATCGTCACCCACCCCGTCAATCGCGGCTACGGCGGCGCCCTTCGCAGCGGATTCGCCCACGCTACCGGAGACTACGTGTTCTACACGGATGGCGACGCTCAGTACGATCTCCGCGACCTGCCCCAGTTGCTGGCACTGGCCGAGGGCTCCGCGGGCTGGGTGAACGGCTACAAGCTGGTGCGTCACGATCCGCCGTACCGCCTCATCATTGGGGATCTCTACCGCCGCGTCGTCCGGCTGTTCTTTGGTCTCCGCCTGCACGACATAGATTGCGACTTCGTGGCGGCCATGGTGGTGCATCCCGGTATTGTG
>CAYVDY010000276.1:0-9095 GCA_964450255.1 uncultured Candidatus Solibacter sp. | reverse complement strand
CGAGGCTTGCGCTAGCCCGGGTATCGGTGGTGGCGGCGGCATCTCCATCACGAGGGAATGTGGAGGAGCCGCGTGTGAGCGCGCTGGCGCAACTTGAGGAGCGGATCGCGGCAGGCCAGATGTTGGAGGCGAACGGCGCGTGGGACTACTACCGCGGCCAGAGTTTCAGCGGGCCACAGAAGGCGGCGGCGACGGCGCTTATCAGCGCTGCGTTGGAAGAGATGGGGCAGGCATGCGTGGCCGACTATGTACAATCGACTCAGATTGGACCGAAGAAGGTGATGCTGGGACGGGCCTGGCAGGCGTATGAGCGGCTCCGGCTGCTGCGGCCGGGCGATGCGGGCTTGGAGGCGCGAACCCTGTTTTGCCACGCGCGTCTGCAGATCGTGGAGGGCGAGTTCGAACCGGCACTGGCGACGCTGCAACAGTCACTGAAGATCGATTCGTGGTTCGCCTGTGCGCACAACGCGATGGGTGTGGCGCTGGAACGGCTGGGGCGTGCGCAGGATTCGCGGCGGGCATTTGAGACAGCGGCCAGGCTGACGCCGGAGTGGGCGCTGCCGCCATTCCAGATCGCGTCGCAGCTGATCGGGAAGGGCGAAGTGCGGCAGGCGGTTCCGTATTTGGAGCTGGCCTCGCGCGCGAATCCGCGGGCGGTTGTACCGAGGTGGAATCTGATGCGCGCGCACCGGCTGTTGGGGAGCCTGATGGATGTCGAGAATGTGGCCGCCGAGTTGATCCGGATGAGCCCGACGTACGCGCCGGCGTACCTGGAACTCGGCCGGGCGTACGAGGCCGCTAGCCAGCCGGCGAAGGCCGCGGCGGCCTATGAAACCTATCTACTGCTGGCGCCGAACTACGCCGATAGCGACGAGGTCCGCGGCCGGGTGCAGCGCTACAAGGTGCAGTCCACCCGGCCGAAGCCAACGCTGCGGCGGCCGGGTGAACGATAGGGCAACACGGTCATTCCTGAACTGTCGCGGGCAGCGTGGTGGAGTTGCTTGGCTCCGCGAATCCTGGCAGCGGCTTCACCGAAAGAACCGTCTTTCCGCTCTTCAGTGGCTTGAATTCTGCAATCCCATGGCTGTCCCCGGCTGAGATGATTACCTCCGAATCCACCACTCCCACCGCCGGATCGCTGTTCAGCAGGGGCACTTTGGCGGTGAGGCCCGCACGCAAATGCTGCACAGTGACGTCCGCGCCTCTACGCGTCACGGGATCCAGTTGCACCATCCAGACGGCGACCCTCGTGCTGGCTCGCCCGGGGGCCAGATTGGTGAAGAAACCCAGCTTCGGGTGCTCCTCGTGGGGCCGAAACACCTCCGCCCGGTCCGGCGGACCATAGGGAAGGTAGGTGATCACCATTCCGGCGGGTGTTAATTGCACCGGTTCGGTCCGAGTCCGATAGCCGGCTGCACTCGCTGAGTACTGGACAATACCGGTATCACTGAGCGCTTGAAGGTAGTAAATGCCCTGAACCGTTCCCTCCGGAATTGTAACAGAAATCGACTTCGATCCCACCTGATCGGCGGCCAAAGAAACGAGCATCTTGCTCGGGTCGCCACTGGAGATGGTGACAGTCAGGCCGCCCGCCGGCGCCGCCTGCCCCAGGCTTAGCAGTCCCTTCACCTGAAGGTTCTTTCCGACGATAAGTTCCTCACTCAGCCCCAGCCCCGGGACCATCACGATCGCCTTCACGCTCGAGAGGTCCGCCGGTTTAGCGAAACCAGCAGGGACATTGACGGCCAGAACGCTCTCGCCCGCCTTCGCCGGTTTGAATCCGGCGGATGTCTCGTTCTGCCCCCCGGAAATCCGCACGGGCGAGGAGACAATTTTCCCCACTTGCGGGTCGGAACTGGTGACCTCCACATCCACATTGAGGCCGCCGGCCAACGTTTGGTTGGCGACGAACTTTCCGGCCGAGTCCAGTTGCGCGCTGTAGATGACGATGCGCGACGGGTCCGCACCACTCGTAGTTGGAAATGTTGGGGATCTGAACGGTCCGGCGATCAGGATCCCTGAGGGCGCGAATGTGATGGTACCTTTTACGCTGGTGAGGCCGGGTGCGCTGACAGTGTAAGTAACAGTACCTTTATCGTCCAGCGCCTGAAGCCAGAAATCATTGCTCTCCACCCATCGCGGCCCCATTTTCAACTGAATGGAGTTCGTCCCGGCAGTTTCCGGGGAAAGGGAGAGCAGCAGGCGCGACGGGTCGCCGCTGGTCAGGGTCAGGAGCACACCATGCTCTGGAGCCGGTTCGGTGAGCCTGATGTTGGCGAAGGCCTGCAGGTTTTTGCCAATTGCACCGTCAACTGCAGTGATTCCAGGTGCGGCTGACATGGCAGACGCAAAACAGAGAGCAGCAAGAAGGGTGGCTGCATGAATGCGGTTCGGCATGGGTCACCTCAACGTAGTGGAGAGAGTAGTTACTGAGTCCGCCTGGATAACCGGGCGGTGGGTGAGTTCATCCGTTTCTCCTCCTGGATGAACTCACACCACTTTATGGACGGGGCAGCCGCGTCAGAATATGTCCATCACGGAGATTGTGAGCGATGTCAGGTTGTTCGGCGTCGACCAGCCTGCGGGCTGACTGACGACGGTGAGTTTGGTGCTTTGCCAGGCGGTGACTGGCGTGAACGTGGCATAGAAGGGGTCTGCGCCTGGCAGCAGAGTCACTTGAGGCGTCACTGTGCCCGCCGTGGGGTTGTCGCTGTTCAGGTTCACCACTACCGGCCCAACTGCGCCGGACACGGGCTGATCAGCAACCCAATTTAGAGTTACCGGATCGAGCATTGCCGAGGAGACCTTGACGAAAGGCTGCGGTCCCCAGAAGAGGTAGACAGCGGGCGGTCCAGTGATGACAACTCCGGATGGAGCCAGAGAAATCGAGCTGGTCTGGGCGGGGAAACCCGTCGCGGTGGCGGTGTAGGTAGCCGTGCCCGTGTCGCTGAGGCCCTGGATGTAATACTTGGCGCTCAGCTCACCCGACGGTATCGTAACAATGACGCTCGCTGTACCAGCGCTGTCCGGAGTGGCCGAGATCTTGAAGAGGGCCGGGTTGCTGCTGGTGAGCGTAACCTGGAGATCGGACGGCACGGCCACCGTACGGAATACAGTGCCTTCCTGTTGAAGGTTCTTTCCGATGGTCATGTTACCGGAGATGACCATGACGGCAGCCTGAACCGTCACGCCGACCGTAGAGGCCGAAGTGGAGGTGAAGCCGGACGCGGCGGCGGTGATAGAGGTGGAGCCGGTGGTACCGGCCGGAACGAACACCGAAGTGCCACCGAACGTCCCGCCGTTGACGGCCACGGTGGACGGTGTCATCGACCCGAGGACGGGAGCTGGAATGGTGAGGCTGACGCTAGCGGTAAGGCCACCGGCCAGCATCTGCTGTTCAGCTACCGCACCGCCGGCAGTGAGGCGGGCCGACAGGACGTCGATCGATGGGTTCCCCGTGCCGGCGACCACAATGAAATTCTGGCCGATTCCGTTCACGGACCTGATGACGTATCCGGACGGCGCCAGATTCACAGTGCCGTTGACGGTCCCAAATCCGGGCACCTGCACGGTGTATCCGGCCGTCCCTGTCGTCCCGAATCCTTGGACATAGAACTCGGGGCTGCCGGTGCGGCCCCTCTGAATGGTGAAGGTGATCTCAGCCAGTCCAGCGCCGGTCGCAGTAGTTGAGAACTTCAGCTTGCTGGAATCGTCACTGCGAACTACCATCTGCACATCGGCAGCTGGAGCGCCGGTCAGGCTTACTGAGGTGGGAACCTGAAGTCTGTTGCCGACTATGGCCGCGAAGGGGACGATGCCGCTCTGCTGAACATTCGCCAGCAAACTGGCACCGCTGGTGGGCGTGGCGAAGTCAGCGTTCGGAGGCGCCGCCGCCAGTGTCGTGGTACCTGTTACGAGGGAACTTGCTATGAACTGCGCCGTGGCGCTGCTCGTCCCGCCGCTGAACGAAACCGAAGAGGGCAGGACTGCTCCGACAGCGACCGTCGAACTAGTCAACGGAACCGTAGCGGCGTATCCGGCGCGCACTTCCTGATTCTCAGCAAAGCCGCCAGAACCGTTCAGGCGCGCCGAGTAGATCGTCAGCATGGTTGTCACGCCCTGATAGGTGGTGAAGTTACCTCCGATGCCCTGGGATCCTGCCAGAACGAAACCGGAGGGTGCCAGTGCGATTGTGGCTGTCCCGTTCGCATAGCCCGGCGCGCTCACCGTCAGAGTGACCGTTCCGCTTCCGGCCAGGGCCTTGACGTAGGTTGACACCTCGGTGGAGCCTTCGCTGAGCACTGCGGTCACGGTCTCGGAGCCCGGATTACCCGCCGCGCCAACCAGAGCCAGACTCGCGTTGCTGGAGGTGATGGTCATACTAGTTCCCGCGGGAGCCGCCGGGGACAACTTGATGGTGATGGGAACCTGGAGGTTCCTGCCGATCGCCGGGCTGCTCACCGTGATGATGCCGCCGGGACCGGGCGCTGCTGTATTGGTCATGCCGAACGTGGCCGTGGCAGCCAGGTTGGCCACGGTCGCCGTCACGTTGTAGGCGCCGGCGATGGCATTGGCTGTGAACGTGTTGGAAGTGGCGATGCCGATGGCATCAGTCGGATAGGTGGTGGCGCCACTGGCAAATGTGCCACTTGGCCCCGATCCGGGCGCCGAGAACGCCACTTGTACCCCAACCACAGGGTTGTTAAAGGCATCCCGAACCCGCGCTTTCAGCGGATTCGCGAATGCAGTATTGACGTCGGCGCTTTGTCCCGTGCCGCCGGCGCCCACGAGGGTCGCCGGAGCACCGGCCGCGTTAGTCAACGTGAAGGTTACCGGCTGCAAGCTGGGCGCGGAAGCGATCACACTGTACACGCCAGCGATGGTGTTGGCTTTGAACGGCTTGGATGTCGCCACACCCGCGGCGTCGGAGACCGCCGTATTGCCGCCGGTGAATGTTCCGCTCGCAGAGGCGATATCCGGAGGCGTAAACGTTACGGTGACACCGCTGACCGGATTATTGGAGGCGTCCTTGATCTTGACTCTCAACGTGTTGGAGAAAGTCGTATCGACGGTGGCAGTCTGCGGCGACCCTCCCTCGAAAGTCATCGAGGCAGCCGGTCCCGCCGTGTTCGTGAGATCAAACGTGGCCGAGGGCGAAACGCTGGGAACGCTCGCCGTCACGGCATAAGCGCCCACGGTGCCGTTCGCCTTGAAGACGGCCGAGGTGGCGATACCAGACAGGTTGGTGACCGCCGTGGCCGCTCCGCCAACAAATGCGCCGCTCGCGCCGCCTACTGGCGCGGCGAAGGTGACAGTGACCCCACTGACAGGATTACCGCCTGCATCCTTGACGATCGCTTTCAGCGTCTCGGCGAAGTCCGTGTTAATCCTCGCGCTCTGGCCCGTACCGGCAGAGACGGCGATCGACCCCGGCGTGCCCGCCACGTTGGTGAGCGTGAAACTCGCCGGAGTAGCGACCGATGGTACGGCAGCCGTCACTGTATACGTGCCGACGGTCCCGTTTGCGGCGAAGTCCACCGAAGTGGCGATGCCGGCAGCGTCCGTAACCGCGGTGTTGACAGCGCCTGCGAAGGCACCACTGGCGCCGCTTGCTGGAGCCGTGAACGTTACCGTGACTCCAATTACAGGATTGCTGCTGGCGTCTCGCACGAGCGCCTTGAGTTTTTTGGCGAACGTACTGTTGATGGGAGCGCTCTGAGGTGTAGTAGCGCCGGTAGCGACGATCGATGCGGCCGGTCCTGCCGTATTGGTCAACAGGAAGGTGACCGGAGCCGCGCCACTGACGGCGGCCGTTGCCTGGAACGTACCCACAATCGAGTTGGCTGTAATTGCCGAGGACGTGGCCACGCCAGAGGCGTTCGTCTGAGCCGTGTTCCCGCCGGCGAAGGTCCCGCTGGCGCCGCTCGCGGGCAACGTGAACGTCACCGTCGCGCCGGCTACAGGATTGTTACCTGCGTCCTTCACCGATACGGTGATTACCTTCGGAAAGGCAGTACTGACCACCGTACTTTGCGGAGCGCCATCGGTAACTATGATCGACGCCGCCGGTCCAGCGGTGTTGGATAGGGCGAATGTCGCGGAGGCGGCACCCGGAGTGCTGGCGGTCACAGCATAGGCACCGACCGTGCCGTTGGCCGTGAACTGGGGCGCAGTCGCCACGCCGGAGGGGTCTGACACCGCAGTGTTGCCTCCCGCAAACGTACCGCTAGCGCCGCCGGCCGGGGCGTTAAACGTCACCGTCACGCCGCTGACAGTGTTGCTGGCGGAATCCCGAACCACCACTTTCAGAGCACTTGCGAACGCCGTGTTGATGGGAGCGCTTTGCGGCGTCCCACCCGTGGCCACGAGCGATGCCGCTACACCGGCGGTGTTGGTCAGGTTGAATGTCGCCGACGAGGCGAGGTTGGCGACGGCCGCCGTCACTGAATAACTGCCAGCCGTTCCATTGGCGGTAAACGCGTTCGCGGTGGCAATACCTGAGCCATCCGTGACTGCGGTAGCGGCACCGGTGAAGGATCCGCTGGCCCCGCTGGCCGGTTTGGTAAAGGTGACGGTCAGGCCGCTGAGTGGGTTGTTACCGGCATCCTTCACAATGACCGCCAGCCTGGAAGCAAAGGCGGTGTTGATGGGTGCCGACTGTGGAGAACCGCTGGATACGGCAATCGAAGCCGCCGGCCCCACCAAGTTGGTCAGCGAGAATGTCGCCGGAGTGGCAACGCCGGATACCGTCGCGAGCACCGCGTACTGACCCGCCTTGGCGTTGGCGGTTACCTCGGAAGTGGTAGCAAAGCCCAGCGCGTCGGTAACTGCGGTGTTTCCACCCGCAAACGTAGCGCTCGCGCCGCTGGCAGGCGCCGCGAAGGTAACGGTGGCGCCGCTGACTGCATTGCCATTCGCGTCCTTTACGGAGACCTTCAGCACCTTGGCGAAGGCGGTGTTGATCTGCGCAGACTGGTTCGAACCGTCGAAGACCGTGATCGAGGCCGCCGGTGCGGCTGCTGAGACGTTCAACTGTAGGGTCTTTGTGTGTGTCAGCGCGGGAGTATTGGCATCCGAAACCGTGACAACCACGGAGCTCCCCCCTGCCGCCGCGGGCTTACCGCTGATCTGTCCAGCAGAGTTCATCGAGAGGTTAGCGGGCAAACCGGTCGCCGACCAGGAAAGGGGCGGAGTTCCCCCCGTCGCCGCCATGGTCGCACTATAGTCCACATTCGCCGTGCCGTTGGGTAAGGACGCAGTCGTGATCTGCGGAGGTCCAGTGACGGTTACCGTCGCCGTCACTTCGGGGATGTTCAGGCCGCTGGCGCGGATCTGGGTCGTGCCAACGCCGACGGAGGTGACCGGTATGACGACAATCGCCTGGCTGCTGCCGTCCGACCAGATGTTGACGCTGGACTGGAGCGTCGCAACGTTTGTGTTGCTGGAGCTCAAATTCACCAACACACCGGCCTGGAATTCAAGCGGTTCCTTCAGGGCCAGAATCAGCTGTCCGACCTTGCCGGCGCCGGCGAGTGTCAGGGTAGGCGTATTCCAAACCAGGGTGGCATTCACCGTAATGGCCAGGGTATTCGAGGCCGAATAACCAGTGGCTGTGGCATTGACGTTAGCTGCGCCGACATTGACGCCATTCAGCGTGAGAGCGGAGGAAGTGGTTCCGCCCTGGGGAATCACCACGGATGCCGCGGAAATTCCCACTTTGGCCGAATCGCTGGTAGTCAAATTGACCGTCACGCCGCCGGCCGGAGCAGGCGTCGAGAGTGTCACCGTGAGTGGGGTCGAGTGGCCGAGATAGATCGGGCTGGTGGCCGCGATGGTGATCCCTCCCTGCGCTTCGACCGTCACGTTTGCGGTGGCCTCCGCCATGCCGGCTGAGTTGGCACGAATCACAGCAGTGCCCACGCCCTCACCTCTGATTGGCGCGCTGATGCTGGTGCTGTTCGCCGGAATCGTCACCGGCTGAGCGGGGGCGGTGGCCACGCTGGTGTTGCTGGAACTCAACGTGACCACCACGCCTCCGGCAGGTGCGGGGGCTGATAACGCGACAGTGAGGAACTTCTGTGAGCCGACCCCGGTGATGGTCAGGTTGGCGGGAGTCAAAGTCATGCCTAACCCGACCTGCACCTGAGTGGTCGCGGGCAAGAGGCCGGGCGCCGTCGCCGTGATGACGGCTGTACCAGCCTTGAAGCCGTTGATCTTGATCTGACCGTTCCACTGCAACGAGTCGGCGGGGATCATGATATTGGTCAACGCGGGCGCGGCAATGGTGGGATCGCTACTCGACAGCGTTACGAAGACAGGATTCGGCTGAGTCCTTGCCAAGCTGAGCGGGTAGACCACGAACTCGTTCGGCGCCACAGTCAGTTTGGACGGAACGATGAGGTCGATTGGCGAGTTCACGGTAATGGCCGCCGTAGCGTTAGCCAGGTTCGGAGCGCTGGCTGTCACAACCGCGGAACCCGGCGAAACACCTTTGACGGGAACCGCGACGGTGGTCAAGTTTTCAGGGATTGTCACAGTCGCCGGAGTGACTGTAGCTACGCCCGTGTCGCTGGAATTGACGTTGACGACGAGACCTCCGGTCGGAGCCGGACCGGACAGAGTCAGGGTCAAGTTTTGGGTTTCCGTGCCAGAAATCGAGAGATTCTGCGGCGAGAAACTAATCGAACCTGTAATCTGCACCGACCGGCTCGCCGAGGTGTAGAACGGCGCCGACGCGTTGATGGTCGCCGTTCCCAAGGCCTTGCCAGTCACCTGGGGCTGGTTTGCTGGCTGAGTCTGCCCGGCCATGATAGTTACGCTGGCTGGCGACACAGTGAGTTTCGCTGAATCGCTGCTGGACAACGCCACGACAGTATCTGTTGCTGGCGCTTTAGAGAGAGTCACCGCGAGTGCTGTGGATTTGCCAAGTTCAACGGTGACATTCTGCTGCAAGCTGATTGAGCCGGCGTTTTGAACCGTGACACTGGCAGTCACGGCCGGCACATTCGCGGCATTGGGAGTCGCAGTGATGGTGGCCGAACCAACGGCGGCGCCGGTCACCGAGGGATTGGGGAACGGTCCGCCGAATGCGTGGA
>CAYVDY010000275.1:0-9098 GCA_964450255.1 uncultured Candidatus Solibacter sp. | reverse complement strand
CGCGGCCGACTTGTAGTCGCCCCCCGCGCGGGGGGCGTGGATTGAAACGCTACACTTGCTACACTTCTTCATACCTATAAGGGTCGCCCCCCGCGCGGGGGGCGTGGATTGAAACGTCTGTGGCGGGGTTGGGCAGGTCGTTTGGGTCGTGTCGCCCCCCGCGCGGGGGGCGTGGATTGAAACGTCGCCGTGCGCCCGGTACCGCGTGCCGGCCGGGGTCGCCCCCCGCGCGGGGGGCGTGGATTGAAACACTACGGCTAATGCCGCCAGAACCGGAGCGTGGGGTCGCCAGTCGCGCAGCTGGTCAGCCCACTTCAAATAGCCCAGGGAGACCAGGAATTCGTCCGCGCGCTGGAGTGTCTTCTCGTAATACTCGTTGTTAGCGCGGCCGTAGTTGAAGAAGCCGTGGGTCTGTCCTTCGTAGGCATTCAGCTCGCAGCGGTTGCCGGCGTCTTTCATTTTGGTGGTGAACGCCTGGATGGTCTCGAAAAGCACGGTGGTGTCGGCTTTGCCGTGGAAGATGATGGTTGGCGGCGCGCCCTTCTTCACGTGATGGTAGGGAGAGACGCGCTCGGAGTCCCCGCCGGTGCGCTCTGCCCACCGGGCGATCGACTCCGGATTCAAACGATCTCCGGTGATGGGTGCCAGCACGAGCACGGGATTGAAGAGGACTAGCGCATCCGGGCGGGAACTGACTTTCAGATTCTCGCCCGCTTCATCCAGTCCTTCTATCACGCCGGCCGCCGCGGCCAGGTGCCCGCCGGCTGAACCGCCTGCGGCAGCGATGCGGTGCGGGTCCACGCCCAGTCGTTTGGCATGTGTGCGCACCCAGCGCATTGCCGACTTGGCGTCGCGAATGCAGTCGGCGATTTTGACCTTGTGGCGCGACGCAACGCGATAGTCGGCTGTGATGGCGACCATTCCGCGCGACGCGAGGTGTTTGGCCTGCTGCTTGAACTGTTCGGGAGAGCCGCTGGTCCAGCCTCCGCCGAAGAAGAAGACAACGGCGGCGCGCCGGTCACTCTCGCGGTGACCATCTGGCGTGAAGATCCAGAGATTCAATTCGACGTCACCGATGGACTTGTAGACTTCACCGCGAGCGCCTTCCAGCACGGGCGGATAGTTGAGGCGCGGGTTCTGGTTCTGCGCGGTGACCAACGCGGGCAGTCCCAGAAGGGAAGCCAGAGCGTGTCTGCGGGAGAGAGTAGCGGGTGCCTGCATCGATGTCGAGAATGATATCAACGGTGGTTCCTCCAAGTAGCTAAGCCGCGGTCAGCTCCAGGGGGACTGGGCCGCATCGGCACCGGCAAATAGGAACACTCGTCCCTAGAGCTTCACTTCCCAACCCTTGCGATAGGCGGGCTTGATCCACTTCGTGGCTTCCCGGTTGTTGGTGAATTCCCCCTTCGCGTTGTCCCACATCAGCTTGCCTTCGTAGTGAACGGCTGCTGCGCCCAGCACCAGCCATTCGGTGTAGGGGCCTGCGATTTCGAAATTGGAGCAGGCCGGCGCACCGCCCTTGCAGGCGCGGATCCAGTCGCGCGCGTGGGCAGCATGGTTGGAGCCGGTACTCGCGCCGGGCGAACGTTGCAGATACGGATCGGGTAGCTTGTATTCGGCCCATCGGGAGCCGGGCAACAGGCCGACGCCTTCGCCGCGGCCGTTGGTGCCCAGGTAGCCCTTGGAGCCGGCGAAGATGCAGTTGTAGCCGCTGCCCTGTGGCCTGGAGCCGCCGCCCTGACCGCGGAGCGGACCGACCTGCGGCCCCTTGCCGGGGATTTTGCGAGCATCCTCGATCGTCATGCCGGGTGGCGTGTAGGCGTCGCCACCGGCGTGGTGGTACCAGTAGACCGTGACCGGGGGCATACCGGGGCGGGCCGCGAACTCGTACTTGATGGCGAGTTCGTCGGGAAACGTGAACGCGGGTAGGGAGTCCTTCTTGACGCACTCCACGCTGAGCAGATATTTGGGGTCCAACTTCAGCGCCCAATTGGCGGGTCCGAGGATGTGCACGCCCCAATCGCCGATCAGGCTGCTGCCGAAATCGTAGAACCCGCGCCAGTTGAAGGGGAGATAGAATCCGAAATTCTGCTGGTTGCCGGCGGGCCGCGGGGGCGTGCCCGGCGGCCTGCCGCGGTTGGCTCGCGCCTCGACGAACTCCTTGTAGCCGGCGTCACCGGCGGTGAAGGGGCGCGCCGCCGCGCCTCCCAGCCACAGGTCCCAATCGAGTGTCTCGGGCACGGGTGTCGCGGCCGGTACTTTGGTCATGCCCTGCGGCCAGCTCGGACGGCCGCTCCAGGCGTGCACCTCTCTGACTTCGCCGATCTCGCCGGACCACATGATCTCGCAGGCGACGCGGGTTGCCTCATGCGAGTAGCCCTGGTTGCCCATTTGCGTGGCGACTTTGTACTTTTCCGCAGCCTGTCTGAGGAACCGGGCCTCCCACGCAGTGCGGGTGAGCGGCTTCTCGACATAGACGTGCTTGCCCTGCTGCATGCACGCCAGCGCGCAGATGGTGTGCATGTGGTCCGGCGTGCCGATGACCACAGCGTCGATCTCCTTGCCCTGTTTGGCGAGCATCTCGCGGAAGTCCTTGAACTTGACGGCCTTCGGGAAGCGCTCGAAAGACTCCTTCCCGCGCGCCCAATCGACGTCCGCCAGCGCCACGACGTTCTCGACGCCGGCCTGTGCGAGTGCCAGGTCCGCGGCGGGTTGTCCACCCGCGCCGATGGCGGCGAGGTTCAGTTTCTCGTTGGGCGATTTGTAGCCCGCGGCCTTCAGGGAGGGCAGGCTGCCGAAGCCGCCGGTGGGGACGGCGCCCGCCAGCAGTGTTCCGTAGAAGAAGTAACGTCGGGGGAATCGGTTGTCGGACATCGGGAGGTTCCTCCTGGACTCACAGCGGCCGGGTATGCCGGCGAATGGCTACGCATTGAGTTTACGTTCAATGGACGTGCTTCGCTTGGCGCTGCCGGTCGTCCACCAAGCGGGGCCGGATCTAGCGCGGCGAACAGTTAATCACTTGGCCGGTTCGACCCGCCTCAGAGAGTGGCCTTCATGACCTTCCGGTAGGTGTCGAGCGCCGATTGACCCTGTGCCGTCAGCCGGCAAATCGTGAGCGGGTACTTTCCGCGAAAAGACTTCTCGATCTCGATGTATCCAGCGCCCTCCAGCTTGGCTAGGTGAACCGACAGGTTTCCTTTCGTCAGCGCCGTGGCCTGATGGAGGTATTGGAAGTCGGCTTCCTTCACTGCGGCCAACAGCGCGACGACCATGAGCCGAGCGGGTTCGTGGATGACTCGGTCGAGCTCGCCGAGTCTTTGGATTTTCGCGCTCATCTCATTCGCCAGCTTCGATCGGCTGCCGGATCAGCCGGAGAAACGCGACGCAGCCTGAGATCAGAGCTGCCAGCCCCTGGAGCCCAAACAGGATGGTGAACCCAAGTTCGAGCGATAGTGCTGAGAATGCCAGGAGCAGACCAGTCACAGCCATGAAGGCGCCCCCAATGAGGAATCGAGGCAGCCGGCCCGACAGGGCGGTCAGCGCACCGCCAAACAATCCGGTCCCGGCGAGCAGCCAACCGTCGGGTTGTGATCCGGATTTGACGACCAGGAGAAGCGCAACTGTCATCAGAAGGGCGATTGCGAATCCCATGACCCGATTCTTCCTGGAGAGCGGTTTGTATTGCACGTAGCCTGATCTTCCCAGCAGGTACCGGCTTCGCAGTGACCGGATCGCTCGGGGAGTGGCGAAGCAGAGACCTGGAAGTAGTAGCGCGAAGGCGATGGCCGCGGACTTCGAGCCGATCGATCCAGCCGGAAACAACAGCTGCGCGTAGATCAGACTCGAGCAAAGGAGGAAGGTCAAGCCGACTGCAATCTCTGGCAGGCCATCCTGGTTGTGAGCCCGTTGAGTGAGGTTTCTCGCCAGCGCGTCCGGATCCACGGCGTGGGAGGAAGACAAAGTGTTCGGCATTGTCGTTTGCGTAAACTAGTCTGTAACGTAGACTAGTCATCAATAGTGTGCGCGCCGTGCCGCTGCTTGTCAAGTGGGATCAATCAGTGGGGATCGATCAGTTTGCCGCTTCGATCTTGTCCACCTTGAGCACACCCGTCTTCTCGTAGAGCGTGCCGGTGACCTTGACCTTTTTGGCGGCGAACTTCTCCGGGGTCTGCTGGTCGCTGAGCACGTACATCTTCTTGTCCGCAGCGAGCAGCGCGTACTTCCATTTGCCGTTGCCGGACTTGACACACTCGCGAACGCACTTGTCGTCGGGGCTGACGCCCATGTGGGCGTGGTCGGCGCCGCACATGGTGTCGGTGATGACGCCGGTGTAGGTCTTAGGCGCGCTTTGGGCGAATACGAGACCGGTGAGGATCAGGGAAAGAGTCAGGGTTTTCATTGCTGTTTTTCCTTGCTGGTGGAGATAAGTTCTAGGCCCTTCGGCTGGTTGAGACGAAGCCACAGGGCTTCATAGCGGGCCGGGTCGAGGGGTTGCTTCAATTGGAATTCTTCGATGCCGAGGGAGAACTGATAGGGGCCGGCGGTCGATATGTTGGGGACGTCGGCGACGCGCCATGTTCGCGATTGGGCGGGGCGCTTGGATTCGTAGACGATCTTCGTTTCAAAGACGTGCAGGATGCCCTCGCTGCCCCGGATGGCCTTGAGGTGCTTGGCGGGGAGGGACCACTGCGGCGTGCCGCTGGTGTCGGCCAGGCGGGCGGTGAGGCGCGGGCCGAGCTTGTCTTTCAGCGCCAGGTATATGGGCAGGGCGTCCGGTTTGCCGGTGAGGGTGAAGAGATAGGCCTGGTCTTTACCGAGCAGCAGGCGGCGGTCCTGATAGGTGGTGACACGGATCTGGTGATCGTCGGTGAGTTCGAATTCCTGAATGTCGAGCCAGGCTACATTGAGCTTCGGTTTGTCGAAGAGCACACCCTCGGGGGTGAGCTTCAGCGTCCCGGTATGCTTGCGCGGCAGGTCGTGGTGGCGGGCAGGGAACTCGAAGTTCTGCGCGGCCACGGGCAGTGTCAGCGATAAAACGATCAGGCAGAGATTCGTTTTTTGACTTCGAAGTTCCATTTCCACACCTCGTAGATTGCGGGATAGACGATGAGCTCGAGCAGGAAGGACGTAAAGACGCCGCCGATCATGGGGGCGGCGATGCGCTTCATGACGTCGGCGCCGGCGCCGGTGGCCCACATGATTGGGACAAGGCCGACGAACATGGTGGCGACGGTCATGAACTTGGGGCGGATGCGTTTGACGGCTCCGTGGAGGATGGCCGTCTGGAGGTCTTTCAGACTGTTGAGGCGGCCGGCGCGTTTGGCGTCGTCGTAGGCGATGTCGAGATAGAGCAGCATGAAGACGCCGGTTTCGGCATCCACGCCGAGCAGGGCGATGAGGCCGACCCAGACTCCGATGCTCATGTTGTAGCCGAGGTAGTAGAGCAGCCAGATGGCGCCCACGGCGGAGAAGGGGACTGCGAGCAGAATGATGCTGGTTTTCACCATCGAGTGCGTGTTGAGGTAGAGCAGGATGATGATGAGGAACAGCGTCAGGGGCAGCACGATCTTGAGCTTTTCGCGGACGCGCTCCATGGCCTCGTACTGGCCGCTCCACTGGAGCGCGTAGCCGGGCGGGAGCTTCACTTTATCGCGGAGTAGGGCCTTGCCCTCGTCCACATACGACCCGATGTCGCGGCCGGTGATGTCGACGAAGACGTAGCCGGTGAGCAGTCCGTTTTCGTCGCGCAGCATGGATGGGCCGCTGGCGAGCTTCACGGTGGCGAGCTGCGAGAGCGGGATCTGCATCGCGCCGCTCATCACGGGGATCAGCACCCGTTTCAGGCTGGAGATGTCGGAGCGGTAGTCGCGGAAGTAGCGGACGTTGACGGGGTAGCGTTCGCGGCCCTCCACCGTGGTGGTCACGTTGTCGCCGCCGATGGCGGACATGACGATCATCTGCGCGTCTTCGATGGAGAGGCCGTAGCGGGCGAGCTGATCGCGCTTCCATTCGAAGTCCAGGAAGTAGCCGCCGCCGGTGCGTTCCGCGAAGACGCCGCGCGTGCCGGAGACGTTCTTCAGCAGCGATTCGATCTGGATGCCGAGGCGTTCGATCTCGTTGATGTCGGCGCCGTAGACCTTGATGCCGATCGGCGTGCGGATGCCGGTGGAGAGCATGTCGATGCGCGCCTTGATGGGCATGGTCCAGGCGTTGGAGACTCCGGGGATGGAGAGGCGGGCGTTCATCTCTTCGATGAGCTGTTCTGTCGTAAGTCCTTCGCGCCACTGAGGTTTTGGCTTGAGAAGGATGACGGTTTCGAACATGGAAAAGGGCGCGGGATCGGTGGAGGTCTCGGCGCGGCCGGCCTTGCCGAAGACGCGCTCGACCTCAGGGAAGCTCTTGATGAGGCGGTCCTGGACCTGCAGCAGACGCTCGGCTTCTCCCACGGAGAGACCGGGCATGGTGGTGGGCATGTAGAGCAGAGAGCCTTCGTCCAGCGGCGGCATGAACTCATTGCCGAGGCGCTGGTAGATGGGGATGGTGAGGGCGACCAGGGCGAATGCGGCGGCGATGACGGCGTACTTCCAGCGCAAGGCAAAGGCGCAGA
Source organism: uncultured Candidatus Solibacter sp. (assembly GCA_964450255.1). Classification (GTDB taxonomy): domain Bacteria; phylum Acidobacteriota; class Terriglobia; order Bryobacterales; family Bryobacteraceae; genus Paludibaculum. The sequence continues at coordinate 2,491 of CAYVDY010000275.1, read as the reverse complement.
CCGGCTCGTAAAGGAAGATCAACACGCGGCTGACGGGGTGCTTCTCTTCGGAGTGGATCTTGCCGACCAGCACGGCGGTGGTGACGCGGGCCAGCCAGCGTGGGCGGAATCCGAACGGCTTCATACGCGTGAATGCCAGGCGCATGGCGGGATCGAGCGTGATGGCGAGGAAGGCGGCCACGATCATCGTGAAGTTCTTGGTGTAGGCCAAAGGCTTGAAGAGCCGGCCTTCCTGGGCTTCCAGTGCGAGTACGGGAAGGAAGCTGACGGCGATAACGAGTAGCGCATAGAAGCTGGGGCCGCCGACCTCTTTCACGGCATCGATGACAACCCGGGTGTAGTCCTCCTTACGGCCATTGCGCTCCCACTCCTCCAGCTTCTTGTGTGTCTGCTCGACGACGACGATGGCGGCGTCGACCATGGCACCGATGGCGATGGCGATGCCTCCCAGAGACATGATGTTCGAGGTTAGGCCCATGGCCTTCATGGGGATGAAGGCGATGATGATGGCGATCGGAATGGTCACGATAGGGATGATGGCGCTGGGGATGTGCCAAAGAAAGATGAGGATCACCAGCGAGACGATGGCGAGCTCTTCGAAGAGCGTGTGTTTCAGATTGTCGATGGAGCGGAGGATGAGATCGCTGCGGTCGTAGGTGGTGACGATCTCCACTCCCGCGGGAAGTCCGGGCTTGATCTCCTCGAGTTTCGCTTTGACGCGTTCGATGACGTCGAGGGCGTTTTCTCCCTGACGCATGACGATGATGCCGGCGACGACGTCGCCCTTGCCATCGAGATCGGTGACGCCGCGCCGGATGTCCGGGCCGAGCGAGACCGTGCCGACGTCCTTGACGCGTACGGGTACGCCGCTTTCACTGGCCTTGAGGACGATGTCGCCGAGGTCGGCGGTAGAGCGCGCGTAGCCGCGGCCGCGCACCATGTACTCGGCGCCGGAGAGCTCGATCAGGCGGCCGCCGGCGTCGTCGTTGCCGGAGCGCACGGCCTCCACCACCTTCTGCATGGGGATGTTGAAAGCGCGGAGCTTGTTGGGATCCACCTGGACCTGGTACTGGCGGACGAAGCCGCCTACAGGTGCCACCTCGGCGACGCCGGGCACGGATTTCAGATAGTAGCGGAGGTACCAGTCCTGATAGCTGCGGAGGTCGGCCAGGGAGTGCTTGCCGGTCTTATCGACGAGCGCATATTGGAAGACGCAGCCGAGGCCAGTGGCGTCCGGGCCGAGCTCGGTGGTGGCGCCCTTGGGGAGTCGGGCCTGGACGCCGGAGAGGTATTCGAGGGTACGGGAGCGCGCCCAGTAGATATCGGTGCCTTCCTCGAAGATCACGTAGACGTAGGAGTAGCCGAAGTCCGAGAAGCCGCGCACGTCCTTGACGCGGGGCGCGCCGAGCATGGCCGTGACCAGCGGGTAGGTGACCTGATCCTCGATGATGTCGGGGCTGCGGTCCCATTTGGTATAGATGATGACCTGCGTGTCGCTGAGGTCGGGGATGGCGTCGAGCGGCACGTGGTGCATGGACCACCAGCCCGCACCGACGGCCGCGGCGACCAGCAGGAAGACGAGCATCCGGTAGCGCGCCGATTGCTCGATGATCCAGTTGATCATTTGGTGGCGCTCCTCATGCGGCTTTCGCTATCGATGAGGAAGGCGCCGGAGATGACGATGCGCTCGCCGTTTTTCAGGCCGGCGAGGATCTCGACGCGGCCGTCGAAGCGCTCACCGACCTCCACGCGGCGGGGTTCGAACTTGCCCTCGCCGAGATCGACATAGACGGTCTGCTGCTTGCCGGTGTCGATGACGGCATCCTCGGGCACGCTCATGCGGGCGCTCATCGCAATGGGGAACTCCACGTTGACGAAGAGATCGGGGCGCAGGGCGAAGTCCGGGTTATCGGCTTCGAGGCGGACCTTGAGGGTGCGGGTTTCGGCATCAATCTGCGGAATGATGTTGGTGACGCGGGCGCGGAACTTGCGGCCGGGGGAGTACGAGGGCTCGATCAGCGCGGACTGGCCCAGGTGTATTTGGGCGGCGTCGGATTCGAAGACGTCCGCGAGTATCCAGACTCGGCTGAGATCGGCCAGAGTGTACAGCTCCATGTCGGGCTTCACCATCTGGTTGGCGTAGGCGTTGCGCATGGTGATAAAGCCGGTGGCGGGTGCGGTGACGGTGAGGGTGCGGCGGGGTTGGCCGGTACGCTCCAACTCGTCGATGTCGGCGGGGTTCATGCCCCAGTGGTGGAGGAGACGCTGGCGGGCGACCTCCACCATGCCGCTATTGGCGTGGGCGATGCCGGGCACGGGCGAGTGCTCCATCGTGTCTTTGGCCTTGCGGGCGAGGAGGTATTCCTGCTGGCTGGCTGTGAGCTCGGGGCTATAGAGGGTGAGGAGCGGTTCGCCCTTCTTGACGAGGCGGCCGGTGAAATCGGCGTTTACTTTGTCGATCCAGCCGTCGAAGCGGGTTTGCCCTTTGGTG
>CAYVDY010000274.1:0-9179 GCA_964450255.1 uncultured Candidatus Solibacter sp. | reverse complement strand
CAGAACCAGTGAGGGATTCGGACCCGGCTTGGCGCTTTCGTCGAAGCGGTATAAGCCGGACCGGGGGACCCGGGAGAACGACTAGGCTTGGCTACGTAGCGAGCTCCGACTGCCGCAGCCTCCAGACAGTTCAGGGCGTCGCACCCAAACTCCACACGCCAAGCAGCGAACTCTCCGGCAAGCATCCGGCCGACCCGCCCTGTGAAATGCAGGGAGTCTCCGAACCAACCCGTTCGTATGCTGAATCCTGCTGAGACTGTCGCGGGTTGAGCGGGAGTGCCATCTACAAGCTGGGAGGCGCCGGCGCCACAAGCTATGACGGGCACGCCTTCCGGTTTTACGGCCGATGAGCGAGCCGAGATTGGACCATTTCATCGACTCTACGGCGGCCCCAAAGCGACATCATTGGTCGCCCGCTCGCGAAATGCCAACTTGTCTATCTCGGGAGACTATCGGCCCACGTCATCGCTTCCATGTGCAGCTCGCCTGCGATCGCAGGTGATAGTCCTATTGCCGCCGCAAGCCGGCTCGCAGCTTCGATATCGGCACGTTCGAGCGCCACGGCCAGCGGCAGAACCGATCCGAGGTGATCGCCATCTCTACAGATTCCCATTACCGCGTCGCCGATGTTCGGCTCGAGTCCAAGCTCTCTGGTCAACTCGTCAAGCGGACGACCGATCATCGCGTCGATCAGGGACAGCAGGCCAATCAGGAAACATGACAGACTACGGGCTCGCAATCGCGAGTGCTCCGCTGCAAGCTCGCAGAACCGGGCGCGCGTCAGCGCTATCGTCACCAGCTCAGCCGCCTTCCCTTTGGCCAGTTCCGGCAGGGAAGCCATTGCTGCCCATCTCCGAACGTTGTCCTCGCCGACATAGACCAGCGCCTCACTGAGGGTGGTGATGTGTTGCTGGTGAGAGAAAAGTGGAGAGTTGGCGAAGCGTAACAGTTTCTGCGTCAGGCCGACATCCACCCTGATAATCTCCCCGAGGCGCTCGAAGTTCAGCTCCGTTCCTTGAATCTCAGCAACCAAACGCATACAGGCCAGTTTTGACGTCGGTACTTGCTTGGAAGTTATGATTTCGGGCCGGGCAAAATGGAATCCCTGAAACAGCTCACAGCCATAGGAGAGCGCCGTGTCGAAATCAGATTTCGTCTCCACCTTTTCGGCAAGCACCCGAAGCCCCTTATTGCGGAAATAGTGACAAAGCGTCTGGCGGTCCTCCATCGCTATTGCCAGCCAGTCGAGCTTGGCGTAGTAGGCATACTCTGTCAGCGGTGAGAATGCAGTTGTCATGGTGATGTCGTCCAGCGCGAGGCGGTACCCCGCTCTCCGCAGCTTCCGACACGACTCAATTACTTCAGCATCCGGGACTACGTCCTCTAATACCTCGATCACCACCCGGTCTTTGGGTAACACGAGCGCGAAATCCTCAACTAGTAGCTCACGGGTGAAATTGATGAACCCGCGTTTGGCACCCAGCACACGGCGAGAACCGATGGCCAGGAAAGTATTGGAAATAACCGCCCTCGTAGCCGCATGCCCCTCGGTTCCATCGAAACGGTTCTCCGATCCGGATCGGAATAATAGCTCGTATGCCACAGTCCGGTTGTACTGATCAAGAATCGGCTGTCGCCCAACTAGTACGTCCATTCGGCCCTCCCAGCGGGGCACGACTCCGGGGCCCGTAGGTCCGGCATCGAAAACGGAATGTATCTCCCCGATGCCCGGCGGCGCGAAGACGTTGGCGGAGACTCGGACAGGAACAAGATGAGGTGGCAGTCGCTCGTGCTCGGATCGAGAGGTCGGAAGCCGCTACCACCGTCCACATTCAGCCATTGCGGGAGTGCTACAGCCTGAAGGCCGCAAGTAAAATGAGCTGGATTCCTCAAACTCACTGCGCGATCACCTACCGGTGCCATTAGATTCTAGACTCCCCTGCAGCGACCAGCAATCCACAACCGAGCAGAAGGGAACGGGATTCCGAGGCCACATCGTGCCCTCCTTCGAGTCACCCAACCAGCGTTACGGGCGGGGCGCGTGGTCTACTTCCAATGTAAGCCATCACCGCTATCGGGGAATGGAGCTTCAAACGCGGCCGTGCGGAGTTGGTCTTAGGCTTACGCCCCGCTGCCAGATTGCTGAGTTAACGGTCGCTGATCGAGACGGCCCAGTTCAGCCACTCAGTCAGGGACATGGTTGCGGCGACAACGAGATTCATGCCGCACTTTCCTGATGTTGACCGGTCGGTGGACATGCGACATCCCTAGACCAGACTGGTTCTGGAACTGAGTTTGGAGTCGAGTTGGTCGCCGCAGTGGGACTCAACTAAGCTCCGTGTGAACGCCGGTTTCGGAGTCAAATCGGATGCCTCGCTACCCCATGCACCGCCTCCAACGATGTCGAGCCCACCCTGCTTCTTGTTCCGCACGCGATAGCTGGGTATGGCTAATCACGAACGGGATTGTCTCACCAGATGCGCGAGAGCTGACAACGAAGAAATGGAGGTGGCGGCACGGACGGAGTTTTTTGAAGGGGAATGTGACTTATCGTTTCGGCGACTTGTCTGAGGGAGTGGCAGGAGACTCAGCGGTCTACCGGAGAGCGATTCGTAGTGGAAGCTCTCTGGCGCCGGGAGGGTAATCTGTACCAACACCCGAAAGGAAAACGAACGAACATGAGTGTTCCAATCCCTCTCTCCAGACGTCTGCCCGCGGAGTTCATCGGCACGTTCTGGCTGGTATTTGGCGGTTGCGGCAGCGCGGTACTCGCGGCCGCATTTCCCGGACTCGGCATCGGCTTCGCGGGCGTAGCCTTGGCCTTTGGGCTGACGGTATTGACGATGGCATACGCGATCGGTCATATCTCAGGCTGTCATCTCAACCCGGCGGTATCGGTCGGACTATTTGTAGCGAAGCGCTTCCCGGTGTCGGAGTTGCCAGGTTACATCGCGGCGCAGGTGTTGGGCGCGATTGCCGGCGCAGGGGTGCTCTACCTGACCGCCAGCGGCAAGGCGGGCTTCGATGTGAGCGGAGGGTTGGCATCGAACGGATTTGGCGCCCATTCTCCGCGCGGGTATTCCTTAGAGGCCTGCCTGACGGCTGAAGTCGTACTCAGCTTCTTCTTTCTGATGATCATTCTGGGCGCGACCGACCGGCGGGCGCCTCAGGGATTCGCCCCGATCGCGATCGGGCTCGGGTTGACGCTGATCCATCTGATTGGGATTCCGGTGACGAACCTGTCGGTCAACCCTGCACGCAGCACGGGTCCGGCGTTGTTCGTTGGCGGTTGGGCGATCGAACAGCTTTGGCTGTTTTGGGCAGCACCTTTGGTGGGGGCCCTGCTGGCAGGGCTGGCCTATCCCGCAATAGCGCGGGAGTCCGAACCAGTGATGGCTCGCGCCGCGACCGCATCGCGTTAGTACAGCAGGCAGGTGGACAAACAAAGGACGATTCATTCACATGAAACTGATTCAGCTGATCCCATCCGTGCTCGTGGGAATGTCGCTCTTCGCGATACCTCAGACTGCACCGATAACTAACCAGGCTCAGAAGGCAGCAATAGCCGCAGCCAATATGGCACCGGCCGCGGATCTTCTCGACATAAATTCGGCGAGCGCAGAACAGCTGGAGGCGCTGCCCGGTATCGGAAAAGCCTACGGCGAGAAGATCATCAAGGGTCGGCCCTACAAGGGCAAGAACGAACTGATCGACAGGAAGATCGTGCCGGCGCCGGTCTACTCAAAGATCAAAGACAAGATCATCGCGAAGCAGAAATAGCATCGCGTCCGAGACTCACATCCACCGACGAAATCCGAAAGAGAAAAGAGGAACGAACATGTTGAATGATTTCAAAGCCTTCGTAATGAAGGGCAATGTACTGGACCTTGCTGTAGCCGTGATTATCGGAGCCGCGTTTGGGGCGATCGTAACTTCGATGGTCAATGACATCGTCATGCCTCCGATAGGACTGCTGCTCAGCGGGATCGACTTCAAGGATCTTTTCATCTCGCTGAACGGGAACACCTACGCGACGCTGGCGGCGGCCAAGGCAGCGGCTGCGCCGGTAATCGCGTATGGCCAGTTCCTGAACGCGGTTATTAACTTTCTGATCGTAGCGTTCGTGATCTTTCTGGTCGTGCGCGCGGCGAGCAAGATGCAGAAGCCCGCGCCTGTGGCGGACCCGACCACGAAGGACTGCACCTTCTGCTTCACCCCAATTCCGATTCCGGCGAAGCGGTGCCCACACTGCACCTCCCAGTTAGCTGGCTGAGCTATCGAGTGAGCAGAACACCAAGCACCACCATGCCATACATCCATCGCACTCGACTCACCGGGCTGATCCTCTTCGGATGCCTCGTGGCGACCATCGCTTCGGGGGATCAGATTCTACTGAAGGACGGCGACCGCGTTACAGGCAGCATTGTGAAGAAGGACGGTCAGACCGTCACCATTTTCAGTAAGAGCTTCGGCGCTGTCACGCTGAAGTGGGACGATATTTCGACGGTCACTACCGACCAGCCGTTGAACGTAGTTCTGCCAGGAGATCGAACGGTCAAGGCTACGATTCAGACTCAGGACGGCCGCATTCAGGTGGCGTCTCCGGGAGCGACACAAACCGTTGGCGCCAGCGAGATCGTGGCCCTACGGAATGACGCAGAGCAGAGAGCGTACGAGCGATTCCGGCGGCCGGGCTTGCTGGACCTTTGGACGATCACCGGCAGCCTGGGAATCGCCGGCACGACGGGCAATGCGCGGACCTTCGTCTTCACGACGCCACTGAACCTCTCACGCGTTTCGAACACAAGCAAAACTACCGCATACTTCAACTCAATCCGTTCCTCGGCCGCCATCAATGGTGTGAGCACTCAGACGGCGAGCGCGATTCGCGGCGGATGGAGCTACGGGCACAACCTGAACAAGAAGGTGTTCCTCAACGGGTTCAACGACTACGAGAACGACAAGTTCCAGTCACTGGACTTGCGCGTCGTCGCTGGCGGCGGCGCGGGAATTCACGCCTGGGCGTCGGAGCACGGTGGGCTAGACGTCGTTGGAGGGGGCGCATGGAACCGCGAGTCTTTTGACCCGGCGCCGAAGCCGGCATTCACCCGGAATTCGGCGGAGGCGTATTGGGGAAACGACTTCAACTACAAGCTCAATTCCAGGACCAAGCTGGTTCAGGGTTTCCGTATGTTCAACAACCTATCCAATACCGGGCAGTACCGCATGAACTTCGACATCGGCGCGAGCACCGCACTGACCAAGTGGTTGAACTGGACAGTTTCAATCAGCGAACGCTACCTGAGTAATCCGGCGCCGGGACGCAAGTCGAACGACTTGCTATATACGACCGGACTCGGATTCTCTTTCTCAAGGTAGGGTACGTCTGAGGAGAGCCGGGCCGTCTGTGTGCCCGGCTCTCCACTTTTAGTTCCGGCCGGAAAGGCGCTTTGGCGCAAATTTCCGGTCATCATCCTAGGTTGGAAAGCAGATGGTCAGAAGTGCAATCAGATCGTGACAGGCGTGAGATGGACGGACTTCGGCAAGCGGGGCAGAGAGAGGCTTCCCGCTTCAGAGCGATGCGAGGCGCTCGGAGTTGTGAGATGCTCGACGAATGACTGAGGATCTGAGGCCGGGAATTCAGGATCCGGATGAGGAGTTGCTGCGTGCTGTGCGTGAGGCTCGTGAGGGTGATTTGCGGGCGTTTGAAGCGTTGATTGGGCAGCACCAAAAGCGCATTCTGGCGGATTGCCGATACCTGACCCGCGATGAGAACAACTCAGAGGATCTCGCCCAGGAGGTCTTTGTCAAAGCCTTCTTCGCGTTCCGGACGTTCGAGGGAAGGTCCTCATTCCGCCATTGGCTGCAGAGAATCAAAGTCCATCACTGCCTGAATCATCTGAAGAGACGTGGGGGCAAGGAGCTTCTCTCTATCCACGAGGAATCGATCGAGGGGTACGAACAACTGCACGTTCCGGCAGCTGCGCAGAAGGATCTGGAGACAGAGGCGCGCCGGTATCGCATCGATCAGATTCTGAACACCATGCCCGCTACGCTCCGAATCCCGCTGGTGATGTGCGACATGGACGAGCTGTCCTATGAAGAGATCGCCACGGCTCTTGGGCTTGGCCTTTCGGCGGTGAAGATGAGGATTAAGCGTGCTCGCGAGCAGTTCAGGCTCCGCTATGAAGTAGACGAGGCAGTGGCCGCCAGGCAGGAGCAAGGATGAACCCGGATTCCACCGGTTCGGCTGACACTCGCGGTGATGACCCGGATTTGGGACGGCCCATCGACTCGCTGAAAGAGCAGGAACTGGAGCCGTCCTCGGACTTCGTCGGGCAGGTTCGGAGAAGCATTCATCGCCGGACTGCCGCATCGCAGCTTGCCTCTTATTCATGGAACTTACCTAAGATTGCCCTGCTTGAGATGGCGCGGCTGCTGAGTCACCTTCTGGAATCGTTCGGAACGAATAAGGAACCCAAGATATGAAAGAAAAGCTCATTCAGGCTTTTGGCGGTCTCGCGGATTCTGCGATTGCCACAGCACCCAAAGTGGTTGTCGGAATCCTACTTGCGATTGTGGCACTGTTGGTTGCGAAGCTGATCGAGCGAGTCCTGCGGCAATCGCTCAAGAGGATGCGTTTTGACGACCTAGTCATTAAGGCGGGCGTCGATCAGGCGATCCACCGGCTTGGAATCCGCCAGGAACTGAGCACCCTTCTTCCTCGTCTCGCGTACTTTCTGATCCTGCTGATCCTGGCCCGTACTGCAGGCGATGCACTTGGGCTGGATGCGATTTCGGGTGCCATCGGAGCGTTCTTCGCCTATCTGCCGAATATCTTCGCTGCCCTTGTGTTGTTGCTTCTGGGGGGTACAGTCGGGCAATTCGTCGGTCAGACCGTCGCGCAATCGGCGGAAAGTTCGGGCATTGAGTTCGCCCCCACCCTCGGGAAACTGGTCTCCGGTGCCATTCTCTTCGTGTGCGCGATGATGGCCCTCGCCCAACTCAAGATCGACACGGACATTGTCCGAATCGTGACTGGCCTGGTGCTGGGTGGGGCCTCACTGGCATTCGGACTGTCCTTTGGACTGGGCACTCGCGAGATCGTTCGAAACGTGGCGGCCGGCTTCTACGCAAGAAAAGTACTCACGATGGGGAGATCATTGGAAATTGCCGGACAGCAGGGTGTGCTTCTGGCGATAACCGCTACCCACATCGTTCTCCAGGCCGAGGGCCAAGAGACGGTGATCGCCAACGCGGCCGTTCTGGACCACGTTGGCAAGCTAACGCACTAAACACAATTCGAAGACCAACCGCCTCGCATCAGGCGAAGCACGAGTGCAGCTGAGTATTCCAACTGTCCTGCGCCGTGCAAGTTTTCGGTTTGCAGCGCGATGGCGTTGAGCCCACTTACTACCTTGGTGGGAACTCGCACCACATCACGACGGGAGCGAGAGGCCCATCCTAGGTCTGTGACCGCTTAGAAGTATTCCTTTTGTAGCCGAACTTCGTGCGAGCCGCTTTGCGGGTGAAGTTCCATCGAATGCGGGTATGGTCACGGTTGGCCTTGGCGTTCCAGCTATTGACACTGGACGCCAATAGGCCCAGTTCGGGAATGCGGCGGGTCCCCAGGCATTGCCTGGAGACCAAACTGAGTTCGATTTCCGCCTGGTTGAGCCAACTCCCGTGCTTGGGTGTGTAGTGTACGTTCAGACGGCTCCAGACATAGTTACCTTCTTGGTGGCCGAGATGGTCGGTGAGGGATTTGCGGCAGTGAATGTTCAGGTTGTCCATCACCAGGTGGATCGTGCGAGCAAAGGGATAGTGGGTATTCGCTGTGTTTCGTTCTCGACATCAGCGAACGGAAGAAGATGGAAGTGGAACTGGTGCGCGCTCGCCTGGACATGGACGCTGCTTCAACGCCATATCTCCGCTTCAAGAGGACCACACGTTCGCCCTCTTGCTCCAAAGCCTGAATTGACTAGTCATCCCGACGGTGCAGAACGTAGCGCCTGACGAACACTGCCACACCCGAACACACGAAAAGAGCTCCAGCGTACAGCAGCCAGTTCGCGAGAGAGTCGAGATCTCTTTCGAGTGACATCCCCACCAGCTTGTCCTTCTGGTGGGCCCAGTCCCCAACGACGATGAGGTCTCCCGAGAAGGCTGAAATTGTGACTTCTCGTGTCGTCACCACCGTGAGAGTAAGCTTGTCACCAACAACCGCGCGGAATCGCAGGCAGCTTGATTCGCAATCATCCGAGAAGCCGTAGGGTGGGAAACTCGGTTGCAGAGCGAAGGATCTGCCGGTCGAGCTCCTGAGTTCAAAGCGAAGCGGCATCGTTGGCAAACAGAGGGCGAGTTGTCGCCCCGGATTAAATGCGACGAGAACGAAATCCGGTTCACCCCACGCCTGACGAACTCGCATCCAGTGGGTCGTGGTCGGGACAACAAACGTGACCGAAAGCGGCTTTAAGGTGACCTCCGCGAGGTGAATTCGGGCTAGGGGCTCAACTACACGCGATACGTCCTCGTCATTCAGTCGAGCCGTTGAGCCAGCGACCCACACTATCGCCGGAAAGCCGAGAAGGCCCCCGACGGCGCAGAGAAACAAAGGTAGGCGTTTGGACTTCATCGACTCACCGACCAGCCGGGCCTGACTCTCAATATCTTGACGCTTCAATGCGGGCCCTATTCAGGTAGGAAAGAGAAACGAGCTTAGCCAGCCTATTTCAGGTTGGCACAGCCCGTGCTCGCGAGATTGTCAACGGCCTTGCCAACCCCGACGGTAAGTGGTCTCGGCCAGCCGCGCAGCTTCCGACCCGGGAGCAGCGCACCAGTTCGCTTCGGGCGTTGCGTCTGGGCCGGTAACCGTTTCTGGAAACTGAGACCTTCAAGCGCCTTCGCGTCGATCGAAACGGTCCGATGGCAGAGCGCCGAGCAGTGATAGAGGCTTCACTTCCATCAATCGAAGAGAAATGGGGCAAAGTCAATGGACCGAGTCCCGTTCCGCGCAATGGGCAATGGCACGTTGCGAGATATCGGGTGATTTTCTCCAGTGGTCAGTAACAGGCGGGCGGAACGTCTCTAGGACGCCTTCGTAACTAATTGAAATAATTGGTAGGACCGGCAGGACTCGAACCTGCGACCCTCTGCTTAGAAGGCAGATGCTCTATCCA
>CAYVDY010000273.1:8127-9180 GCA_964450255.1 uncultured Candidatus Solibacter sp. | reverse complement strand
GTCGAAGGTGGCGATGAGCGGGATGGAGACCAACAGCCCGGCGGCGGCGGAGATGTTGGCCCAGAGACGCACGAGCGTCTTCTGTGCGCGGGGCAGGAACATCAGGACCAGGACGCCGAGGAGCGGGGTGAAGAGGATGATGGAGAGAAGGTGTCCTTGCATGGTGTTACTCCTCTACCGTCCCCACCAGAAGTAGCCGAAGATGCAGAACACCCCGGCGATAAAGACCAACGCGTAAGACTGCACGAAGCCGGTCTGCAGGAAACGCACCGGGAAGCTGAGCGCGCGGATCGTAAAGGCGCTGAGGTTCACCAGGCCATCCACAATCCAGGTGTCGTACCACATGGAGATGCGCGAGACCATTCGGGTGAGCCAGGCGGTTCCGTTGACACCGCCGTCGATGACGTTGACATCGAACTTCGCCATCAGCGTGCCGCCGCCTTTGGAGAGGCCGTTGACGAAGAGGAAGTCGTAGAGCTCATCCACGTACCACTTGTTGAGGAGCACGGGGTAGATGAAGCCGCCGGTGGGGCGATCCTCAGCCTTCATTCGGAGGTAAACGTGACGGGCCAGGAAGATGCCGGAGAGCGCAGCACCGATGGAGAGGCCCATCAGCACCCATTCCATCGTCGTGTCGTGATGGACGGGCGCGGCGTGAGCCACTTCCCTGCCGCTTTCAAACACCGGGGCCAGCCAGTGTTCCAGGCCCTGGATGAAGCCGTTTTCGCCGAAGACCTTGGGCATGCCGATCCAGCCCGCGACGACGGAGCCGCCGGCGAGGACCATCAGCGGGACGGTCATAGACTTGGGCGATTCGTGGATGTGATGCTTGGTCTTCTCGTCCATGCGCGGTTCGCCGAAGAAGGTCATGAACATCAGCCGCCACATGTAGAAAGCGGTCATGAGCGCGGTGAGGAATCCGACAACCCAGAGCACCTTGGAGCCGAGAGGGGAAGACCAAGTCTGCCAGAGGATCTCGTCCTTGGAGAAGAAGCCGGCGAGGCCGGGAATGCCGGCGAGTGCCAGGGAAGCCATGACAATGGTGGCGAAAGG
>CAYVDY010000273.1:0-8117 GCA_964450255.1 uncultured Candidatus Solibacter sp. | reverse complement strand
GGGGAGACCAACTAGGGGTGGCGTCTCGTGCCTTGGAGGGACGCGGGGGGGGGCAGGGAATGGTGGCGATGGCCGGCGAGGCGTGGAACAGCTGGCCGGACGGGGTGGTGTTCTTGCTGCGCAGGCCGCCCATGTTGCGCATATCCTGTTCGCCGCTCATGGCGTGAATGACGCTGCCGGCGCCGAGGAAGAGCAGGGCCTTGAAGAAGGCGTGGGTGTAGAGATGGAAGACGCCCACCCAGTAGGCACCGACGCCCACCGCGAGAAACATGTAGCCGAGTTGCGACACGGTGGAGTAGGCCAGCACGCGTTTGATGTCGTTCTGGACGAGCCCGATGGAGGCGGCGAAGATGGCGGTGCAGGCGCCGACCGCGGCGACAATGTGCGAAGTTTCGGGCGTGAGGGCAAACAGCGCATTGGAGCGCGCACACATGTAGACACCGGCGGTGACCATGGTGGCGGCGTGGATCAGCGCGCTGACCGGGGTGGGGCCTTCCATGGCGTCGGGCAGCCAGACATACAGCGGGATCTGCGCGCTCTTGCCCGTGGCGCCGATGAACAGGAGGAGTGCAGTGAGGCTGAGGATGCCGAATGTGGTCTCTTCCGGACCGAAGCGCGCGGAGCGAAGCACGTCTGTCACTTCGGTAAAGCGCAGCGAGCCGGTCACCTGGAAGAGGAAGAACATGCCGAGGATGAAGCCGGCGTCGCCGATGCGATTGACGATGAACGCCTTCTTGCCGGCGTCCCCGGCGCTCTTCTTGTTGAAGTAGAAACCGATCAGCAGGTAGGAGCAGAGGCCGACACCTTCCCAGCCGACGAACAGCAGCGGGTAGTTGTTGGCAAGGACCAGCGTGAGCATGAAGAAGACGAACAGGTTGAGGTATCCGAAGAAGCGATAGTATCCGCCGTGGCGCGGGCCGTGCTCGTGCGCCATGTAGCCGGTGGCGTAAACGTGGATGAGGAAGCCGATGCCTGTGACGACGAGGATCATCACGCTGGAGAGCGGATCGAGGAGGAACCCCATATCAGCGTTCAGCTGCGGCAGCCAGGTGAATAGGACGACCTGATGAGTGCGTTCCTTCAAGCCGGCCAGTTGAATGACTGCGCCGATGGAGAGGATGAGCGACAACAGAACAGAACCGGGACAGATGATGCTGACCGCGGCTTTGGAGAGCTTGCGGCCGAACAGGAGCATGATGGCCGCGCCGCAGAGCGGCATGATTGGGATGAGCCAGATGAGATCGAGAAAGTTCATCGCGCCTGGGTCTCCTACCACTTGAGCAGGTCGATTTCGTCGACGAGCACCGTTTCCTTATTGCGGAACAGGGCGATGAGGATGCCCAATCCGACGGCAGCCTCGGCTACCGCCACGACGATCACAAAGATCGCAAAGATCTGCCCGTTTACCTGTTGCAGGTGGTTGCTGAAGGCCACCAGGTTGAGGTTTACGGCGTTGAGGATCAGCTCGATGGACATCATGATGACCACCACGTTGCGGCGCAGCAGAACGCCGACAGTGCCGATGAGCAGCAGCATGGCGCTCAGCACGAGATAGTGTTCGGTTGTGATGGGACTCAGCATCTTAGTCCATCCTTTTCTTGGCCATCATCACGCCGCCGACCACGGCCACCAGCAGCAGCAGCGAGGCGACTTCAAACGGCACGAGATACTCGCGGAAGAGCACCATTGCGAGGTTCTCCACATTGCCGGTGCCGGGCACAGCCGGAAGCGGGGCGTCGAGTTTCAGGGAGCCCATGCCGCGGTGGAGGAACGAGGCAAACAGGGCGCCGGTGCCTACGAGGCAGATGACGGCGGCCAGCCAGTGGCGATGGTATTGGCGTTCCTTCGCCGCGCTGTCGAGGTTGACCAGCATGATGACGAAGAGGAACAGCACCATCACGCCGCCGATGTAGAGCATGATCTGAACGACGAAGAGGAACTCCGCCTTCTGGAGGAGATAGAGGCCGGCGATTCCGGCCAGCGACGCAATCAGTGCGATGGCGCAGTGGATGGCGTTCCTCAAGGTTACGGTGAGAATGGCGCCGACCACGGTGAGCGCCGCGAAGGCATAGAAAAATGCGATATCTGTCATGGGCATACTTCGGGTGTGAGCCACACCCGCTCCCTCGCGGCCGTCGCCGCGTTCTTAGAAGCGATACTTTGTGGGCTTGATGCCCTCTTCGAGGATCTGCCGGTCAAAGATCGCACCTTCCCGCGAGTAACTCGCCAATTCAAAGTCCTGGGTCAATTCAAGAGCGTCCACCGGGCAGGCATCTTCGCAGAGCCCGCAGAACATGCAGCGCGATGTGTCGTAGGTAAACGTGATGAGATCCTTGCGCTTGGTCTCGGGATTGCGCTGCCAGCCGACGATGATGAGATTTTCCGGGCACGCGATGGCGCAGAGATCGCACGAGATGCAGAGAGTCTGGCCGTTTTCCGGATTGATATTGAGCCGCGGCGCGCCGCGATAGCGCTCGGCGATTTTGGGCCGCTGCTCGGGGTACTGCTCGGTGACGATGTTCCTGGGGTGCTGGGTTCGGAACGTCACCCAGAGGCCCTGGAACATGTCCACCATAAAGATGGTTCTCAGCAGTTTGATCATTTAGCGATCGACCTCTCCCAGTACGATGTCGATAGTCCCGATGATGGCCACCAGATCGGCCACCAGCGAACCCCGTGCCATCTTGTCGAGCGACTGCAGGTTTACAAATGACGGCGGCCGGACGCGCAGGCGGTAGGGTTGCGTTGAGCCGTCGCTGAGGATGTAGTAGCCGAGTTCGCCCTTGGGCGCTTCAATTGACACATAGGCCTCGCCGACCGGCGGCTTGATGATCTTCGGCACCTTGGCCATGATGGGGCCTTCCGGAATGGCGGCGACGGCCTGGCGAATGATGCGCACGCTCTGGCGCATCTCGGCCATGCGGACCATGTACCGATCGTAGGTGTCGCCGTTCTGGCGAATGGGGATCTCGAAGTCGTACTTCTCGTAGCCGGAGTACGGCAGCGCCTTGCGAATGTCCCAGGCGCAGCCCGCCGCGCGCAGCATGGGGCCGGTGACGCCATATGCTTTGCAATCGGCTTCGTTGAGGATGCCGACGCCGATCAGGCGCTGACACCAGATGCGGTTACCGGTAAGCAGTTCCTCGTACTCATCCACCTTCGGAAGGAAGAGATCGCAGAACTCCTCGACCTCTTTCTCGAAGCCGTCGTAAGTCTCGTATTGCAGGCCGCCGATGCGGAAGGCGGTGGTGGTGAGCCGGGCGCCGCAGTACTTCTCGAAGATGTTGAGCGTGTATTCGCGCTCGCGCATGCAGTAGAACAGCGGCGTGATGGCGCCGATATCGAGGGCGTGCGTACCCAGCCACAGCAGGTGGCTGGCGATCCGGTTCAGTTCGGTGAGGATCACGCGGACGGCCTGGGCGCGGGGCGTGGCTTCGACGTTCAGCAGCTTTTCGACGGCCAGGCAGTAGCCGAGACCGTTGGAGATGGCGGCGACGTAGTCCATGCGGTCCACGTAGGGCGCGAACATCGTGTAGGTGCGGTTCTCGCCGATCTTCTCCACGCCGCGGTGGAGGTAGCCGATGACGCACTCGGTGCCGTTCACTCTTTCGCCGTCGAGCTTAACGATCACGCGCAGCACACCGTGGGTGGAGGGATGCTGCGGGCCCATGTTGAGGACGAGTTCAGTGGAATCGAGGAATGTTCCGGCCATGGCTATTGTCCGCTCTCAATCCCCAGGTTCTCCTGGACCCACTTCTGATCCATGTTGAGGATATTGTTTTCCTTGCGCAGCGGGAAGGTGGACCACTCGTCAGGCATGAGGATGCGCGTCATGTTGGGGTGGTCCGCGAACTCGATGCCGAACATATCGTAGACTTCGCGTTCCAGCCAGTCGGCCGTGGGATAGACGGCGGTGGCGGAGGCGGGCTTCTCGGTCTCCTGGATCTTGAGCTTGATGCGAATACGCTCGTTGCGGGCAAAGCTGTAGAGAACGTAGATGACGTCGAAGGGCTGCTCGCGCTGCGGCCAGTGCACGGCGGTGACGTCGACGAGATAGTCGAAACCGAAATCGTCCTTGAGGGTGAGGAGCAACGGGATCAGCGCATCCGTGTGCGCCACCATGAAACTCTGGCCGAGGTAGGAGAGGAACTCGGGAATCGCGGGGCCGAACTCAGCGGCCAGTGCCGCGGTGAGGTCGCTTTCCCACGGTGTAGTGACCATCACGGCGGGTGGTTTCGGTGCTGGCGGGGCTGCCGGCTTGGCGGGCGGCGCTGGAGGCTTCGGAGCGGCCGCGGCGACAGGCGCGGCAGGGGGCGGTACAGCGGGTGCGGCGGCAGTCACAGCCGCTGGTTCGACGGGAGGCGGCGGAGCAGGCGGGGCTTCCGGCTGCGGCGCAGACTCCGGCGCGGGCGGACCTTCCGGCTTGGGGTCGTCTGGCATGAGTGAATCCTAACTGAACATTCAGGGTTATCACACGCGGAAATTCGGTGTCAAATGTCCGAAGTTTCACTTTCTGAGCGGCAACAGGCTAAACGGCGCCTCTGGCCTTCGCTTCCATAGCCTTGGCGGAGCGGAGAGTGTCGTCCACCATCTCCCAGGCGTCCGGATAGAAGCAGAGATCGGCGCACCACCAATCGATGTGCGGAACCGCGAGGAGTTTAGGCCCGAGGAAGTCCCAGGGGATGTGACCCTGCCCGATGGGGAGGTGCGTGCTGGTGTCGTCCATGTAGAGTGTGCCGTCGGAATCGATAACATGGACGGCGCCGATGGAGCCGTGAAGGAGAGTGAGGAACTCAGCCAATCCACCCTCCAGCAACTGCTTCTTCCCGTGCTGGCGGGCTCCGACCGAGCAACTCATGTAAGCATGGGCGGTATCGAACAGAATCTGGAACCAAGGGTGTCCAACACGCTCGTGGAGTTCAAAAACTTCGGCGGGCTTATTGAAGATGAAACCGGGTTCGAATTCCCATGCCATCAGAACACCGGCGTGGCGAGCCTCATCGGCGCACTCGCGCCAGACGTCGGCGAGGCGGTAGAACGCGGTGTGGTAGTCGTTATCGGAGATCGACCCAGGGGCCGTTCCCGTGTCGAAGCGAATCATGGGGCTACCGATTTCCGCACAGAGTTCGAGTAGTTGCTTGAACTGGTCCAAGTAGGCGCGGTGGTTCTCGACCATGATGGGATTCACGGCGCCGAGGTCGGCGGAAAAGCCGGAGATACCGAGGCCCAGGTCGGCTAGAAAGCGTTTCAGCTCCGCCCGGGCGGCGGGCGAGGCGTACTTTTCAGGCGTCACATGAGGCGGAAAACCACTCAACTCAATACCGTCGTAGCCGGCCTTGGCGAGCCGCCGCGCGATCTCTTCCAGAGATTTCGGATTGGCCGCATAGGGGCCGAATGCGAACGACCACGCACCCATCGAGATCTTCATCGCACGTCCTTCTTCCAGCCCCTTATTCTCTCTCAAATCGGCGGGCGTGGCGTAACGGGGTGGAGCCAGGAGATTCGACATAGGGGCGGTACGTCTCTACAATGGGCGTTTATGCCTCTGGATGCAGAAGTACTGAATGTGGTGGAGCAGAGCCTCGACCGCTGCGGCGCCAACCCGGTGTTTCTGGATCGCTTCTACGAAGTGTTCCTGGCTTCGTCGCCCAAAGTCCTGGCGATGTTCGAGCACACCAACTTCTACCGGCAGAAGCGCGCGCTGCAGGCTTCGCTGCACGGCATGTTGCTCCATGCCCGGGCGGACGGCACATCATCGGATCCGTACCTGGTGGAGGTGGCACAACGCCACGACCACACGCATCTCAACATCGGCGCGGAGCTATATGATCTGTGGCTCGACAGCCTGCTGGCCACCGTAAAAGAGTGCGATCCACAGGGCACGCCCGATGTGCTGGCAGCGTGGGAACAGGCGATGACGCTGGGGATCCAGTTCTTCCTCTCGCACTATTAACGCATCATCTCCACGATGGTTCTCGCGCCCAGGCCGTCCGGGAGTTCGTAGCGCTCCACAACACGCACGCGCACCTGACGCTTGCGGGCCTCCTGGGCAGCCTCGGCGATTTCCAGTTCCGCGTCGGGTCCCTTGTAGAGCAGCACGCGAGAGCCGGCCCGGATGGCCGGCGCAAAAAGGCCGAGGGCGCGGATTACCGGAGCTACGGCGCGGGCGGTCACCAGATCCAGCGGTTGTTCCTTGAGGAACTCCTCAGCGCGGCGCGCATTCACGGCGACATTCGGCAGGGCCAACGCCTGCACGGCGGATTCTACAAAATGCGCCTTCTTCTGCGTGGACTCCGACAAGGTGAAGCGGACCTCCGGCAACAGCACGGCGAGCGGTATCCCGGGGAAGCCTGCGCCCGTGCCGGCATCAAGAACGTGCTTTGCCTTCTGAAACAGGCGCCAGGGAGCGACGGAGTCCAGAATGTGCTTGATGGCGGCCTCCCGCGGGTTGGTAATGCGGGTGAGGTTGAAGTGCGTGTTGGCCTCGACGATGAGATCGAGGTGGCGAGCGGCCTTCTCGATCAATTCGGCGCGCCACGGCAGATCATCGGGCAGGACACGGCACAGTTCTGCTTCAAAATTCACAATTCATGATCGCACCGATCCGGGTGGTAACGAATCCCGACCGTCATGTGCATCATCCAACGAACCATGGGTACCAAAGGTGGCTTATTACCGCACGTAGTGATAGTGGGCGGCGGTTTTGGCGGCCTGGGCGCGGCGCGGGCGCTGCGGCATCTGAATGTCCGCATCACGTTGATCGATAAGACAAACCACCATCTCTTCCAGCCGCTCCTCTACCAAGTGGCCACGGCGATGCTGATGCCCGGCCAGATCGCGGCGCCCATCCGGCAGGTGCTGAGCCGCCACCGTCAGACGAACGTGCTCCTGGGCGAAGTGCGGGGCGTTGATACGCAGGCGCGAGAGGTAATCGTCAACACACCGGACCGTGAAGATGTGCGGGTGGGCTACGACTTCCTGGTGGTGGCAACGGGCGTACAGCACAGTTACTTCGGCCACGACGAATTTGAGCGTAACGCGCCTGGAATGAAGACGATGGCGGACGCCACCAAGGTCCGGAACAAGGTGTTGCATGCCTTTGAAGCGGCAGAAGGCGAGCCGGACCGTGCAGCGCGGGAGGCGATGCTGACGTTCGTGCTGGTGGGCGGCGGACCGACGGGCGTTGAGATGGCGGGGGCGATCGCCGAGTTGGCACGGCTCACGATGAAAGAGGACTTCCGGCGCATCGACCCCAAACAGACCCGGATTCTGCTGGTGGAAGCTGGGCCGCGCCTTTTGAACGCGTTTCACCCGGATCTCTCAACTAAAGTCGCCAAACGGTTGACAGCAATGGGCGTGGAGGTGCTTACCGGACATCCGGTGGAGCAGATCGATGAGGACGGAGTGACCGTGGGCGGCGTGCGCATTCCGGCGCGCACCGTGATCTGGACGGCAGGCGTGACGCCGTCTCCGGTGGCGAAGTGGCTGGACGTTCCAGCGGACCGCGCGGGCCGGGTCCGCGTGCGGTACGACCTGAGCGTGCCGGGTGCGCCGGAGGTCTTCGTGATCGGCGATGTGGCCTATTATGAGCAAGATGGAAAGCCCCTGCCGGGCGTAGCGCAGGTAGCCATGCAGATGGGCGACCATGTGGCCCGAACGCTGGCCGCGCGGCTCCACAACAATGCCCCGCCCCCGCCGTTCCACTACGTGGACAAGGGGAGTATGGCGGTGGTGGGCCGCAATTATGCAGTGTTTCAACGGGGCAGGATCCACTTCGACGGCTACATTGCGTTTGTCATGTGGTCACTGATCCACGTGCTGTTCCTGGCGCTGCCGAATCTGCGCGTGAGCGTGTTTTTGCAGTGGGTGTGGTCGTATTTTTCAGGGCAAAGAGGGTCACGGCTGATTGTCGAGCCGGCAGCGGCGGCCGAGGAGCAGGAAGAAGTGGTACGTTCTTAGGTCGGACGGCAATCCGCTACCGGCTCTTATGAACGTTCGTCTCTCCTCCTACGGTTCAGCCTCCACGCAGCCATCGCCGGTCAATCGGATGATGGCTGCATTCGTCCGCGCCTTCCGCGATGGCTTCGACATCAATCTCGGCGTCGGCTATGTCAACG
>CAYVDY010000272.1:8852-9188 GCA_964450255.1 uncultured Candidatus Solibacter sp. | reverse complement strand
CCGGAGACGCTCTGCTGCCAAGGCGTGAACACGAGAGCGACACTGAAGACCACAAACAGAATGGTGAGGATGATAGCCAGCGTTCGAGCGGAATGCGAGGAGCCCACGAGCTGCATTGCCGGCAGGTGGTTTGTCATCGCTGCACCTCCGTAAGCGTGCGGTTCCGCAGTTGATAGACAGTGCGGCAGCGGTCCAGCACATCCTGGCTGTGGCTCACCATGATCAAGGTCCATGGCATCTTCGGGTCAAAGAGAAAATCGAGAAGCATCTCGCGTTCAGGCAGGTCGTCCAGCAGATCCACACTCTCGTCCAGGATCAGCAGCCGCGGCTTGTGCA
>CAYVDY010000272.1:0-8842 GCA_964450255.1 uncultured Candidatus Solibacter sp. | reverse complement strand
GAACAGGATGGTGCCGGCGCGATCCACCAGCAGCACGCCTTCGCTCATGCGCTCGATGATGGCGGCCTGCAGCTGCAGCTGCTCGCGCTGCGCCTCGGCGACGGTGATGTCCTCGATCACACCGTAGGCACGGATCGGCCGGCCATCCGGCCCCAGCGTGTAGGTGCCGCGCTGCTTCACGTGCAGCCAGCGTCCATCCTGGTGGCGCACGCGATAGGTCATCTCGTAGTCGGTGCCGAGGCTGCGCTGGGTGGTGATGCGCTCCGGCAATTGCAGCACGTTGCTCAACAAACCGACTTGCTCCAGCGCCGTGCGAGCATCCAACGTATCCAGGTTCTCGTCGCCCAACCGCAGATTCTCCAGCACGGATCCTTCGAAGATCTCAGGCTGCCGGACCAGCGCAACCTGACTTCGCAAGTCGCCCAGGCGTATGTCGCGCAGATCCCGGCCGTCGATTTCAACCAAGCCCTCAAGCGGGGCCCTCAGGCCGTAAAGCAGATCCAGCAGCATGCTCTTTCCCGATCCGGTGCCGCCCACAATGGCCGCACGCGCGCCCGGTTCCAGAAGCAAATTGACGTTCTCCAAAAGCCTGCCCCGGCTCCCCACGGTAACCACAATGTCTCTCAGCTCTATTCCCGCTCCCCTCGGTCCGCGAGGTAGCGCCTCGCCCGACGTGCGCTCCACCGGCAGGTCCTCGATATAGCCCAGTTTGTCGGTCGCCGCCATCAGATCGTAGAACGTCTCCAAATGCTTGCCGAGCTTTGTGAAGCCGCTCACTACCAGTGCTACCACGAGTTCCGCAGCCACAAGTTGCCCGAGCGTCAACTGCCGATCGATCACCAGCCAGCCTCCTACGCCAAGTAGCACGGCGCTCGCCATGGCCTGCAAAAAGAACGAGCCCACGATCTGCCGCATCAGAATTCGGAAGTGCTTGCCGCGATAGGTGAGGTAGTCCATCACAAACTGGTTGGTCTTCTGCATCGCCAGGCTCGCGCCCGCGGGCCGCTTGAACGCCACCTGATGACGCGCGATCTCTTCCAGCCAGGCCACCAGCGCATACTTCGCCTGCGACTCCTTCACGCTGGTCGGAATCGCCCCGGCGCCCAACGGGAAGATCACCACCAGAATCGCCAGCAGCAACAGTACATCGAAAGCCAGCAGCCACGGATGGTAAATCCCCAGCAGAATCATGCCGATCACGGTCTGGAAAACCACGGACAATCCGTCCACCAATAAGCTCGCCGCCGCTTTCTGCACCGTCACAACATCCAGAAAACGGTTCATCAGCTCCGGCCCGTGCTGCTCCTCAAAGGCGTCCTGTTCTGCTCCGATCAGCTTTGCCGTGGACTCTCCCGCCATGCGCACAAACACCCGGCGCTGGATCAGCTCAACCACCCACTGCCTGTAGGCGTTCAGCACTGCCGCAAAACAGAGCGCCAGAAAGACCATCAGGGTCAGAATCACCAGAGGCTGCACCAAGGTGCCGAATGCGACCGTGTTGACAACGGCCTGCACGGCAACCGGCAGAACCAGCGAAACCATCCCGATAGCGGCTGAATAGATAACCGCGATCCACAATTCCGTGGATTCCAGACGCAGCGTCGCCTTCAGACGTTGCCAGGGGTGGACACCATGATAATCAGTATGGGAGGAAGAGACAGCTTGAGACACTAGCAATAGAGATGCTAAACGTTCGAGGAAAGTTTCCCTAATGTGCGAATGTCTGAATATTTGACATGTCGGGTCGGGCGGCGCATACTATGGCAAGTGGAGGTCCGGGCCCATTCCAGCCAGAGCGATCATTTCGAAGGAGTTAGCCAACCTGCTCGGCGCCCTCTCCCATCCCCACCGGGTGCGGATCATTGGAGAGCTGAGGGACCGTGAGTTGGACGTAAACTCCCTGCAGCAGATTCTGGGAATCAGCCACTCCGCCGTCTCTCAGAACCTCGCCGTGCTGCGTTCACACCACTTGGTGCGCGAGCGGCGTGACGGCCGGCGGGTGATCTACAGCCTGCCGGCGCCGGCATTAGCTGGCTGGCTGATGGACGGCATCCAGTTTCTGGAAGGCCAACTGACGGACACGGAGAAGATGCGGTCGGTCGTCGATGACGTCAGAGATCTCTGGGGCTCGCCGACTGGCCGCTAGCCTTCTTCCACCATCCGGTAGACCTCGCGCTTCGGCATTCCCCGTTCCCTTGCCACCGCCTTGATGGCATCCATTCGCGTCAGCCCCGTGGCTTCCATGCGTTTCACGGCATCCACGACCGGCTCATCGGTTACCACCCTGCGTTCGCTCTTACCCACCAGAACCGTGAACTCTCCCTTTACGGCGTCGCGCTTCTCGAGCGCCGCCCGCACCTCCGAGGCACGGCCGCGCAGGAACTCTTCATGCAATTTGGTCAACTCGCGTGCCGCAACCACCGGTGGGTCCGAGAGCGCCTCTTCAATGTCGCGCAGAGTCTCGATGATGCGATGCGGCGCTTCGTAGAACGCCATCGTCATCTCCTCGCCCGCCAGCGATTCCAGCCACCGCCGCCGTTCGCCCTGTTTGCGTGGGAAGAAGCCGCAGAAGCGGAATTCATCGGTCGGCAACCCGGAGGCCGATAGCGCCGTGATCACGGCGGAGACCCCGGGAATCGGGATCACCGCGATGCCGCGCTCCACCGCGGAGCGCACCACCCGGTAGCCGGGGTCGGAGATCAGCGGCGTGCCGGCGTCGGAAACGATCGCCACGCTCAGGCCGGATTCGAGCCACCCCAGAATCTCCTCCGTCCTAGCCGCCTCATTGTGTTCGTGATAGCTCACCGGATGGCCTGCGATGCCGAAATGGTCCAGCAGCTTGCGGGTCTGGCGCGTGTCTTCGCAGGCGATGCGCGACGCGGAACGCAGCGTTTCCACCGCGCGATATGTCATGTCGCCGAGGTTGCCGATGGGCGTCGCGACGATATAGAGTACACCTGGCATCAAATCTATCTTATTCGTAAGTGAGTTGCGGGGCTCATGAAAACGGACCTGTCTGCCGATACCTCGTTAGGGATGAACTATGCTTGAGTATTCGGGAAAGGTAACTGGGACAATCGAGACAGACGATATGGAACCTCTAACATCCCAAGCCGCGCCAGGAAGGGACGGCGAGGCGCCCGGCGGCGCCACGTTCCGTTGGGATGTCCCGGGCCGGTCCGCGACCATTCTCATCGACTTTGACTTGGTGGACCGCTTGGGCTATGAAATCATGCGCGGGTTCGGCGCCGTGCCCAAGCGCGGGGCGGAGGTTGGCGGCATTCTCCTGGGTAGTGCCGAGATGGGCGATCGTATGGTTGTTCGTATCGAGGATTTTGTCGCGGTGCCCTGCGAGCACCTGCGAGGCCCCTCTTATGTCCTATCGGAAAAGGACATGCAGGTCTTTGACGAGGCCCTGGAGCGGTGGCGCCCTGCGCCCGACAAACGCATCTACGTGGTCGGATACTACCGCAGCAATACGCGCGAAGTTCTGCAACTGAGTCCAGAGGACCTTGAAATCCTGGAAACCCGCTTCCCTGGATCGAGCGCAATCTGTCTCCAGGTCAAGCCTTACGCCACGCGCCCCAGCGAAGCCACTTTCTTTCTCCGTGAGAATGGCAAGTTTCCGACGGAAAGCCAGCCCGCGGCGTTCCCCTTCCGGCGGAAGGAGATGGGCGGCGGCAAGCCCTCACGGCGCCCAAGGGGGCCGGAAACCCAAGGCGCCGAGGCAGAGCCGGTGACAGAGCCCGCTCCGGCGGCTGCTGTCGCCACTGAGCCCGTTTCTCCCTTCCAGCCGGCTTTCGGGCTGGCCCCCATCCCGGAGGTCACCTCCGCCCCTTCACCGCTTCTCACGCCCCATGCCAAGCCCCGCACGGGCTGGTTCTGGATCCCGCTGTCATTCATCTTCCTGCTGCTCGGCGTCGTGATGGGCTTTCAGATCGCCCTCACCTATCGCAGCCAGCAACCCGTGAATGCCGCCACCGATCCGTATACCCTGGATCTCACCGTGGTCCAGTCCGGAGAGAGCCTGCATCTGAAGTGGAATACTGAGGCCGCCGCCTTTGGTAACGCCAAGCGCGGGGTCCTCCACATCCAGGACGGTGACAACAACAAAGTGGTCGAACTCAAGCAGGAAGACCTCAGCCGCGGCGGAGCTCTCTACCGCAATGCCACATCCAACGTGATGTTCCGCCTGGAGGTTTTTCCACGCGATCGCAACAGCGTGGCGGAGTCCGTCGAGCTCAGGTTGCTCGATACCCGGAAGTAAACCGCTACAATAGCGGAAGTGCAGGAAGAGAACATCTCCACGGAGATCACGCCCGATCCGCCGCCCCCGGTAGTGCCGTACTCCGAGCCGCCGCGAGGCGCCATCGCCGAATGGACCGTCACGGTGCTGCTGCTTTTGTTTGGCACGACAACGCTTGTCCAGGCCTTCGTGATTCCGACGGGATCAATGGAAGACAACATGCTGATCGGCGACCATCTCCTCGTCGACAAGCTCGCCTTCGCCCCACCGGGCGCGGTCAGCAAATACCTCCTGCCCTATACGCCGGTACAGCGTGGTGACATCATCGTATTTCGTTACCCGGTCGACATCCGGCAAACCTTCGTGAAACGGGTGATCGGTGTCCCCGGCGACAGGATACGCCTCGCCAACAAGCAGGTCTTTCTCAACGGAAAACCCCTGGAAGAGCCGTATAAATTCAACAAAACAAGCTACATAGACTCCTACCGCGACAACTTCCCCACGGCCCCGAACACTCGCGTTGATGATCGTGCCCTGGACATGCTGGAAAGGCACGTCTCCGAGGGCGACATCGTAGTGCCGCCAGACAGTTACTTCGCCATGGGCGACAATCGAGATTCCTCGCTCGATTCGCGTTACTGGGGCTTCGTTCCTCGCGCCAACATCATCGGCAAGCCGCTGATCGTCTACTGGTCCTATGACGCGCCTACCGACAGACTTGTGAATTCCGGCATCGACCTGGAACACCTTAAGGATCTGGCCCGTAACTTCTTTACGAAGACCCGCTGGAATCGCACCTTGATGCTGATCCGCGGCCACGAAACGAAAAACTGAAATGAAACAAAAAGCCCCCAAGGCAAAACCGGCTGAGGCTGTGAAGCCAACTGACGCCGTCAAGCCAGTCAAGCCCGACTTCGCTGAGCACGTCCGCTCCTTCGTTGCCGAATGGAGCGTTACGATCATCCTCCTCCTGTTCGGCACCACCACGCTCCTCCAGGCGTTTGTCGTGCCCACCGGTTCCATGGAGGACACCGTCCTCATCGGGGACCACATGTTCGTCGATAAGCTCTCCTACTCGCCAGCCGGGCCCGTCAGCAAATACCTTCTCCCCTACACCCCGGTGCAGCGCGGCGACATCATCGTCTTCAAGTGGCCCATCGATACGCGCCAGAACTATGTGAAACGCGTCGTTGGAGTGCCCGGCGACCGCATCAAGCTTGTCAACAAGGATCTATACCTCAACGGCAAGAAGATGACGGAGCCTTACGTTGTCCACAAGAGCCCGATGATCGATTCCTACCGCGACAACTTCCCCGCAGAGCCGAATACCCGCCTGGAAGAGCCGGCGATCCACATGCTGGCCGAGAACCTCAAGGACGGCGAGGTCACGGTGCCGCCAGATCACTATTTCGCCATGGGCGATAACCGCGACAACTCCCTGGATTCCCGCTACTGGGGATTCGTCCCGCGCGCCAACATCGTCGGCAAGCCTGCCATCATCTTCTGGTCATACGATGCGACGACGGAAGAACTGGCCAACCCCAACATCATCTCGATCACGCACATCATCGACCTGGCCACGAATTTCTTCTCGAAAACACGCTGGAACCGCACATTCATGATTCCGCGCCGTTACCCACTCGCATAATGTCTACACAGCACTACCACGCACTCATCCTGGCCGGAGGCCGCGGCACTCGCTTCTGGCCGCGCAGCCGGAAAAGTAAGGCTAAGCAGGTTCTCGACTTTCTTGGTCAGGGCACTCTGATTCAGCAGACCGCCGAGCGCTTAGGCCCGGTGGTTTCGCCGGAAAACATCTGGGTCCTCACCAACGATCACCTCCGCGCCGAGATCATCCGGCAGCTGCCGCAAGTGCCGAAACGGCAGATCATTTCCGAGCCCGCCGGCCGCAATACCGCGCCGGCCATCGGGCTGGCGGCCAAGATCCTCCAGGACGTCGATCCTGACGCCGTGATGGGTGTCTTCCCATCCGATCACGTCGTTACCAAGCCAGCCGCCTTTCGCAGGACCATCCGCGCCGCCTACAAGGCCGCCGCGCAAGGTCAGATGGCGCTGCTGGGCCTTCAGCCCCGCTGGGCGGAAACGGGCTTCGGCTACATCGAATTTACCAAGGGCGGCATGCAGCCGGGATCGCTCACGCCCTCGCGCGTCGTGCGCTTTCGCGAAAAGCCCGATGCCGTCACTGCCAAGAAGTTCGTTCAGGCCGGCCACTTCTGCTGGAACGGCGGGATGTTCTTCTGGCGCGCCGATATCTTCTCCGCTGAACTGTGGCATCACCTGCCCAAGACGGCGGCGCTGCTGGACAGCCTGCCAAAGTTCGGCTCCCGCAAGTTCAACGCGCGGCTCGCCGAGGTGTTCCCCCAGTGCGAGAACATCAGCGTGGACTTTGCCGTGCTCGAAAAGGCCGAAGACGTGGTCGGCTTCGC
This sequence comes from uncultured Candidatus Solibacter sp., assembly GCA_964450255.1. GTDB lineage: Bacteria > Acidobacteriota > Terriglobia > Bryobacterales > Bryobacteraceae > Paludibaculum. The sequence continues at coordinate 2,149 of CAYVDY010000272.1, read as the reverse complement.
TGCCGGCGATATCGGCTGGGACGACGTGGGCAGTTTCTCGGCGGTCTACGAGCTGATGGACAAGGACGGCGACGAAAACGCATCCAGGGGCGAGACCCTGGTGGCCGATTCACACGGCAACTATATCGATGCACCCGGCAAGCTGGTCGCTCTGCTCGGCGTCGAGGACCTCATCATCGTTGACACCCCAGATGCCCTGCTCGTCACCCGCCGCGACTTGTCGCAAAAGGTGGGCGATCTCGTCAAGCTGCTCGAAAAGTCAGGGCGCGATAGTCTGTTGTAGAGGCAACTGAACAGACGGTCGTTCCGCGCCGCGCCGGCTTTCGTCAGTGTGCCGTAAATGGCCCGACGTGATAGTTCTCCTCTGAAGGAGTCCGGTTCGCGCTGACGTCGGCGAAGCACTCACCCCGCACCTCCCTGCGAACCGTAAGTTCCGTCTCGGGTGTCTCCATACGTTTAGGTTCCCGGGGGACGTGGCGCAGACTGCCGCAAACTGGCGCGGCCTGGACCGTCGCCCCAGTTTGGCGCGCGGAGCAGGCTCAACCACGGCGACCCCTTTAGGCTCGGGGGCAACTATTGGGTCAGCCGCCGCCTACTCGACCTTCTCCTTACCGTTGGAAACGTCAGATGGGCGCACCACACATCGCGCCGAAGTGCTCCGATCCCGGCCGGTCCGGGAAAAGTCAACACTATGGCCTTCTCGTCACTCATGACGGTAATCGACCTGCGTCCGGCCCGGCCGCGTTGCGCTTCCGGACAGAGTCGCAATCCAGTTTCTAGCCGCTACGCCAAGATAGGGTAGGCCAACTCCGTGCTGAAGGCCAAAGGCTAAATCAATCCCAATTTGATGTCCCAATTCGATGTCTTGACAATGGAAACACTTCATTGTAAACTCAGCCAGGATTTTCCAATTGGGAGGCTATTCTGATCCTGGTCGTGTTGAGTAGCCACTAAGTTGCTCAGGCTAGGGATTCAGGAGCAACACCAACTTAGCTGTCGATTCACGAAGGAGACGCAGATGCATCGAGGTGTGATCCCGTGTGTTACATTTGCTCTGCTAGTGGGCAATTACATGTCAGCCCAGAATCAACCCGTTGAGGTTCGTTACGAGCCGAGTGATCGTCTCTCGGTGGAGTGGGGTGAGGGCATGAGGGCTAACTTCGATTCCCTGGTGAGTAAGCACCCTCAACTCGAATCGGGACGGCGTTTTGCAGTGGTAGTTACCAATCAAGCCGAAAGCCCAGTTCTCGCAATCGTCGTACGCTGGAAGTGGGTCGATTCACACGGAAGACCCAGCATCCACGATGTCCGGAGTGATTCACTATATCTTAATGACTCGCCGGTGTTGAGTCCCCACCGAAGGATGATCCTACTCCCAGGGTTGGTTGTGGCGGAGTCCAACTCTGGTTTTGGAATGAGCGGACTTCCGCTAGCGGAGGGGCTACGGCAGTTTGAGGGTGCCTCTGGCATCTCAGCTTCCATTGACTGCGTGATCTTCGGCGATGGGAGATTCCTCGGGCCAGATGAAAGCGGAATGATAGAGAGTCTGCACGTCCGCAAAAGAGTGGCTAGCGAGTTCGGTCACGTTGTGCTTAGGGCCATCGCCTTGGGGCAAGACCCGTCTGCAGTCAGCAAGAGATACTTGCGAGACTACGCTGGCATCGGCAGCCGGTCCGAGCAGCTTTGGCGTCAGCGACTTGCCAATTTGATCATTAGCTCAAGTGGACCAGTTGCCGGACTAGAACCCAAAAGTCCGTTGGCGGCGGCTCGGAGCCCCGAATCCCTTGCGCGCCGGTTCGCGAACCTGCCCGAGATTCCAACTCCATTACGTTAAGATAGGAGGCGTCAAACGCTTAGATGGGTAATTTTAACGGTGTTCCTGCTTGCCATGGCGACCCCCTCACGGGGCCAAGATCTCGATTGGGCGGTTGCTGTCGACTGGTGCTATCCGGGCTCGTGTTTCGACTACCAATCCGGCCTCTTCTGGCAGATCGGCATAAGTACCCACGGAATCTGCCACAATGGTCGCCAACTCGCCACCTATGCGGGCATGACAGCGAGCTGCCAGTTTCAGGCGTTGGGGGATGGCCACGGGTACCAAGCGGAGTATACCGCCTGGATTTTCACGGAGAACTGGTGGGTGACGCGC
>CAYVDY010000271.1:0-9197 GCA_964450255.1 uncultured Candidatus Solibacter sp. | reverse complement strand
TCACTGCTGGATGCACGTCCGAGCCCCACTTCTGGCCCTTGCCGAACGGTAGTGCCCAGCCGTGGCTGAAGTTGAACATATGCGTCGCGTCGAAATACGTGGGGCCCCACTCCGCCTTCCGGTCGTACAGATTCTGCCAGTACGCCGATTGCGATGCCGCCTGGCCGCCTTCCCCGTAGTAGCCGATGGCATCGCTCATGCCCTTCGACCACGTGTAGCCGGCCTGGAATTCCAACCCCTTCGACATCCGTTTCCGCAGCGTGGATTGCAGAGCGTTGTAGCTCTGGTTCCCGTTGCTCTCCGTGCCCGAAATCTGGGCGATCGCCGCCAGAGTCGGGTTCCCGGAAAGGTATGGGCTCGCCCCCGTAATGGGCGTGCCCGTCGAAGAGATCCCGAGCAGGCGCCTCTGGAAGTACGGCATCGGCACCACAAGGTGATGCCCCTTCTGGCCCACATAGCCCACAGTGGCCACCATGTCGCTGAACTGCCGCTCAAGGGTCAAGTTCCACTGCTGTACGTTGGCGGGCCGGACGTTCACATCCCATAGGCGGATGTTCGCGTTCCTATACGGGTCTGCCTGCTTCAAAGCACTCAGGCCGTCCGATGAGGTGCTCGGAGGCACCCCGAACTGCGGCTGATTGTACAGCGCCTCGAACTCCGAGTTGAACGGAGGATTGAACGGCAGCCGCAGATTGGTGCCCGTACCCTCCATGAACGACGAGATTGTGTACGCGCCCCGGATCACTAGCTTGTCGAGATACTCGGGTTGATACGCGAAGCCGATGCGCGGTTGGAAGTCCTTCTTGTAAGGGTTATAGAGCGCACGGCTGTTGCCGTCCTTGCCTGCGAGCAGCAACTTGCCGGTGAACGCTTCGAAGTTCGATTGCCGGTCCGCCACCTCCACCAACGGCGTGTGATACTCCCACCGTAGACCGAGGTTCAATGTCAGCTCCTTCGATACGCGCCAGTCGTCCTGGAAGTAAAAGCCCCAGATCGTCTTCCGGTGGCCCCACGTTCCCGTATTGAGCCCGCGGCCCAGGCGCGAAGGTAATCCAAGGAAGAAATCGGCATCCGGCCACCCGACCTGGCTGGAATTCGCCGCGGTGAACTGCCCGTTGTATTCCATCAGTCCGGTACGGCCGTTGTTCCCCGCGTAGAAGGTGTTCATCTGCTGCCGCAGGATGTTGAAGCCGGTCTTCATCATGTGCCGGCCTCTGACGATAGTCAGGTTATCGGCATAGTGGAAGGTTGTGTTCGCAAACAACTGCTGCGTGCCAATATTGGCATTGCCGATGCCACTCGCATAGCCGTTCGGGAAGGCGATAGACAGAAGGCCGGTGCTGTTGACTCCCCCGATACCCAGCTTCTGATTAAGGTCCGGGTAGCCCTGTTCGGAGCCGCCGTTGTGCAGCGTGATCCGGTTCACACCGACACGCGCCTCGTTGACTAGCGATGGACTGATTACGCGCGTCCAGTTCACTACACCCGCCTTAAACGGCGAGTCGTTGAACGAGTCGAACGTCAGTGGGAAAGTGTTGAATCCTGGATTCACCTGCATGCTATGCGCATAGCGAACCGAGAGGTCGTCCTTGCTGGACAACTTCGCATCCACCTTTATGTCACCCTGGTCTAGGTTCAGCTGGCTCGAAGAGGAGTTGAGCTGATTCTGCCGCAAGGCCGAGCTTGTCGGTAGCGGATACAGCGAGGTGTCAGCAAACAGGTTGCGCGATACCGGGTCCTGCAGACTCGATGGAATCTGATTGTTCGGGAAGGGCACTCGGTTTCCGCTGGCGTCGAGCTGGAACGGATTGTAAAGCTGCTTGTTGGCGGCTCCAGTCTCGGCTTGCAGGTTGAGCAGGCGGGAGAAGTCGCCGCGGCGGAACTCCGCCGGTATCACCGTCGGCGTGCCGATCGTCGGTGGCGTCGGGCGCCGCATCGCCATGTAGTCGGCAAAAAAGAACAGCTTGTCTTTCCCGTTGATCACTTTGGGAATGACAATCGGACCGCCAACAGCGCCGCCGAATGAGTTGTAGCGTACCGGCGGCCTCGGCAGTGACTTGCCCCCGGATAGCGTCCAGTTCCGCGCCCACTGGTTCGCGTTCAGCTTGTCGTTGCGAAAGAACTCGAACAGCGAACCGCGCAGATCGTTCGTGCCGGACTTCATGATCACGTTCACAACGCCGCCCTGGAAGTTGCCAAACTCCGCCGAAGCATTGTTCGTGATCATCTTCACTTCAGAGATGGCCTCCAGGTTGGGCTGATACGACGTGAGGTTGTCCGACACCTGGTTGTTGTCGATACCGTCCAGCAGGAAGTTGTTCGCTTCCTTCCGGTTTCCATTGACGTAGGGCCGTCCGCCGCCGCCAGTTCGACGGTCATTCACCATATCCGACGGGTTCGTCGTGGTCACGCCCGGCGCGTTCATCAGCAGCATGATGTAGTTGCGGCTGCGCACCGGCGCATTGGCGAGATTGGTCGCCGAAATCGTTGAGCCCACCATCGTCGTGTCCGTTTGCAGCATAGGCGGTTCGCCGGTCACTTTGATCGACTCGGTAATCGCGCCGACCTCCATCGACGCATCAATTCGCGCGCGCTGGTTGGTCTCCAGTACCACGTCCCCGCGCGTCAAACCCTTGAATCCCGCTGCCGTGACCTTCAATTCATACCGCCCAGCGGGAATACGCGGAAACGCGTACACGCCTTCAGAGTTCGTCTTCGTCGTGTAGTTCGTACCGCGGTCCATGTCGTTGATGGTCACGTCAGCATTGGCTATTAGCGCTCCGGACGGGTCCGTGACTACGCCCGTGATACTCGCGCTGACTTCCTGTCCCACCGTGTAATTGCCGCCAAAGCACAATAACAGGGTGACAGCAATTGTAACGAAAATAAGTTGTTTCATGAGAGTAGTAGACTCCTCGTTTCAACACCTTAGCTACGCCCATGGCGCGATATCCTGTATCCTTTGGTGCAGGCTGAGGCGCCTGGGGAACAAACTCCCAACGAGCATAGGGTAGATCTAAAGACTTCTTAATTCAAGGAGAAGACAAGGCGCACAGGGAGCGAATTTTTCCCGTGTTAACAACCCACCCCGCTCGTTCGTTGTACCCCATGAACACCCACACAAGGGTCCCCAAAGGAGCATCCACCACATGAATGGTAATGGTGAAATGATCGCGATCCCCCTAATCATCCTCACTCTCGCCTTCGCAGTCGTTTCGGTCGTGCGTCTCCTGCTGGAACACATCCAGCGCACGAAATCGGAGATGCTGCAGGCCGAGGTCTACAACAAAATGCTCGATAAGCTCGGCTCCAGCCAGGAGATCCTCGCCTGGGCGCAAAGCGAAACCAGCCAGAACCTCTTCAAACTCCCGCCGCCCGAGCGCCCCGCCCCCTACTCCCGCATCCTCAACGCCGTCCAGGGCGGAGTCGTCATCGCCGCCCTCGGCATCGCCGTTCTCTTCATCCGCACGCAGGCCGTCGGCCGCGGCGAAACGGCCGCCATGATCATCGGCACCATCCTTACCGCGCTCGGCATCGGCCTCCTGCTCTCCGGCGGCGCAAGCTGGCTGCTCTCCCGCAAGTTCGGCCTCATCAACGGCAAGCCCGAACTCGAATAGCCTTGCCCCCGGAGCCCAGCGTGGTAGAACCAGACATGACACACCCGCTTCCACTACCGGCCGCCGGCGGTGCGGGTGTGTCCGAATGCCTGGCCATGACCGAATCCGAGTTCCGAGACTTCTACACGCTCACCGCCCGCCCGCTGAAGTCCTACCTCTCGCGCCTCACCGGTAATCCGGCCTTGGCCGAAGACCTCCTCCAGGAGTCCTTCTACCGCCTCCTCCGCGCCAACCTCCCCCCCATGGAGGCCGCCGCCCGCAAGAGCTACCTCTACCGCGTCGCCACCAACCTCGCCCGCGATCACTTCCGCGCCGCCAAGTTCCAGCCCGCGCCCCTCGAAGACCACCCGCGCCACGCCGGCGAGGACCCTACCGGCAGCGCCCACCTCTCTACCGACATCCAGAATGTCCTCAACGAGATCAAGCCCAACGAGCGGGAACTGATGTGGCTCGCCTACGTGGAAGGCGCCAGCCACCGCGAAATCGCCGCCGTCACCGGACTCAAGGAAGCCAGCGTCCGTCCCCTGCTCTTCCGCGTCCGCCAGAAACTGGCCGCCCTGTTACGGGAACGCGGCTTCGGAAAGGAGAATCAGCCATGAACATGTGCGATCGCGAACAGGAACTCCTCGCCGCGCTGCGCTCCGGCAACTGGACGCCCGAGCTGCGCGCCCACTTCGCCGCCTGCGACTCTTGCGCCGAGCTCGCCATCACCGCCGAATTCATGCAGCAGGCCGCCGCCACAGCCGATCAGCATGTCACGCCCGCCGGCCTCGTCTGGTGGAAGGCCCAGCTCCGCGCCCGCCGCGAAGCCGCCCAGACCGCCGCCCGCCCCGTGCTCATCGCCGAACGCGCCGCCGCCATCGTGGCTTTGCTCGGCGCGGTCGGAGCCATGGCCTGGCTCAGTTCCGATTCCACCCTCGCCGCCATCGCCGGCATCGTCGCCCTCGTCCTGCTCACCACCGCCGCCGCCGGCGCGCTCCTGTTTGCCTGGTCCAAAAAGTGACCGCCGCGCATCCAGTAACTTAGTAGCATACGCGCCATGTTTAACTTCGAATACCAGAACCCCACCAAAATCCTGTTCGGCAAAGGCCAGATCCAGTCCATCGCCAAGGAGATCCCCGCCGGGTCCAAAGTGATGTTGACCTACGGCGGCGGCTCCATCCGCGCCAACGGCGTCCACGCCCAGGTGCTGGCCGCCCTCTCCGCCTGCTCCGTCATCGAGTTCGGCGGCATCGAGCCCAACCCCGAATACGCCACCCTCATGCGCGCCGTCGAAATCGCCCGCGCCGAGAGAGTGGACCTCCTCCTCGCCGTCGGTGGCGGATCGGTCCTGGACGGCACCAAGTTCATCGCCGCCGCCATCCCCTTCTCCGGCGACCCCTGGGACATCCTCGCGAGCGGCGCCAAAGTGAAATCCGCCACCCCCCTCGCCTCCGTCCTCACCCTCGCCGCCACCGGCTCGGAATCCAACTCCTTCGCCGTCGTCAGCCGCCGCGAGCTCGATCTCAAGCTCGCCTTTTCCTCCCCCAACGTCTATCCAAAGTTCGCCGTCCTCGACCCCGAAACCACCTTCTCGCTCCCGCCGCGCCAGGTCGCCAACGGTGTGGTGGACGCCTTCGTCCACACCATGGAGCAGTACATGACGTTCCCCGTGAACGCCGAATTGAACGACCGCTTCGCCGAATCCATCCTCCAGACCCTCGTCGAGGTCGGCCCGAAGACTCTCGCTAACCCCGCAGACTACAACGCCCGCGCCACCATGGTCTGGTCCGCCACCCTCGCCCTGAACGGCCTCATCGGCTGCGGCGTCCCGCAGGACTGGGCCACCCACATGATCGGGCACGAACTCACCGCCCTCTACGGCATCGATCACGCCCGCACCCTCGCCACCGTCCTGCCGCACCTGCTCCGCGTGCAGGCCGCGCAGAAGCGCGAGAAGCTCCTCCAGTTCGCCGATCGCGTCTGGGGCATCCGTGACGGTTCGGAAGACGAACGCATCGAGGCCGGCATCGCCAAAATGGAGTCCTTCTTCGAGGCCATGGGCCTGCCCACCCGCCTCGCCCGCTACGACAACGTCCAGGCAAACACGCCCGCCACCGTCGCCGCCCGTCTCGAAGGCCGCGGCATGGTGAAGCTCGGCGAACGCGGCGACGTCGCCCCGGCGACCGTCACCGACATCCTCACCCGCAGCCTGGCCGCCTAGTTCGCAGGCAGCGTCTGCACCGTAGTCGACCGCCACTTGTCCAGCGCCGGCGCGCCGGCATGCCGGAAGAACTCCCAAAGTTGTCTCGACATGCCCTCGCGCCGCGCCGCATCTTCCAGATTCCGCGTCTCGCCCGGATCCGTCTGCAAATCGTACAGCTCCGAAGGATGCTCCGCCGTCCGCTCCACCCACTTGTACCGGTCCCCGCGCACAGCCCGCACGTACGAGTACTCAAAGTAGAGCTCTCTCTGATACCCCCACTTCTTCCCCGCCAGGATGTCCGTGTAGCTCTTCCCGACCCGCGACGGACCCGGACCCGGCCCGGCATCCAGCCCCAGGTAGTTCACCAGCGTCGGAAAGAAATCGTAGCTCGACACCATCTCCGGCGTAGTCGCCCCCGTCCGTATCTTCCCCGGATGGCTCCACACCAGCGGCACGCGGATGGACTCCTCGTACATGTTGTACGGCACAGTCCCATTGCCCTTGCCCCACACACCGTGATGCCCCGCGTTCCAACCCTGATCCGCCGTAAACACAACGATCGTGTTCTCGCGCAGCCGCAACTCTTCCAGCCGCGCCAGCACCCGTCCGATATTGCGGTCCATCCCCGTCACCAGCGCCGAGTACGCCAGCTTGCTCGCCCGGTTCCCGTGATGCGGCCGCAGCCCCCGGTTCTGATTCGGATGTACGCCTACCTCCGGGAAGCACTCGAACTTCGCATTCTCATACGCCGCCAGGTCCTCCTCCGGCTGAAAGTTGTACGGAGTGTGCGGCGCGTAGAACGGCACCATCAAACAAAATGGCTTACTTTTGTTCTGGTCGATAAACTCCGTCGCAAAGCGCCCGATGGCGTCTTCCTTGAACCCGTCCATGCGCTTCTTCTCGCCATTGACCACAAACTCGGCGTCCTTGTACGGCCCGCCGCCGCCCGGCACCGTCGCCCAGTAGGAAAATCCGCTCTGCGCCCGCTCATCGTGGCCCATGTGCCACTTGCCCGTCATCCCGAGCGTGTACCCGTTCTTCGCCAGCACGTCGGACCAGCCCGTCTTGCCCTCCAGCCACCGCCGGCTCTCCGGCCCGAATGCGTCCTTCGGCAGCAGCCAATCCTGCACCCCGTGGCCCGAAGGCAGCATCCCGGTCAGCCAGGTCATGCGGCTCGGCGAGCACACCGGCGTGGCCGCGAAGGCCCGCGTGAACTTCATGCCCTCCCGCGCCAGACGGTCTACGTTTGGCGTGCGCATCTCCCCGCAGCCATACGCGCCGTTGGCCCAAGCGCCATGATCGTCGGTCATGAAGAAGACCACGTTGGGCCGTTTCGGCGCCGCCCGCAAAACCTCCGGGGCCAGACCCGCCACAAACGTCCGCCGCGAAATCTCAGCTCGTGTGGTCATGGATGATTTTCCAACCCTGCGGCGTCTTCCGCAGCACCAGCGTGAATCGCCCGGTCGCATCCCCGCCGCCGGCCTGCGAGCGCGTCAGGTTGAATCGCCCCAGCACCAGCGCCCCCTCGGCGCCCAGCATCCGCACCTCGATCTCGCTGAATTTCAACACGCCCATCGCCTCGCGCGAGCTGTAGCGTTTCCGGTATCGCTCCAGCACCGGCCGGTAGCCGCGTGTCACGCCCTCTTTACCGTTGAACGTCAACTCCGGCGAATCGATGTACGTCGTCATGAACGTCTCGATGTCGCCCTGATTCCACGACGACACCTGTTTGTCCAGCACCGCGCGCACTTCCACATCGGGCGCAGCCCACAGCAGGCACAACAAAAGAGCAACCATGGCTCACTAGATTATCAGCATGCAGTCGCCATACGAGAAGAAGCGGTAACGCTGCTCCACCGCGTGCCGGTACGCCGCCAGGACCAAGTCCTTACCCGCGAACGCGCTCACCAGCAGCACCAGGCTCGATTTCGGCAGGTGGAAGTTGGTCACCAGCGCATCCACCGCCCGGAACTGGTAGCCGGGATAGATGAAAATCTCCGTCTCGCCGCTCTGCGCCACCAGCCCGCCATTGGCAGCCGCCGTCTCCAGGGTCCGCACACTCGTTGTGCCCACTGCCACGCGCCGCTTCGCGGATGCCAACGCCGCAGCCGCCTCCGGAGTAACCTCGAAGTGCTCGGAATGCAGCTTGTTGGACTCCACTGCGTCCTCGGCCAGCGGTTGGAACGTGCCCAGCCCTACATGCAGCGTCACCCGCGCCACGTCCGCGCCCGCCGCCTGACACCGCGCCAGAACCTCTGGCGTGAAGTGCAATCCCGCAGTCGGTGCCGCCACCGACCCGCGCTGGTTGGCATAGACGGTCTGATACCGCTCGCGGTCCGCGGGCGCGTCCTGGCGGCGGATATACGGGGGCAGAGGAATGTGACCGCACGCGTCCAGCTCGGCGTCCAGATCCCCGCTACAGGTGAATTCAAGCAGCCGCTCGCCCCGTTGCCCGGCCTCCAGAACTTCCACCGACAGCCCCGGCGTGATGTAGATCCGCGCGCCCACGTGCACATGCCGGCCCGGCCGAACCAGCGCCGACCATTTCCTGCGATCCTCCGAGCGCGGCCGCAGCAGAAACAGCTCAATCTGCCGGTCCAGACCGATCTTGACCCCAAATAGCCGCGACGGAAACACGCGCGTGTCATTCAGCGCCAGACAGTCGCCCGGTCCGAGATATTGGGGCAGATCACGAAAATGGCAGTCCTCCCACGTTCCAGATGCTCGGTTCACAACCAGCATGCGTGAGGAGGATCGATCCGCCAGAGGTTCCTGCGCGATCAGTTCGTCGGGCAGGTGATAATCATATTCAGACAGGAACATAGTTCACAATGCGAAACTCCCATACTGAGCGCCGCAGCGACTAATATATCTGTTTGAGGTACGATGAAGCGAATTCTGGGAATTGAGAGCTCATGTGACGAAACGGCGGCGGCTATCGTCGACGAATCCGGGCGCATCCTCGCCAGCGTCGTAGCCTCTCAAATTGACACTCACGGCAAGTATGGCGGTGTCGTCCCGGAACTCGCCTCGCGCGAGCATCTGCGCTCCATCACCCCCGTCGTCCGCGGCGCCATGGATGAGGCCCGCTTGGATTGGAAGGATCTCGATGCCATCGCCGTCACCTGCGGCCCCGGCCTGGTCGGGTCGCTCCTGGTCGGTCTCACCTACGCCAAGGCGCTCTGCCTGGTGCGCGGCCTGCCGCTCATCGGCGTCAATCACATCGAGGGCCACATCTACGCCGTTCTGCTCGAAGCCCGTCTCGCCGGGGCCGAAATCGAGCTGCCCGCGCTCGCCCTCATCGCCAGCGGCGGCCACACCCATCTATTCGAGGTAAGCCCCCGCATGACCTACCGCCTGCTCGGCAAGACGCGCGACGACGCCGCCGGCGAAGC
>CAYVDY010000270.1:0-9207 GCA_964450255.1 uncultured Candidatus Solibacter sp. | reverse complement strand
TGGCGAGCTACTCCACGGCGGTGGCGGAGAACAACCATATGCGGCTCGCCTCCGCGGCGGCGGCCCCGGCGGCTGTAAAGCCGGCGACGAAGGCAGTTGCGATTCCGGCGCGATCCGGTGATCCGTCGCTGATCGAGCATGTCGTCTACATCATCAAGGAGAACCGCACTTACGATCAGGTTCTGGGTGACCTGCCGCAAGGTAACGGCGACCCGTCGCTGGTGATGTTCGGCCCCGACGTGACACCGAACCAGCACCGGCTGGCCGAGCAGTTCGTGATCCTCGACAACTTTTACGCCACCGGCGGAAACAGCGCCAACGGCCATCAGTGGGTGACCCAGGCCAGCGAAACTGCCTACACGCTTTGGCCCGGTTACGCTGGACGCAGCTACCCGTACGACGGCAATGATCCCATCGCCTACGCCTCCGGCGGCTTCCTTTGGGACTACGCCCTGGCGCGCAACAAGACCGTCAGAGTGTACGGAGAGTTTCTGCCCACCAACCGCGTGCGGACTGTCACCCGCCAGGCGCTGCTGGAGCGCTGGCAGAAGGGTGAGGACTTCACGAAGATGTGGACGGCTTCCTCTCCGCTGCCCAAGCTGAACTCGGTGGTGGCGCGCAATTTCCCGGCTTACTCCACCACCATTCCCGATGTCGTCCGCGCCGATATCTTCCTCGCCGATTTTCGCCAGATGGAGAAGGACGGCAAGATGCCGAATCTGATGCTGCTCCAACTGCCGTCCAACCACACAAACGGAACAACGCCCGGCGTATCGACTCCCAAAGCCATGGTCGCCGATAACGATCTGGCGCTGGGCAAGGTGGTGGAAGCCATTTCAAAGAGCCGGTTCTGGAACAAGACGGCGATCTTCGTGGTGGAAGACGACGCGCAGAACGGCGTGGATCACGTGGACGGACATCGCACCGTCGCACTGGCCATCAGCCCGTACACGCGGCGGGGACACGTGGACTCCACTTTCTACTCGACACAGAGTATGGTGAAGACGATCGAGCTGATCCTGGGCCTGCCGACGATGTCGCTGTTCGATCTGATCGCTCACGACATGCGCAACAGCTTCACCGATACACCCGACTTTGCACCCTACCAGGCCGAGACGCCGAAGCAATCGCTGTTTGAGCAGAACCCGAAGCTCCAGGCGTTGCGGGGCAAGGCGCGCGAGGCGGCGCTGGATTCGATGAAGATGCGGTTCGAGGTGCCGGACGCCGCGCCCACGGAGCGGCTGAACCGGATCGTCTGGCATCAGATCCGCGGCTGGAACACGCCATATCCGGGGGCAAGAAACGCTGTTTTTGCGCCGCTCAGCCTTGACGTGGACGACGACGACCGGGAGTGATCAAAGGATCAGCGCGTAGTAGACGACATACAACCAGCCCAGAAGGCCGTGGATGATGGCCCAGAGTATAGACTTGTTGAGAGACCAGGAGATGGCAACGGCGATGACGGAGCCGAGGCCAATTCCGCCCTTTGCGGCGTCAGATTTATTCATGGCGATGCCTTCCGGAGTGCAATATTTGGGCTGAAAGCCAGCGTAGCACGGTCGGATCGCTGACTTCGCGAGCGTCTGCGGCAGGCGAAGAGTGATCGAAAGATGGTCGCCTCAGCCTTAACGACATTCACCCATATTGGCTACTCTGGACTGACTCTGGGAGGAGAACCCAATCATGTCCATCCAACGGGCCACAAAGTGCCTGGTGTGCGTCTGTATCCTGGCCGCGGCTACAGCAGAGGCAGCAGCCATTAACGGATCAGTTAGTTTTCTCGGGGGTGCCCTGGGAACATGGAGCGTCAGCTTCACGTCGAGTGCCCCACAGGTCGAACTGAAGTAAGGTAGTGATTACACTGCCGGCGACGTACGGCTTCGACACGCAAATCGGCGGGTTCGGACTCCTAGCGAGCCAGGACTTCTTCAAGGTAAGCGGCGGCGCAACTGCATCCGCGTTGACGCCGGCTACGCAGGCAGCGCGGGATGGCGCGAGCCAGATAGCGATTGATTTCACAGGCTTCGGCGCAACCGCGGGCACATTCCTCTTCCTGTTGGATGTGGATGGCGCGGCGCCAGTTCTCGAAACCTGCGCGAGCGGCCTGGCGGGTTTAGCCTGCCGGGGCCGTAACGCTGCTGCCGTAGTCCTGGCGAGCACCGTGGACGGCGCAGAGATGGCGGGCACGTCGTCTGCATTCACTTTCGGCGGCACCGGGTACGACAGCCTTACCCTGCCGGCAGGGCTTGCGCGGACGGGTGACCTGACGGGCGGGGGCAGTTTCTCGGGAGTGCTCACGCCGGAGCCTGCAACTTTTGCGCTGATGGGCCTCGGTCTGGCCGGGTTGGGGTTCCTCAGCCGCCGGCGGCGCTAAACGATAGGTCTGGAGCGGTACAGGACGTGAGAACTATCGACGGAACAGATCCTGAGCGTCATTCTACTAATACGAGGGCTTGTATGACTGAGAAACGACGCCATTCCCGCCAGCCAGCTAGCGAACAGACCAATGTCTTCTGGACAGACGCCCAAGGGCGCTACTGGCAGGAACGCGCCACCGTGGTTGACTCCTCCGCCCTCGGGTTAAGCGTAGCGCTCAGGAGTCGGATTGAGCCTAGAACGCAGGTTGGCCTCCGGTCCGCCCCCGGAAGCATGACAGTGAGCGCGAGCGTTCGCCACGTACAGCAAAAGGGTCTGAGATTCCGCACCGGACTCGAGCTGCCTACGCCGGAATCGCCTTCGCGCGGATGATCTTCTCCATCACCTCCGCGAAGGTGTCCACCTCTTCGAGCGTCGTATAGACGTTCGGCGTGATGCGGAGTCCCTCGTACTCGCCCTTGGTCACGATGGCAACCGTCCAGATGCGGTGCCTGTCCCAGAGGTGCTTGGCGAGCTTCTGCGAATCCAATCCATCGATGCTGATGAACCCGATGCCGCAGGACTGCTCGGGGTCCTCGCTGTTAAGAATCTTCACGCCGGGCAATTCGCGAAGCCGGTTTGACCAGCGCTTGCGAAGATAACGGAAGCGCTCCGCCTTGCGCTCTCCACCGATGCTGTCGTGGAAGTTCAGAGCCTCCGTGATGGCGCCGCGCTGCGAGGCCGGGTGCGTGCCGATCTCCTCGAACTTGCGGATGTCGTCGTTCATCTTGTCCGGCGCAGCCATCAGCGGCCAGATCTTCCCGATTTTGGAACGCCTCACGTACAACATGCCGGTGCCAATGGGAGCAAGCACCCACTTATGCAACGAGGTGCCATAGTAGTCGCAATCCAGATCGGCGTGTTTGAAGGGAAACTGGGCGAAGGCGTGGGCGCCGTCGACAATGACCTCGATGCCGCGCGCCCGGCCCATCTGGCAGATCTTCTTCACCGGAAAGATCTGGCCGGTGCGATTGGTGATGTGGCAGATGTGGATGACTTTCGTCTTCGGCGTGATGTTGTCCTCGATCAATTTCGCGAGGAAATCGAGGCTCGGGGGCGGCACGGGGAACTTAATCTGCCGGAGCACGATGCCATCGCGCCGTTCGCGCTGCTGCCAGGTGGTGATCATGCGCGGGTAGTCCTGGTTGGTGGTAAGGACTTCGTCGCCACGCTTGAGATCGAGACCGAGTTGGACGGTTTCGAGGCCCTCGCTGGCGTTGCGAGTGATGGCCATCTCCTCGGGATCGCAGCCGAATTCGCGTGCCAGGCGGCGGCGCACTGTCTCCATACCGGGATCGAGAACGTTCCACATCCAATAGGAAGGGCTCATATTCTCGATCTCCAGATAACGTCTTTGCGTGTCGCTGACCACCTTGGGCGACGGGGAAACTCCGCCGTTATTGAGGTTGATCATGTTGCGGTCCACCGTGAAGGCGTGCCGGATATTGAGCCAGAAGTCCTCGTCCCTCGCCACAGAATCGGCCGGACGGCCGGCCACGGAAGCGGCAGCGGACTGGGCGCGCGCTAGAGAATCTGCCTGGAAGAGGGAGAGAGCGCCAGCGGACGATGAGAAGAATCGGCGTCTGTCCATGAAACAGAGTAGGCGCAAGCGGGGCCGGGGGTCAATCGGCGGCGTAGAATTGCCCTATGGAGGGCATTTCGGTGAATCCTGGGAAGAAGCCGGCAGGGTACACGAGCGTTGCGGTCTATCTGATGGTGGAAGGCGTCGAGAAAGTCGTTGAGTTTCTCAAGAAGACCTTCGATGCAACGGAGCTGCGGCGATACGAGCGGCCCGACGGCTCGGTAATGCACATGGAGGTCCGCATCGACGACACCGTGGTGATGCTGGCCGACGCGGGCGGCCCGTGGCCGGCGCTTCCAGTGTGGCTGCACGTCTATGTGGACGACGTGGACGAAACCTATCGCTGCGCGCTGGCCGCAGGCGGAGAGTCGGTCCAGGAACCGGTCCGCAAGGAGGGCGATCCGGACCGGCGCGGCGGGGTCAAGGACCCTGCCGGGAACACCTGGTGGATCGCCACGCAGCAGCCGCACTGACCTATCAGGCTGATACCGAAGGCAGGCCGGCCAGCGCCATGGCGAGCTCGGCTTCGTCGTAGGAGACGTCGGTGAGCTTGCCGGCGAAGTAGTCCATATAGGCCTGCATGTCGAAGTGGCCGTGGCCGCAGAGGTTGAAGAGAATGGTCTCGCTCTTGCCTTCGGCCTTACAGCGCAGAGCTTCGTCGATGGCGGCGCGGACAGCGTGGTTGGCTTCGGGCGCGGGCAGGATGCCCTCGGAGCGGCCGAAGAGCACTCCGGCTTCAAAGCAGGCAAGCTGCGTGACGGCCTTGGCTTCCAGCAGGCCAAGTTGCGCGCAGTGGCTCACCAGGGGCGCCATGCCGTGGTAGCGCAGGCCGCCGGCATGGAAGCCGGGGGGCGTAAAGGTGCTGCCCAGGGTGTGCATCTTGGTGAGCGGCGTCAGGTGGGCCGTATCTCCGAAATCGTAGGCGTAGCTGCCCTTGGTGAGCGACGGGCAGGCGGCGGGTTCGACTGCGACGATGCGGGCCTTCTGGCCGCCGCGCAGGCTGTGTCCGATGAAGGGGAAGGCGATGCCGGCGAAGTTGGAACCGCCGCCGGTGCAGCCGACGACGACATCGGGGAAATCGCCCGCCATCTCAAGTTGGAGCATGGCTTCCTGGCCGATCACGGTCTGGTGGAGCAGCACGTGGTTCAGCACGCTGCCCAGCGCGTACTTGGTGTCGTCGCGCTGGACTGCCAGTTCCACGGCCTCGCTGATGGCGATGCCGAGGCTGCCGGGATGATCCGGACGTTCGGCCAGAATCGCCCGGCCGGAGGCTGTCTCGTTCGAGGGCGACGCCGTGCAGCGCGCTCCAAAGGTTTCCATCAGGGCGCGCCGGTAGGGCTTCTGGTTGTACGACACGCGCACCATGAAGATCTCGATCTCCAGCCCGAAGAAGGCGCCGGAGAGCGCGAGGGAGGAGCCCCACTGCCCTGCCCCGGTTTCGGTGACGATGCGCTTAACGCCGGCTTCCTTGTTGTAGAAGGCCTGAGCGACGGCCGTGTTGGGCTTGTGCGAGCCGGCTGGGCTGACGCCTTCGTACTTGTAATAGATCTTGGCAGGCGTGTCGAGGGCCTTTTCCAGGCGGCGCGCACGGTACAGCGGACTGGGTCGCCATTGACGGTAAATGTCGCGCACGGGCTCGGGAATCTCGATCTCTCGCTCAGTGGAAACCTCTTGCATGATGAGGCTCATCGGGAAGAGCGGCGCCAGGTCGTCAGGGCCCACCGGCTGATGGGTGCCGGGGTGCAGCACGGCGGGCGGCGGCGTGGGCAGGTCGGCGACCAGGTTGTACCAGTTCTTGGGGAGATGGGTCTCGTCGAGTACGTATTTGATGGTGTCAGCCATGAGGGACTCCTTGAAGGGGGAAACCGAGAGTGTATCAAGGTCTGGTGCGTATAGAATAGTGGCGAGGAAAACGACTATGCGATCCGTTGTACTTCTGTCCCTTCTTTCCTGCTCCGTGCTGCTGGCGCAGGCGCCTCCGAAGATCAAGACGCTTCTGATTACGGGCGGCGCCGTAGGCGGCCACGATTGGAAAACCGTCTCGCCGCTGCTGAAAAAAGCGCTGGAAGACACCGGGCGTTTTGACGTGCGCGTGACGGAGGAATTTCGCGGCGCGGGCCCGGAGACGCTGGAGGGCTACGATCTGGTGGTCGTCAACTACTATGACGGCCGCAGGAAAGAGCTATGGTGGGGCGACAGGGCGCAGAACGCGCTGCTGGATTACGTGAAGTCCGGCAAGGGGCTGGTGATGTACCACTTCTCCACCGCCGCGTTCGACGGATGGGCAGAATGGGAGAAGCTCAGCGGCGGCAATTGGCGGCCCAACAACGGGCATCATTCGGCGGCGCACAACTTCGAGGTCGATGTGAAGGACGCCGATCACCCCATTACGAAGGGGCTGCGGAAGAAGTTCCGGCAGCCGGCCGACGAGCTCTACGCGAATCTGAGATGGCAACCGGAAGGCACGTATCACGTGCTGGCGACGGCGTGGGACGATCACAAGCTGTATGGCGGCAAGGCAAAGCAACCGACTCCGGGCGAGGGCCTGGATCAGCCGATGCTGTGGACGCTGGAATACGGCAAGGGCCGCGTCTTCGCCAACGCGCTGGGCCACGACGGACCGGCTGTGAAGACTCCGGCGTTTGTGGTGACGTTCACACGCGGTGCAGAGTGGGCGGCCACCGGCGCCGTGACGCTGCCCATTCCGTGGGAGATGGCCGAGGGCGGCAAGCGGCCGGACGAGCAACCTCGCGCCGTGACGCCCGGCATGGGCGCGGCGCCGCCATCGGACGCCGTGGTGCTGTTCAACGGCAAAGACATGAGCGGCTGGCTGAAGAAGAATGGCGAGCCTTCGGGCTGTGTCGCGGTGAATGGTGAGATGGCCTGCAAGACGGGTGCGGGCGATGCGTTCACAGCCGCGAAATTCCGGGGCGCGCAAATCCATCTGGAGTACTTCATCCCGGCGATGCCGGAGCAGAAGGGGCAGTTGAAGGGCAACAGCGGCATCTACCTGCAGGGCGTGACGGAGTTGCAGGTTCTGGATGGGCATCAGAATCCGACCTATGCGACGGGCATCGTAGGCGCCGTCTACAACCAGTATCCGCCGCTGGTGAACGCATCGCGGCAGCCGGAGCAGTGGCAGAGTTATGACATCGTGTATCACGCGCCGAAGTGCAATGAGCGCGGTCAGGAACTGGAGCCTGGCTGGGTGACCGTTCTGCTGAATGGCGTGCTGGTGCAGGATCGCTCCATCCTCCGCTTCCGCAAGGGAATGTGCGAGCCGGGACCGCTGATGCTGCAGGATCACTCCGGATTTAAGGGCGCTCCCGATACCACGATGAAGTGGCGCAACCTCTGGTACCGCCCCTTAGAATAGGTCCATGTCCCAGTAAATCGGGTTTCTTCAGGATGGGCTCTCGCCGGTTGGGGAGATCACTGCGCGTTCGATGTTCGGCGGGCACTGCCTGTATTGCGCCGGTGTGGTGTTCGCGCTGGTGGCGAGCCAGGAACTCTTCCTGAAAGTGGATGCGGTCACGAAGCCGGCGTTTGCAGCGATCGGTGCGGAACCCTTCCAGCCGTTTCCCGACAAGCCGGAGGTGATGCAGTATTATCCGCCGCCGCCGGAGTTTTTCGACAACTCGGACGTGATGCTGGAGTGGGGCCGGGCCGCGGTGGAGGCGGGGCGGCGGGCTAAGGCAAAACGACCCGCTTCCCGGTCCGCGCGGACTCCCGGGCGGCGGAGAGAATCTCGGTGACGATCATGTTGTTTTCGAGTGACGAAAGCCCTGCGGGCTTGAGCGTTCCGCGCGCGATGGCAGTGAGATAGGAGATCGAATCGCGCTCGTCGGCGGGAAGTTCCTCCGGAGCACGCGTCTCTTCCTGAGCGCCGGGGAGGCGGGTGCGGAGCGTATTGCCGCCGACGGCCACAGCGTAGGCCCTCTGCGCGTAGACCTCAAGATCCTTGCGGTTGAAGGGCCAGTTCCAAGAGCCCTCGATGATGCCCTGGGCGCGCGGGTATTCCACCAGGATGGTGGCCTCGTCGTCCGTGTTGGGATAGATGTCGGGCTTGATGCGCTGCGTGAGGGCGGTTACGGATATGGGCCGCTGGTTGCCCATCAGCCACGTCATGAGATTGGCGCCGTAGCAGCCGAAATCGAACAGCGCGCCGCCGCCGCCCTTGGCTGGATCGGTGAGCCAGGAGAAGAACTCCGGCGGGGTGTTGATCTCCTTGGGCCCCTGGTGGCCGTCCATGGCGACCATCTTACGGATCTCACCTCCGGCGGCCTGTTCCTTGAGCAGCTTGTAGAGCGCCCCGTGGCTGCGATACCAGGTGGTTTCGTAGTTGACGATGACGGGGATGTTGGCCTGCCTGGAGGCTTTCTGAATGCGGCGGGCGTGCTCCATGGAGACCGCAAGCGGCTTCTCCATCATGACCGGGATGCGGCGGGCGGCGGCGAGTTCGACGATCTCGGCGTGGTCGAAGGTGTTGCTGAACGAGGCGACGGCTTCGGGCCTGGTGCGTTCGAGCACCGCGCGGAGGTCGGTGGAGAAGATCTCGATGGACAGGCCGTACTTGGCGGCGTACTTGCGGTGGAGGGCGGGGTCGGGATCAGTGACGCCGACGATCTCGACGTCGCGGCCTTTCACCTGGCGGAAGAAGCCATCGACGTGGCCATGGACCAGGCCGGCAATGACGACGCGCAGGGGCGCGGCGGAGAGGGTGGCGGCTGTGGCAAACAGAAGAGCGGTGCGAATTAGGTTCACCGGGGAATGATATCGCTGACGGTCGCCGCGCCGCTATTCGAGAATTCGCCGCAACAGCGCCGGATCACCGGGCAGTAGACCGGCCTTGGGCAGGCGTCGAGCCAGTTCCTTCCAGTTGGGATCGCCTGCGTAGACACGCCGCAGCAGAGGCATGGCTTCGTCGACGCGCTTCATATTGACGAGTGCGATGGCGTGCCAGAAATCCATCTCGAGATTGCCGGGGACCAGCGCGGCGGCGGCGCGGTACTCGGTCAGCGCGCTCTGGTTGTCATTGGCCTCCACAGCGAGATCTCCGGCATTCATGTGATTGTAGGCGCGCTGCAGCGTGACCAGGCGGCGCAGTTCGGCGATGGGATCGGGGTGATCGTCGATGCGCAGATCGAAGAGGCGATCCACCCACGGCTTGCCTGTGGATTTGGCGTTGACGACGATAAGTGCCGCGGATT
>CAYVDY010000269.1:0-9208 GCA_964450255.1 uncultured Candidatus Solibacter sp. | reverse complement strand
GACGGGGAGCTCTCCGCCCAGGCCGGTCCAGTGCTGGATGAGGTTGCCGACGAGGCCCGCACACCGCTCTTCCTGTTGCTGGCGGCCGCCGCCATCGTGCTGGTGCTGGCGTGCGTGAATCTAGCCAATCTGCTGTTGGCGCGGGCGGGCGAGCGTGCCCGGGAGGCGGCGATTCGAGCTGCGCTCGGCGCTGGCCGCGCCGGGTTAGTCAGGCTGTATCTCACTGAGAGCCTCCTGATCGCGGGCGTAGGCGGGCTGCTGGGCTTGCTGGTGGCCGATTCCGGCATCGGCGGGTTGCAGGCCATTCTGCCCGAAGAACTCCCGCGGCTCGCCCAGGCATCGCTGGATCTGCGAGTGGTGGCCTTCGCCAGCGGACTGACTGTGGTCTGCGCCTTGCTCTTCGGACTCGCACCGGCGTGGCGCGCCGCCCGCGCCAGCCTGAACGGTGTGATGAAGGAGAAGGGCGGCAATTTCCGCGCCTCACTCGTGGTGGTGCAGGTGAGCCTCTCCGTCACGCTGGTGGTGGGCGCGGCGCTGATGGCGGCTGCATTCCTCAATCTGCGCCAGGAGCCCCTCGGCTTCCAGCCGGCGCAGATCCTCACCGTTCAGATGGACCAGCCCTGGAATACCGACAAGGCCGTACTCGACCGTTTCCAGGAGACGGCGCTGGAGCGCTTCCGCTCCATCCCGGGCGTGCGCATGGCCGGATTCGCGGATCGCCTCCCGCTGGCCGGCGGATCGCAAACTGGTCCCGTGCTGCTGCGAGGGCGCGCCCTCTCGCCCGGCCTGGAGAAGGCGCCCGTGGGCCATCGCGGCTTCTCCGGCGAGTACTTCCAAACTCTGAACGTGCCGCTGTTGACTGGCCGCTGGCCCAAGGCGGCGCGGGAGGTGCTCGTCAACGAGACCTTCGCCAAGCGCTACTTCCAGAACCGGAACCCCATCGCGCAAAGCGTCGGATTCGACGGCAAGGACTGGCTGGAGGTGACGGGCGTGATCGGCGATCTGCGCCTCGAGCCCGGGCGTCCGCCCATGCCCGAAGTATTCACCGACATGCGCACGGTGTACTGGCCGATGGCGAGCTATGTTCTGCGCGCGCAGGGCGATCCGGCTACTCTTATCACCGCCGTGCGCGAGCAAATCCGCGCACTGGATCCCGACTTCATTCCCGGCCCCATCGAAACTCTGGAGGATGGCTTGGGCCGGACCATCGCCAGCCAGAGAACGCGGGCCGGGATGCTCGGAGCGTTTGCGCTGCTCTCTCTGCTGCTGGCGTGCATCGGCGTCTATGGGCTGCTCTCCGGGGACGTAGCCCGGCGCCGCCAGGAGCTCGGGATTCGCGTTGCGTTGGGCGCGCGCCCGTCAGACCTGCAGGCTGTCACCTTGACCCGCGGCATGCGACTCGTGGCGATCGGGCTGGTGATCGGCTTGGCCGGCGCCCTGGCAGTCAGCGGATCGCTCTCCGCGCTGCTCTACGGGGTGCGGCCGACTGACCCGGCGCTCTACACTGGCGCCGCGCTGGTCGCTGCCGCCGCCGCTGCGCTCGCCTGTTATCTGCCGGCACGGAGGGCGGCCCGCCTGGACCCGCTGGCTGCCCTACGGCACGAGTAGAGGCTTGACTGCCTGTGCGCCGCGGCCCAGTATGAAAGTAGAAGCATGAGCCACCACAAAATCCACGAATATCATTCGCATGTGCACGGCGCGGACTGCGGACATACGGCGATTGTGCACGACGATCATGTGGACTACTTGCACGACGGGCATCTGCACGCGCCGCACGGCGACCACGTGGATGAGCACACGCTCGCAGTGAACGACGGCAACCCGGTGGTCTGCACGCCGCATCACTCGTGTGGCGCACACGAAGCGGGCCATGTGCACGGTCCAGACTGTGGTCATGAAGCCGTGCCGCACGGCGACCACGTCGATTATCTGGTGGATGGGCACCTGCACCACCCGCACGACAACCACTGCGACGATCACGGACCAGTGCATACTGCGTAACTTCCCGGACTTTTTCCAAATTGCCATCAAATGGCGGCAGAACTGTAAGGTTGCTGTCACTTGCCGCTGCTATCGTGAGGGGAAATCTCTACTTCAGGAGCCTCCTCTCAATGATTCTAAGGGCCTTAGCTCTATTCGCTCTCGCTCTGCCTGCCCTGGCGCAGTTTGACGCCGCCTCCGTTCTCGGCACCATCCGAGACTCCAAGGGCGGTGTGATTGCCCGAACAGTCGTCACTCTCCAAAACGTCGACACGGGTCTCATGGCCAAGACCACCAGCGATTCCGGTGGTGAGTACATCTTCCCGACCGCGAAGATCGGAACCTACAAGGTCTCGGCGGAGATGCCGGGCTTCTCCACGGCCGTGGTCGAAAATGTTGTCCTCACCGTCAACGCCCGGCAGCGCGTGGATCTCACCCTCCAGGTGGGCGCTGTCACTGAGACGGTCAACGTTGTCGCAACCGCTCCAATGCTGGAGTCGGACAGTTCCTCGAAGGGACAGGTGATCTCTCAGAAGCAGATCGTGAACCTGCCGATCCTGGGCCGCTCGTATTCGAACCTCGCGCTTCTGGTCCCCGGCGTGCGGCAGTCGCAGGTCGGTAATCAAGGTGATATTGCGTTCCGCCGCGAAGGCTCCTACAACGTCAACGGTCTGCGCAGCGTCTTCAACAACTTCCCGCTAGACGGCGTGGACAACAATTTCTACGGCACCACGAATCAGGGTTTTTCGAATCAGGCCACCCAGCCCTCACCGGACTCAGTCGCCGAGTTCCGCATGTCCATCAACGCCTACTCGGCCGAATATGGCCGCACCGGCGGCGCGGTGATGAACGTCAGCTCGCGCTCCGGCACCAATGAGATCCACGGCAGCGTCTGGAACTACCTTCAGAACACCAAGCTGAATGCCTATGGCTTCTTCCGGCCGCGCGATGCGGTGGGCCGCGAGTTCCCCAAGCCGCAGGTGAACCGGAACCAGTTCGGTTTCGTGTTCGGTGGGCCGCTCGTAAAGAACCGCACCTTCTACTTTGCCGACTACGAGGGCAGCCGCTGGATTCAATCCCCCTTCGGACAGGCCACCATCCCCACTGTCGCCCAGCGCAGCGGCGTTCTCACCACCGCAACCCGCATCCCGTATGCCTACGTGGATTCCACCGGCGCCCAAGTCACCGCCGGACGGATCTACGCCGCCGGTGAACCCGTCCCGATGACCGCCTTCGCCCGCCGCGTTCTCAGTGAATTGCCGGCCCCCAATCTGCCCGGCGCCGCGAACATCTACGCCGGCCCGGTGGTCAACCGCCTGAACGAGGATAAGGGCGCCATCAAGGTGGACCACTCTTTCACCAATAGCGTGCAGACCTTCTTCCGCTACGCGCAGCGCCGCCAGAACATCGAGCAACCCGGGCTGTTGACCGGCTTCTCCGGCGGCAACTCGATCGGCTTCCTGGACGTCTTCAATCAGCAGGGTATTTTCGGCGCCACGTGGGCGAAGTCTCCCACCTCCGTGATCGAGTATCGCTTCTCCGTCACCCGCCTCGGCATGGACCGCCTGCCCGCCTCCATCGGAGGTCCTTCGATGCGCGAGCTGTTCGGCATCACGGGTCTCCCGGAAGGCGCGCGCATCCAGGGCGGCGTCACTCCGCAGGACATCGCTGGATTCGCCCGGATCGGCCGCCAGTCCACCAATCCGCAGGCGCAATTCCCCCGCCACCATTAACAGCCGTCTGAACATGACGAAGCTGCTGGGTTCGCATTCGCTCAAGTTCGGCTATGAGTTCCTCTGGCTGGGCATACTGGTGGACGACACCAATCCGCTCTACGGCATTGATGCTTACGGCGGCGCCTTCACGGGATCGGCGCTGGGCGACTTCTTCGCAGGCGCGCGCTCCAGCTACCAGATTGCCACGCAGATTGAAGCCCAGACGCGTCAGCAGGCGCACTGGGGCTACATCCAGGACGACTGGAAGGTGAGCCGCAAGCTCACCCTGAACATGGGCTTGCGCTACGAACTGACCAGCCCGATGTATACCGCCGACGATCGCCAGGCGAATTTCGACCCTGCCACCAAGCAGCTCATAGTCGCCAAGGGCGGCAGTTGGAGCGACCGCGCCCTCCGCGATCTCGACACCAACAACTTCGCCCCGCGTATCGGCGCAGCCTTCCAGGCCTCGAAGAAGATGGTGTTCCGCGGCGGCTACGGCCTCGGCTACAACTACTGGAACCGCATGGCCTCGGCTGAAGTCATGGGCACCAACGCCCCGTTCGTGACTCGCTTCTCGCGCCAGCAGGGCGCCAATCTCCTCACCAATCTCTGCTCCGGCAACAACTATGCGGATTGCTTCCGGCGCACGCAGGACGGCTATCCCACCGGTCTGCCCAGCAACGTGATCCTCTACATGCAGCGTGATATGCCGTGGGGCTACATCCAGAACTGGCACCTGACCACGCAGTACAGCCTTGCCAGCAACACACTGCTCGATGTCGCCTATGTGGGCAACAAGGGCAGCCTGCTGCCGCTGCTCGGCGACTTCAACCAGGCCCGGCCCATCACAGCTACCGAAGTGGCAGAGGGTCTCACCCCGCTCGCCACACTCAACGCCCGTCGTCCCTACCAGGGTTTCGGCAACATCACCGGTGTCGTGCCGACCGGCTTCTCCAACTACCACGGCCTCCAGGCGAAGTTCGAGCACCGCGGGAAGGACCTGCTCTTCCTCAACGCGTTCACCTATTCCAAGGCCATCGACAACGTCGGACAAGTGCTGGAAACCACAAACGGCGGCTCGCCGAACCCGCAGGACATCAACAATCCGCAAAATGACAAGGGCGCGTCGAGCTTCGACCAGCGCTACAACAACATCTCAAGCATCGTCTGGACCGCGCCATTCGGCAAAGGCCGCCGCTACGGCCAGAACATGAACGCCTTCATGGACGCCTTCGCCGGCGGCTGGGAAGCCTCGGCAACCGTCTCCATACAAGGCGGGCAGCCGCTCAACCTCCGCTACGGCGATACGCAGGCCTTTCTCTCGGACGGCCAGGCCGATTTCCTCGGTAACGTGGCGCTCCGCCCGAACTACCTCGGTGGCAGCCTGACGATTCCGGAAAGTGATCCCCGCCGCCAGAACAGCCAGCAGTTCCTCAATCCGGATGCCGTGGCCATCGGCACTGCCACGTCGCCGTTCGGCAGTCTCGGCCGAAACGTGGTCTACGGTATTCCGCTCTACCAGACCGACATGGCCGTTCAGAAGAACTTCCGCATCCCGGTCATCAACGAAGCTTCCCGCCTGAACTTCCGTGCAGAGTTCTTCAACCTGTTCAACAAGACCAACTTCGGAACCCCGGTGCTCGATCGCCGCAACGGCGCATTCGGCCGGATCACGTCCACGTTCGATCCGCGTCTGATTCAGTTCGCGCTGAAGTTCATTTTCTAATCGTCGATGCCGCCTCATCCCGGAACGCCTGAGCCCAAACGGTCAGCGCGTCCGGGATCGGGGAGGCCGCCGCCGCCAGATTCTGCCGCCTTGCTTCCTCCGCCTCCTTCCGCACCACAAAGACATGCGCCGGCGCGACAACACCCAGTTTCACCCGGCAGCCACTGATCTCCAGGACGTGGATCTCCACGCCATCGGGGAGAACGATCGCCTCGCCAGCCCGCCTGCGGATCACCAGCATCACACCACCGCCCCTGGCTCGCGCCGCGTCATCCACGGGATGGGATGGTCAACAGGCGCGCAGGAATCGAACTGGATGCACTGGCGCCCCCGCCGAGCGGCCGGCGCCAGAACGATGGGCGCAAACAAATTCGCCGTTGCCGGGCCATCGTCCGGAATTGTCAGAATTGCCAACACTAGAACCTCCGAGGCCGACGGCCCATAGCTGCCAGCGGCTACTCCCAGATCCCCCGTGTCTTCCGCCCCGACCGCGGCCACATACGTCGCGTCCACCATCCCGGCCGGCAGGCAGATTAACCGCAGCGCGGCATCGCTGACGCTCTGCAGAAAACAGAATGGAGCCAGGCCCTCACGCTCCAGAAGAAGATACTCCTTGCTCGCTTCCAATCCCGGCAGCCCTTCCGGAAACAGGTAAACCTCCCTCTCATCGAACGTGACCTCTCCAAAATCACTGCTCAGGATTGACGGCAACGCTACGCCTCCGCAAATGTAGTGTGATCGAAGTCACTTCCTCTCACGATCCGCCGCGGAATGTGATACTTCTGAAAACGGACCAGAACTATGGGGATCGTCGTTAAATTCGAAAAGCAGAAGGCCCTGTTGCGAGAAGGCGTGTGGCGTTGCGCCGATCTCACCCTGGAGCAGCGCCTGAACGACCTGACAGCCGCGTGGATCGTGGAGACCGGCAAGCCCGCCATCGGTTCTGAGGATCCCGAACGTGAAGTGGCTAGCGAAATGGCTCGCCGTTTTGACGGAGCGATCCTCTACCATTCGCCCACGAAGGGCAGGGAAGCTTCCCGCCACTTTTTCAAGAAGCGTCAGCTACGTCTGTTTTGAGGTTGGATTGGTGGACGGCGCGGGACTTGAACCCGCGACCCCCGCGTTGCGAACGCGGTGCTCTCCCAACTGAGCTAGCCGCCCACTAGGTTCTCTACGAATATAACACGCCTCGGTCCGTCCCAGCCTCAAGGGTACAATGGAAAGTAGCCCCATGGACTCTTCGAACCTCGAACGCACGCTCGACAAAATGCGCCGTGACTGGGATGAACGCGCGAGAGAGAACGCCCGTTTCTACGTCAACACAGAACGCACAGACTGGACCGATGACGATTTCTTCGCCTCCGGCGAGCGCACCGTCGCGGAAGAGATCCTCACCGACATGACCAACATCTGCCAGGGCAAAGACCCGAAACAGATGCGCGTCCTCGAAATCGGCTGCGGCGCCGGACGCGTCACCCGCGCGCTGGCCCGGCTCTTCGGCGAGGTTCACGCTGTCGACGTGAGCGGTGAAATGGTCGCTCAGGCCACCGAGGCGCTCCGTTCCCGTCCGAACGCCACCGTCTATCAGAACAACGGCATGGATCTATCCGTTGTCCCCGTGCAGGACTTTGATTTCGCCTTCTCCACCATCGTTTTCCAGCACATTCCCAGCCGGGAAGTGATCGTGAACTATGTGCGGGAAGTCAGTCGGCTGCTGCGGCCCGGCGCTCTTTTCAAGTTCCAGGTTCAGGGTGACCCGTCCCTCCAGACCGACTCCGACGACACATGGCTCGGCGTGCCATTCTCAGACGCCCAAGCCGTGGAGATGGCCGAAGAGTGTGGTTTCGAACCGCGCCACCGCCACGGCGCCGGGGAGCAGTACTTCTGGCTGTGGTTCTTTAAGAAGTAGCCCTTGGAATGCGTCTGGCTTCTGTCGCTGCGTCGTGCAGAGAGGGTAGCCAGTTCGCTGGCGGGCGATTAACGCCGGCCTCGAACTGTTCAGCGGCAATGGCTTCGGCCCGCTTCGGCATTGCTCGGCCCTTGTAGTCCACGTCTTCCACCACGCCCTCACCGCAGAGAAACAAGAGCCAAGTCTCGATGTTCCGTTTGGGCACGAGGACAGCCACGGATTCGCCCGGCTCTCGTTTTGCGATGTGGTCTAACTGTTGGTGACGTCGGGCCACCGGCTCTGTATCGGCATCGATCAGCACCACCATCGCGCTCTTGTGCTCCGCTGCCCGACGGCGCTGTTCAGTCAACTCACCGGGGTAGTTTTGGCGGACATACTGTTCTCCCGCGCCGGAACCGGCCGGACAGATACGCGTCCGGATGCTTCGCGCCTCGTGGCCCATGCGAATCAGCCATCGACGCGCGAAGTTCGCCTGTCGAAGGTCTTCCGCGAGGATGATGATTGTGGCAATGCGGTTACTCACCCGTCCAGCCTCGAGCCATGCGCTCAGACGCAGTCAGGTGCGAATCTGATGGTTGTTGGAAAATGCTGGCGCGTGCCGGTTCCAGGCCGTGCCGCATCAATTGTATTCCCATCTCCAGAACGGTCCTGTCGATGATCTCCGGATGATGAGTGACAATCACCACCTGACCGTCCCCATCGTCCACGGAGTCTAGTACCGCGTTGAGCCAAGGCTCAATCTCAGCGAGAGCAAGGTAGTTATCCGGCTCGTCAATGCAAACCGTCTGGCCACGTTGAATGGCGAAACGCAATAGAGCATAGAGAGCGATCAGAGATCTCTGCCCGTCCGACAAATCGCCGAACGAGAACTCACTGGATTGCGAAGCCTCACCCGGCACCTGACTCGCGAACCGAACATTCAGTTGACGCCTGTTCTCGCCTATCGATCTGAGCACAATCGAGTCGAACCCAGGCAAGACCCTCTGAAGATCCCTGTGGAGGTCAATCGCCGCGGAGGCGTCCTCCGCCTGGGCGTGCCGGTACCAAGCGGCGAAGTTTTTGGCATACCGGCTCAGCATCCTGTCTTCAGTCTCAGCCGTAGGGGGCATCGCCCTGGGATCAATCTGCACGCATAGTATAGAACCCAGGAACTCCTTGAAGGCGGATAATCGTCGATTGTCGGAACGACCGGAAATTGTGGCGAGGGCCGATCGATGCGAATCGAATGGGTACTTCGCACCCACTTCATGTTGGTCGTCGTACAGCTGTACTTGGTCGTTCGAGAAAGCGAAGAGAGGTTTCTCGTCAACCGTGACTAATTCTTCGGTCACCTCGGGCTCCGCCTTGGGACCTGAGAGCTCAAGTCTCAGGCGATACCGGAATAGGCCCTCAGGCAATTGAGCGTCGACCTCAAACGCCTGACCGTCCGCGCGGTACCAGCGGGTGCGTGAAGTCGAGGGAAACAAGTCGGCAGCGCGCTCTCCGTCAATCGCGAACCGCTGCAAGAGTCGCAAGACCTCAAACAGTGTCGATTTGCCGGACCCGTTCTCGCCGACGATCACCTGCTTGGGTCCCAACTTCAATGTGAAGTTGACGAAGCATTTGAAGTTGTTGACGTACAGCCGACGTATCATCTGAATCCAGTTTAATGCCAAAAAGGGAGCCGCTAGCCCAGCAACTCCGCATTCAACACGTTCGGCGGCCGCAGCCCTTCCAGCGCCGCTGCTGCGTTCTCCGCGGCCATCATCGACATCCGCCCGCGGGTCGCCACGCTTGCGCTGGGCATGTGCCGAGCCAAGCCTGCCTTCTCCCGCGCGTAGCGCCTGACCCACACCACGGTCCCCCGGCTGGAAACCTACAACCCGGCCGCCCCAA
>CAYVDY010000268.1:0-9210 GCA_964450255.1 uncultured Candidatus Solibacter sp. | reverse complement strand
GAACGCCTTCCCCGGTTACTCCCTCCACGCCGCACGCGCCTTCCTCGGGCGCACCCCGCCCCCACCCCAACCCTGCCGCCACTTCTACGTCGCCCACTCCCCTCGGCCCGCCGATACTCAAATCGACGCCATGCTACTCGCCCGCCGCTTCAATCTCCCTACCCTCAACGGCTATAGCGGCCTCTTCCCCCAAGGCTGGAAATGCGAGCCCAATGAAGCCGCCTGCTCCCTCTCCCTACAGCAATGGGCCAACCAGAACCACATCCGCGCCGGCCTCTGCGCTTTGGACCTCTCATCCGCCACCTGGGCCTCTGTTTCCCCTGTAAAGTGATTAAAGTTATTTAATAATTAGGGCTCCCTTCCAATTCCCCCACAAAGTGCGTATAATGGAGGCTCCACCACCCGCCAGGTGTGGGAGGGACAATTCCCCCATCCGCCCCCCTCCCACACCCCCAAACTCCTGGCCATCCCCATAGACCGTATACTCTGCTATCCTGCAATCGTGAAGCTGCCCCGTTTTCCGTTCCTGCCCTCCGCACTGCTTCTAGCCTTTTTCCTTCCAGGTCTTTCCCAAACCGCAAAGAAGTCCCCGCCCACTGTAAAGGCCGGGTCCAAAACTCCGGTGAAGGCGTCCACTAAGAAGAAGTCATCCAAGTCGCGCGCAAAACCTAAACGCGCTACCCAGCAGCAGCCCAGCGAAGAACGCACCCGCGAGATCCAGCAAGCCCTTGCCGCCAAAGGTTATGAAGTTGAGCCCAACGGCGTCTGGGGTCCGCAGTCCGTGGAGGCGCTCAAGAAGTTTCAGGAAGACCAGCGCATCAACAACATGAGCGGTCGTGGCAAACTCGACTCCCTCACTCTCATCGCCTTGGGCCTCGGACCTAGGACGGAACCCCCGCCAGCATCCGCCAGCCCTGCAGTACAGGCGCCTACGGAAGGAAAACAGCAATGATTATCGGCGTACCTCGCGAAGTCAAAGACCATGAATCCCGCGTTGGCCTGGTTCCCCACGGCGTTACCACGCTCGTGGAAGCGGGCCACCAAGTCGTCGTGCAAACCCGCGCCGGCTCCCTCTCGTCCATCACCGATGAAGAGTATCTGGAAGCCGGCGCCCGCGTCGTTCCCACAGCGGCCGACGTCTGGGGCGCCGCCGATATCGTCATCAAGGTGAAGGAGCCTCAGCCTTCCGAATACGGCTTCTTCCGCGAGGGGCTCACGCTCTTCACCTACCTCCATCTCGCTCCGCTGCCCGAACTGACCCGCCAACTCATGGAATCCAAGGTCACCGGCATCGCCTACGAGACCATTCAGGAGAAGGACGGCTCGCTCCCGCTGCTCACCCCCATGAGCGAGGTGGCCGGGCGCATGGCCGTGCAGGTCGGCGCTCAATATCTGGAAGCCCCCAACGGCGGCCGCGGCGTGCTCCTTGGCGGCATACCCGGCGTCGCGCCCGCTAACGTCACCGTCCTCGGCGGCGGTATTGTCGGTCACAACGCTGCCAAGATCGCCTTCGGCATGGGCGCCAACGTTACCATCATCGATCGCAACCTGAACCGTCTGCGCGAACTCGACGACATCTACAACGGCGGTGTCATCACCCTCGCCTCCAACGTCTGGACCATTCGCGAATCCCTCAAGCACGCCGATCTAGTCATCGGCGCCGTCCTCATCCCCGGTGCTTCCGCGCCACGGCTGGTCCGCCGCGACATGCTCCCGCTGATGAAGCGCGGCTCCGTCATCGTCGACGTCGCCATCGATCAGGGCGGCTGCTGCGAAACGTCGCGGGCCACCACCCATACGGACCCCGTCTACTTCGTCGATAACGTGCTGCACTACTGCGTCTCCAACATGCCCGCCGCCGTGCCGCACACCTCCACCTACGGCCTCAACAACGCCACTCTGCCCTTTCTCATGCTGCTCGCCAATCAGGGCGCGGAGAAGGCCATCGCCTCCAACGCGGCCCTCGCCCTCGGCGTCAATACCTTCAAGGGACACTGCACCTACCCCGCCGTGGCCCAGGATCAGAACATTCCCTGCACGGACCTCGCCTCGCTCCTATAAAATCAGCGGATGGCCTCTATCCATCCGTTGCGAGCCCTCCGCTATACTCCCAAGGCTGGCGAGATCGCAAATCTCGCCACCTTGCCCTACGATGTCATCCCGCCCGCGCTCGAATGTGACTACAAGGCTCGCAGCCCTTACAACTTCGCCCACTTGATCCTCCCTAACGGCGATTACGCCGCAGCCGGCGCACGCCTCGCCGAATGGAAAGGGCAGGGGATTCTCGCCCGCGATACCGGCGACGCCTTCTTCGTCTACCAGCAGACCTTTCCCGTCCCCGGCACCGGCGAGATCCTCGTCCGCCGCGGCTTCGTCGGCCTCGGCGACACCGAGGACTATGGCCGAAACGTCTTCCGCCACGAACGCACCCTCTCCGGTCCCAAAGAAGATCGCTTCAACCTGCTGAAGGCCACGCAAGTCCAGTTCGACTCCATCTTCATGCTGTTTCCAGACGAGGACGGCACAATCGACGCACGCCTCGCCGCCATCTGCGCCACACCCGCGGAGTTGGAATACCAGGACCATGAGCACACCCGCCATCAGCTCTGGCGCGTCGCCGACCCCGTCTGGGTCGCCGCCATGCAGCTTCTCATGGCCGATAAGCCCATCCTCATCGCCGATGGTCACCACCGTTACGAAACCGCCCTGCGCATGGGCCAGCCGCGCACTTTGATGACCTTTGTCAGCCTTCACTCACCCGGCCTGCGCTGCTTCGCTACCCACCGCATCGTCCACTCCTTGCAGCAGTTCGACGAAGCGGCGTTTCTCGCCGCGCTGCCGAATCTCGCACCCGGCCTCGATCCGCTCGTCTCTCCGCCCGGACACATTCGCTTCGGCGTGGAGCTGGCCACCGGCTCCTATCACACCGACGTATCCGTGGCCGAAGGCGCGTTGAACGTGGCTGTGCTCCAGGACGAGATCCTCACTCGTATCCTCGCTCTCACACCGGAAAAGGTAACGGCCGGCGGCCATCTGCGTTACAAGCGCACGCGAGAAGAAGCTCTGGCCGAAGTCCGCGAGGGCCGCGCGCAGATCGCGTTTCTTCTGGAAGACCTGCCCATCGAAGGCATGGCCCGTGTTTCCTTCGGCGGCCAGGTGCTTCCCCAGAAATCGACTTACTTCTACCCCAAGCTCGGCTCCGGCCTCGTCATGCTGGAGCTGGAAGCGTGACCGGGCCTTACGTTTGCCACCGCACCGCCGGCCCGCCGGATTGGTCCCGCGCCGCGCGCTCCCCGCGCTTCGTCGATATGGTCACAGGTGAGCCCGCCCTTCTCGATACCCGCGCCGCCGCGCTCTGGGACGAACAGAACCTCTACGTCCACTTCTGGATCGAGGAGCCGTTCATCGAAGCGCATCAGACCGAACGCGACTCTCTCATCTTCCTCGAAAACGACGTCGAACTCTTCATCGACGGTGGCGACTGCTACTACGAATTCGAAATCAACGCACTGGGTACCATCTACGAAGTTCTCTTCCTTTGGCAGGACGCCTACGACAAGTTCCCCGGCGGGGAATTCGACGTGCATCGCCGCAAAGCGTTGTCTTTTGCTGGGGACTACGACCGCACCGGCGAATCGTTCTGGCGCGGCACACACCCGCGCGGCGCACGTTGGGCCTTCCGCGATTGGGACTTTCCCGGCCTCGAATCCAGCGTCGTCCTCGACGGTTACCTCAACGACCGCACCCGCGTTTCTCGTGGTTGGGAGGCGGATCTCAAGCTCCCGTGGGCCGGTATGACGCATCTCGCCAACGGACGCAGCCTGCCGCCGCGGGATGGCGACACATGGCGGTTCTTCTTCGGCCGTTTCGAGAAACTGATGATCCACGGCCGCGAGATTCAGCCGCACCCCGCGTGGTGCCTGACACCCCACGGCGTCCTCGATACTCATCAGCCCGAACGCTGGACTCCCGTCGAGTTCCGTGCCGGCCTAACTCCGGAGTGACTTCTCGATCGCCGCCGCGCGCGGATGCAGGATGTCGTTCTCCAGCCGGATGTGTTCGAACAGGTCCGCCTCGAGTTCTTCCAACGACGCGAACACGCCGCGGAAGTTCGCGCAGGCATAGTCGGCCGGCACATAGTCGCGCGTGATCTCGCGCATCTGCGCCAGCAGCTTCTTCACCGCGTCATGCTCGTGCTCCATCACGCCGATCGGATTCATCACCGTGCCGAACGGCGGAGGCGGCATCAGGTGGCCCAGTTTGGCAGTGACCTCATAGCGCTCGATCACCGGGAAAAGGATCATCTCTTCCTTGTGAAGGTGCCCGTCCAGGTCGGCCTGCAGTTCGCAATACACGGCATGCAGGCGGGTAAGCAACGCGCCATCCCGCTCGCCGTGACGCGAGGCCATGCGATCCAGCCGCGCCCGCAGTCTTGGCAATTCCAGCTTGAGATACTCATGGTGCCGCACGATGATGTGGGCGATCAACTCGCGCAACGACATTGCGTCCCAGTCCTTCTCCACAGCCGCGCGCACTGCCGCCGCCGCTTCGAGCTCGGCCAATACCACCGCCGGGTTCGCGCCGTGCCTGCCACATGCCTCTTCCAGAGACAAGTCCGCTTCCGTGTGAAAGTCCAGACCAAACTTCTCGATTACTACGACGCAGCGAAAATTGCGCGACGTCCAATCGCCGACCGTGCCGGCTGCAAGACTCGGGGTTCCGTGGGAGCTCATGCCTCCAGTCTGCCTCCGTTCTGAACGCCCGTATGTGACCGCCATCACAAACCTCAGATTCCGCTTGGCAAATCGCAGTTAGCCCATTAAGATACAGCATGGTTCGTAGTATCCTCGCCGTCCTTCTGGGATGGGCCGCAGTAGGCGTGCTGGTTATCGCCACCGATGGGGCGATGAATCTGCTGTTCCCAGACCAATACGTTCATGGTAAATTGCCGCCCGATTTCCTGGCGGCCATCAGCTTGGCTACCAGCACCCTGTGGTCTATCATCGGTGGCTACATCACCGCTCGGCTTGCGCCAAACCAACCCTGGCGTCATATCGTCGCGCTTATGATCTGGGGCGAATTGATGGGCATCACCTCGTCCATCATGACTTGGGGACAGATCCAGGTCTGGTATCAGACCGGCCTGCTGCTGCTGTGGGCGCCCGCTGTGTCGCTAGGCGGCTGGCTGCGGGCCGGGAAACCCAGCTTTAAGAACGCCTGAGTCTGATACGATTCCGATGTGACCCAGTCACAATTGGAGTCCCCATGAATCGGTTCACCATCCTCATTCTTTTTGCGCTGTGTGCCTCTGCTCAGCCAGGCGCCCGCACCATCTCTCTTTCCGAACTGCGGGACCGCATCGCCGGCGGTTGGGCCGGTCAGATGATCGGCGTCTCCTATGGCGCGCCCACGGAGTTCCGCTACAACGGCAAGATCATCCCCACGGCCAATCTCCCGCAGTGGAAGCCGGAAAAGGTGGACAACTCCTTGAACCAGGATGACCTGTACGTCGACATGACGTTCGCCAAAGTGCTCGACGACAAGGGACTCGACGCCACAACCGAGGACTTCGGCGCGATGTTCAAAGACGCCAAGTACGATCTATGGCACGCCAACCTCGCTGCCCGCCGTGCTTTGAAGCGCGGCGTTTCTGCCACCCTCACCGGCACGCCAACTTACAATGCTCACGCCAATGACATAGACTTCCAGATCGAGGCCGACTTCATTGGGTTGATGACGCCGGGAATGCCGCAGGCGGCCAACAGTATCGCCTGGCGCGCCGGCCGCGTAATGAACTACGGCGACGGTCTCTATGGCGGCATGTTCGTCGGCTGCATGTATGCCGCTGCCTTCTTCGAAAGCGATCCCCACCGGGTTGTGGAAGCAGGCCTCGCCTGCATTCCCGCTAAGAGTCCCTACGCCCTGCTGATCACTGACATGCTCACCTGGCACAAGCAATATCCGAAGGACTGGGAGAAAGTGTGGCATCTGGTACAAGACAAGTGGGATCGCCGCGACCCTTGTCCCGACGGCGCCTTGCGCCCGTTCAACATCGACGCCAAGCTCAACGGGGCGTACATCGCGTTCGGACTTCTCTTCGGTGACGGCGACATGACGAAGACGATCGAGATCTCCACGCGGGCGGGCCAGGATTCGGACTGCAACCCCTCTTCCGCCGCCGGAATCCTCGGTACCATGCTTGGTTATGAAAAGATCCCCGGGATATGGAAAGACGGCATTCCGAAGCTCGCTGATCGAAAGTTCCGCTACACGGACTTCACGTTTAAGACCATCGTCGACAGCACCTATAACCGCGCGCTAGCCGTGGCGAAGAAGAACGGCGGCAGCGTTTCCGGCAACCAACTGACTGTGAAGATCCAGGCCGCCAAGGCCCCCAAGCTCGAACTGTGGGATGATTTCGGCTCGCCTGTCGAGCGTATCGCCTATACGGACAAGCGCTGGAAGTTCTCAGGCCCGTGGCAGGACGATGCCCAAAAGAAGATCCGCTGGGCGGATCAGAAGGGCGCCGAAACAACGATCGAGTTTGAAGGCACCGGCGCGATTCTCGTTGGTCCGTACCTGCCGGAAGGCGGGCAGGCCGATGTCTATCTGGACGGCAAGTTCAGCCGCACCGTCGACGTCTACCCGGACGAGAATAACTGGAAGGGCGGCGAGTCCGTGTGGCACCAATTCCGTCTCAAGCCCGGCAAGCATACCTTGCGCCTGGTCGTGAAAGGCGAGAAGTATGGGGCGTCGCTTGGGGCCCGCGTGGCAGTAAACGACCTGGTTCTGTTCCGCTAACCGGTGCCGTGCCCGTAGGGGCAGTGGACTTCCATGCGCTTGGAGCCGGAGAATGGGGTTTTAGGCAGTTCTTTCCTATGACCTCAAAAACCGATCCTCTCACCGTCAAGATGTTGATCCCGCCCGTGCTGGATCCCGGCTTTCAACCGGCGTCGCTCTACAACCGCGCATTCCGCGAACTCGCTGCGCGCACTGGCTCGACGCCGCTACGCCTGGCGCTGGAGCGCGCCGATGGCTCTGTCTCCATTTTCGAGACGATTGTCTTCGCGCCCGGTTCGGCGCACTTCGATTTGAACCTGCCGTACGTCGAGCGCATCGTCAAGTTCCTCCTGTGGCAGCGTGGCGGCTGGCGCCTCTATGTTGGTGGACCGCGCGAAATCGGCGAGTATCTGCAGCACGCCTACGCGCCCGGCGGCGCGCGGCAGTTTGATGCCGAATTCATGGGCAGTGTCCACGAGCATCCCTTCACCGTCATAATCACGGACCCCGAAAACGTGCCCGCCGCCAAAGAAACGTCACGGCCCCTGGGCCGCCACCTAGAAGGCTGCCGCGTCGGCTTCGATCTTGGAGCCAGCGACCGCAAGGCCAGCGCCGTAGTGGACGGCGAGGCGATCTTCAGCGAAGAAGTCGTCTGGGATCCGCGCAATCAGAGCGATCCGAACTACCACTACGAGGGAATTCTGGATTCCATCCGCCGCGCCGCCGCGAAAATGCCGCGTCTGGATGCGGTGGGCGGCAGCGCCGCGGGCATCTACATCAATAACCGCGCGCGAGTCGCCTCGCTCTATCGCGGCGTGTCGCAGAAGGACTTCGACGATCACATCGCCGGAGTGTTCCTGCGCATTCGCGATGAGCTCGGCGTACCCATGGAAGTAGTTAACGACGGCGACGTGACGGCGCTGGCCGGTTCGATGTCCATCGGTGAGAATCCGGTGCTTGGCGTTGCGTTCGGATCCAGCCTGGCTGCCGGTTACGTGGACCGTGCGGGCAACATCACGGGCTGGTTGAACGAGCTAGCCTTTGTGCCCGTCGATTATCGCGAAGGCGGCCCGGTGGATGAGTGGTCGGGCGACTCCGGTTGCGGCGTGCAGTACTTCTCGCAGGTGGGCGCCAATCGCATCGCCAGTCGAGCGGGCATGGAGTTCCCGGCCGGGCTAACCCTGCCTGAGAAGCTGGTCGTGTTGCAGGAGAAGATGAAGGCGGGTGATCCGTTGGCGCGAAAGGTCTACCAGACCATCGGATCCTGTCTGGGGTACGCCGTGGCGCATTACGCTGATTTCTACGCGCTGAAGCACATCCTCGCTTTGGGACGCGTGACCACGGGCGAAGGTGGTGAGATTCTGCTCGATGTCGCTAACCAGGTTCTGGCGGCGGAGTTTCCCGACGTGGCCGAAAAGGTGACGCTGGCGATGCCGGATGAGAAGAGCCGCCGGGTGGGCCAGTCCATCGCCGCGGCGAGCCTGCCGAGCCTCGCGAAGGAGAGTGCGTGATGCAGTTCAGTCAGCCCACCTTCGAAATTTACGTTCCGGACTCGATCGCGGCCGACGCTGCGCTTGCCCGGACGACACACATGGCAATCGCGGCGCATCAGGACGATCTGGAGATCATGGCGCTGGACGGCATACTGCCGTGCTTCGGCCAGGCGGACCAGTGGTTTCTCGGCGTCATCGTGACAGACGGCGCGGGCTCGCCTCGGGACGGCCTGTACGCGAAGTACACAGACGCGGAGATGCGCACCATCCGCAGGGTGGAGCAGAAGAAGGCGGCGTTTGTCGGCGAGTACGGCGCGGCCATGTTTCTGGACCATCCGAGTTCGGGTGTGAAGAATCCAGATGCCAGCGGACCCAAGGACGACCTGCTCGCATTGCTCCGCGCGGCGCGGCCTCGGATTGTGTACACGCACAACCTGGCCGACAAGCACGATACCCATGTTGCCGTGACTCTGCGGACCATCGCCGCCATTCGCGAGTTGGCGCCGGACGAGCGGCCCGAAAAGCTCTACGGCTGCGAAGTGTGGCGCGATCTCGACTGGATGGTGGATACCGATAAGACGGTCTTCCAGTTGGACGGGCACGAGAATATTGCAGCGGCGCTATTGGGTGTCTTCGACTCGCAGATCGCCGGCGGAAAGCGCTATGACCTGGCGACGTTCGGCCGGCGCCGCGCACATGCCACCTATCACCAGAGCCACGGTGTCGACGCCGCGCAGATGATCAACTTCGGCATGGACCTGACACCGTTGGTGCACGACCCATCACTTGATATCGCGGCGTTCGTCCAGGAGCGCATCTCGCGCTTCTCGGACGATGTCCGCGCGCGCATCGGAAAGTCACTCTAGTCATGTCCCGCTGCCGGCTGTTCCTCATTGCCCTGTTGCTCGCCATACCGGCTGTCCCGGCGGACTGGAAG
>CAYVDY010000267.1:0-9210 GCA_964450255.1 uncultured Candidatus Solibacter sp. | reverse complement strand
TGACCGGACTGGCGCTGCAGAACCCGAACGCGGAAACCGCAAAGATCGGGCTGGTAGCTTGGACGCCGGCCAGCGGCGTATTAGCCCGTGCCAGCGTGACCCTGGCATTCGGTGAGGAGATCACACGGGAGTTGGGCGAATTCTTCGCCAGGAAACTCAGCCCGGGAACGGTGGTGCGCGTGACCGCAAGTGTGCCGGTGCAGGTAGTGAGCTTCACTGCGGACTCCTCCACCGGAAATCTGCAGCCGCTTATTTCGCTGCCATTCTGAGGTGGTAAGCCCCCCACAGCACAGCGAGGGCGGCCGCCGCCAGGCCGGCCAGCGATAGACCCAGAGTGGATCGAGGCGTGCGGCCGGCGGCGTCCCCGTTGAGCACATAGGCGGCCCAGTAGCGGGGGTGGGCGAGCGGCCCTCCGGATCGCCGGAACTGCAGCTTTGCTTGGCGCAGCGAAGACGAGACGCTCTGGCCGTCGTTCAAGGCCGCATAAAAGGTGTGCATGAATTCGGCCGCTGGTCGATCCGAGATGCGCCAGAGTGTGGAGATCGTGGATCCGGCGCCAGCGCCAAGAAATGCCCGGCTCAGTCCCTGAATGCCCTCACCCGCGACGGATTGGCCCAACTCCGTGTCGCACGCGGCAAGTGTCACCAATATTGTCGTTGAGAGGTCGATTGCAGCAACCTCGCGAGCGAAAAGGAAGTCGTAGGGGCGGGCTGGATCCGGAGACGTGAAGACGAGGCGGGACCGGTCGGGATCGGCGCTGTCCGCAATGGCATGAGTACCGAAGTGGACAAGCGGCACTCCGAGAAGATTGACGGTCGTTACATACTGCTTGAGGTTGGAGGCGCCGGCGTACACCTGAGCACGGCCCGAAAGGACAGATGCGGCAGTTTTTGCCTCCTCGGTAGCGCCTGGCAACTCGCTGAGCGATTCAGAAAAAAGCGTGGATCCGGAAGAGACGGCGGGCAATCGCGGACTGGCGAAGGCGATGAGGATCTTCCGCCAGGGCGGCAGCCAGCCGCGACCGGCGCGGGTAGAGGTCAGCATAGAAGCTGACGGCAGGAAGCTGACGGTGAATCGGTCGAGCAGAAGTTCCGATGTGCCCGGCACTCGGAGCGACTCAAAGGGCAACGACTGGAGGCGACCGTCGGTGACGAGAATGAGATTGGCCGGCTGCGGCGACGGCAGTTTGGCTATGACGCCTAGCGTGGCCGCGCCGAGTTGTATCGACGCCTCGCTCCAGGACGACTTACCCGACCGCAGCTCGTCGATATAGGCGTCGATCGCTGCTGCGGCCGGGGCGACAAAGGGCACAAGCCCGGTACCGTCCGGCGTAATCCAGAGCACAGCGCCGCGCGGTCCGTCCATCCAGAACTCCAACAAAGCTGATCCTGCGGCAAGGCGCCGCTGAATGGAGGCGACCGTCACAGGCTGCGCTGTTCCGCCGATCCGGTCCTTCAGGGCGCGGGCGCGGCCCTGCTCCATGTAGTGGAATATCTCCTCGAGATCGGGCGAACCTTGGCGGATGAGTAGCGCGATGGCGGCATCGTACACATCGCGCTTGTCGCCCAGAAAACCCGTCCGCAAGGAGGCCGTGGAGATGCCCGTGCGGACTGCCTCAATGGCCGCGATCGCGGACCGGTACATAGCGAGTGCATCGGCTGGTGCACCCGTATCCTCGGCGACGCGGCCCAGCACGTACTGCGCTTTCCACTTCTCCTCCGGCGCGTTGATCTGGGACGCGGCCGCTAGAGCGCGCGTGGCCTGATTGGATGCCTCCGAAAAGCGCTTAAGCCGGCGCGACGACTCGCTGAGATAGAGTAGCGCCTGCGTGGCTTCACGCCGATTGCCAGAGGCCTCCGCGAGTTGTAGTGCGCGCTCGAAATTGGGCCGCGCGCGGGCCGGGTCTTCCAGATCGAGCGCCAGGGCGATGCCCATGTTTTTAATGACGCCGATCTCACCGTCGCGGTCGTGGTTGGCCGCGAAAATTGCTTCGGCTTCGCGGTAGCGGTCGAGGGCTTTGTAGGGGTCGCCAAGTCGGCGGTAGAGGACGCCCATATTGGTCAGCAGTTGAGCGCGCTCGCCGGGGACGAGCGCACTCTGGGCTGAAGAGAGCTCCTGATAAACGGCCAAGGCTCGCTGGTATTGGCCGAGTTTTTGATACAGAACGGCCAGATTGGCACGAGTCATCTGCAGGCGGCGGGCATACCAGTCCTCAGTACGGTTGCGGGTCAGGATGTCGAGGGCCTCGCTATAGCCGACGTGCGCTTCGCTATAGCGGCCGAGAAAATAGTAAACGTTGGCCCGGTTGTTCAGCAGTGTCACTTCGGCCGAGGTAATGCGGGCGTCGCGCGCCACCATACGAGCGACACCGTAGGCGCCGAGAGCAGCCTCGTATTCGCCGGTGTTTACCCGGGCGCGACCCACCGTAGTGCGACAATCCACCTCCGGCTTGGCCTGCCGGAGAATGGCGTTGAGATCAGCGCACTCGGACGCATGGCGGATTGCTTCCACGTACTTGCCAGCGGCAAACTCAGCATCGGCCTGTGTCGCAAGGGCCTGGGCGCGGAGAAGTTGTTCGACCGGGGACGACTCCTGTGCCGGGCACACGGCAATGAGGCCCCAGAACCAGAAAATGATGGACGTGCGTCGCACTCAGGATTGATTGTAGCCCCCGCCACTCTTCCTGTCTGGGCGCGGCGGGGAAGCTTGGAGAAGAAACGGGTAGGCATCGAGCGCAAAGGCTGCGGACGTTTAATTGCTGGATCACTTCAGGACGCGGGATCAGTGGACGCCGGCGCGGAGGAGCAGCAGCGAGTCGAATGCGAGCGTGAATCGCTGCTCCAGTGTCCTCAGCACCCGGCCTGCCTGGTGCTAAGTCGCCGCGCCGATTTCATCTACTCTCCATGCCCCTCCTACAGCACCTCCAATTGCCAGAGCATCCTGCGGAGACCGACTTGGTCCCAAACCGCTCCGGCCGGTTTAGGTTCGCCGCAATAGTGAACCCCTTTCAGATGGGAGCAAATGTGGCTAGCATTGCAATCTTGTTCCAAATCCAATAACGCCGTGTCAAAGCAACCGGATCGGCAAAACCGGTCGCTGCTGGGAATGGGAAGGAGCTTCACAATGAGTCTTCGAGTCATGGTGTACTCGCATGACACCTTCGGACTGGGAAACATCCGGAGAATGCTCGCTGTCGCGGATCACCTCCTGAGTGCGGTTCCCGGAGTGTCCGTTCTACTCGTCACCGGTTCGTCGATGATCCAGGAGTTTCGTATTCATCCTGGCCTCGACTACATCAAGGTGCCTTGCCTTTCGCGCGTAGGATCTGACGAGTACTCAGCGAAGTCACTGGGCACGGAGATTAACCAGTTAATGCAGATCCGCTCCGGACAGATATTGGCGGCTGCACGGGACTTCAATCCGGACGTGATCCTGATCGACAAGAAGCCAGATGGAGTGAAGCATGAGTTACGCGACACGTTGGAGCATGTACGGAAGCACCGGCCGGACTGCCGGATGGCGCTAGTCTTGCGGGACATTCTGGATTCGCCCGAGACGACGGTCGCCGCCTGGAAGGAGCGGGACTACTTCACAACCCTGCGGCGCTTCTTCGATGCCGTGCTGGTTTTGGGAGATCCCACTGTTTTCGATACCTCCCGTGAATACCTATTCCCTCGAGACATCCGGAGGCGCACACGGTTTTGCGGTTATCTCCGCCGTCCGGCGCCGGATTATGCCGAGGCAGTCCGGCTGCGCGCGCAGCTCCTTACGGGTGGCGAACAGCATCTGGTGCTTGTGACGCCCGGTGGCGGCGAGGACGGTTATGCTCTCGTAGAGAACTATGCGGCTGGGCTGAACGAACTGGCGAGTGTACGTAGCCTGATCGTTTGCGGGCCGGAGATGCCCGGGCATCAACGCGAAGCCGTGGCACGACTCGTACATGGGAATCCCAGCGTTAGTGTTACGGAGTTTACGGGGGAGCTGTTGTCTTCCATGGCGGCATCCGACGTTGTTGTCTCGATGGCCGGATACAACACGGTGTGCGAGATCCTCTCGCTGAACAAGCGTGCCGTCGCCGTGCCCCGGACCCATCCGGTCCGCGAGCAGTGGATCCGGGGAGAACGGCTGGCACGGTTGGGGCTGATCGAGGTGATTCATCCGGACGTCCTGAATCCCAAAGTACTGGTGCAGGCTGTGAAACGGCAGTTGGCGGCCGGACCGTTCCCTTCAGGTTTTCCGGCGAGCTTGAAAGGCCTGGACGGAGTGGCCGACTGGGTCCGCGAGGCGATACGGCCGGTTCATCAGAAACAGTTCGCGGGGAGGTTGCAATGGAACGTAGCATCGCATATGTCATGAAGGCGTTCGGCCGGACATCGGAGACCTTCATCACGAACGAGATCTATTTGCTGGAGCAGCTCGGACTCCGGTTGCGGCTGTTCTCGATGAAGTCGCTGTCCGGGCAAAAGAAACATGGGGCACTAGGCGCGATAGTATCCCCAGTCGTCTATCTGCCCGAAACCGAGGAACTCAGCGGCATGAGTCTTGTCCGTTGGCTCTGGCGGAACTCGCCGAACTTCCTTTCGGCCCACGGACGGCTGGCCAGTGGACGATTCGGATTGTACTCCGGGACGCTTTGGGAGGCGGTGCGAATGAGTTTTCGCTACCGCGCCGGCCGATGGGCGTTCCCGCGCAAGGTATTTCTCAAGGAGTTCCTGCAGGCAGGCTTCATCGCCGACGCGGTGCTAGCGGCTCCTGACGTTGCTCACCTGCACGCGCACTTCTGCCATGGTGCGACGACGGTAACCATGTTCGCGAGCAGGCTAAGCGGGGTTCCTTTCAGCTTCACGGCTCACGCCAAGGATATATACCTCCAGGAGTTGAACCCGGGAGATCTGCTGCCGCTCAAGATGCGGCGGGCACAGTTCGTTGTCACGTGTACTGAGGCAAACAAGAAGCATTTGGACGCCGTGAGGCCGGCCGGAGGGGCGACGGTTCACACGGTCTACCACGGATTGGATACGGGTCTGTTTGTGCCAGCGGCCTCGAAGCGGCCGGGGCCGCCGCGCATTCTATCCGTCGGGCGATTTGTCGAGAAGAAAGGGTTTACCTACCTGGTGGAAGCTTGCGCGAAACTTCGGGATCGCGGGTACGAGTTCGAATGCCTCATCGTCGGGGGCGCAGATGCTTATCAGCGGATCGTCGAGCGGCGCATTGCCGAGCACAGGTTGGAAGCACAGGTTCGGCTCCGGAATGCCGTAAC
Organism: uncultured Candidatus Solibacter sp.; assembly: GCA_964450255.1. Classification (GTDB taxonomy): domain Bacteria; phylum Acidobacteriota; class Terriglobia; order Bryobacterales; family Bryobacteraceae; genus Paludibaculum. Next base: position 3,950 of record CAYVDY010000267.1, on the reverse strand, counting down.
GCAGGAGGAACTACGGGACATTTACGCCGAGAGTGCGATCTTCGCGTTGCCCTGCCAGATTCTAGACAACGGCGATCGGGACGGCATTCCGAATGTTCTGGCGGAAGCGATGGCCATGAAACTGGCGGTGGTGTCAACCAACATCTCCGGCATCCCAGAACTGGTGGAGTCCGGCAGGAACGGCCTTCTGGCAGCTCCAAAGGATTCAGAAGCGCTGGCAGACGCGCTCATGCAACTGCTGGAAGAGCCGAAGCTGCGCGAGCGCCTGGGCGAGGCGGCACGGACCACGATACTGCGAGTGTTCGACTCACGAAGCAGCACGATGCGGCTGGCCCAGATGTTCACCGAAGCGATTGACGAGCAAACGCCGGTGGAGCACCGGCAGGAGGTTGCAGCTTGCTAACCTCCACTCCAACTTGGTTTCCGATCGTCGATCCGGTGCAATGCAGCCGGGAAGTGGCCGATGGAATCCTGGAAGACCGTTTCGACTTCAACGGCGAAGCCTACATACTGATGCCCGGTTTCGACTGGACAGCGAACCCTTCCGCCGACGTGGAATGGTTGATTCTGCTGCACAAGTTCTACTATGCGGTTGGTCTTGGCCGGGAGTGGCAGAGAACCGGGGACCGTCGATATCTCAACAAGTGGATGGAGATCACCGGCAGCTGGATTGGTCAGGTTTCCGTGGACTTTCAGACGAGCGACGTGGCCGGCCGGCGCATCCAGAATTGGGTGTCGGCGTGGCACTACTTTGCCGGCTCAGCTGATGTGCCGGAGTCCTTTCGAAGGTGCTTCCTGCAATCGCTGGAAGAGCAGACGGATTGGTTGAGAAACCATCTGAGCGCGGCGCGAAATCACCGGACGCTTGAGCTTCTCGCACTGTTTTTGGTGGCGGTGGCGTTTCCGGAAATGCCGAGCGCCAAGCAATGGCTCCAGTTTGCGCGGCAAGCGATCGTCGATAACCTGCATTCAGACCTGCGGCCGGATGGTGTTCACTGCGAGCAATCGACGGACTATCACCACATCGTCTTGCGGAATGCCATCGCGGTTCGGAAGTTGGCCCAGATAAACGGAATCGCAATGCCGGAGGAGTTTGACGGGTTAATTAGGAAGGCATTGGAGTTCGCACTCTATGTTCATCGGCCGGATGGGTTGATCCCATCGCTGAGCGATGGCGACACAGGATCATTCCTGGAGCTTCTGGAACAGGGGTACGAGCTGTATGGAGATGAACGCTATCTCTGGGTCTCCAGTCAGGGACGTCGCGGACGGGCGCCTGCCGAGAGGCTGAAGGCCTTTCCCGACGGCGGCTACTACATCCTCCGAAGCGATTGGGGAGAAGTCGAGCCGTTCAAGGACAGCAGATATCTGGTCTTTGATTGTGGACCTCTGGGCGACGGCAATCACGGGCACTTTGATTTGCTCAGCTTTGAGCTGTACGGATATGGCCGCCCACTAATTGTCGATCCTGGGCGCTACACGTATGACGAATCCGGCGAGGTGAACTGGCGGGTGGAGTTTCGGGGAACCGCCTACCACAACACGGTGCTGGTGGATGGCCGCAATCAAACGCGCTACGAGTTTCACCAACGGAAGTTCAAGGTGCGAGGACCGGAGCCGCGGTTTGAATTGCTCGGCTTCGGCAGTCGCGATGGCTACAATTTCGTTCGGGGGCGGGCCGTCAGTTTCGAGTATGACGTCGTGCACGAGCGCGAAATCCGGATGCTCGATGGGCGTCGCTTCGTAGTGATTGATGAGCTTGGCAGCGAGTCCGATCACCGCTACGACCAGCTCTTCCACCTGTCTCCCGACGCGGCGGAGGATCTGGTGCAGGTCGGCCAAACGGTGAGAAGCCGCTACCTGACCATCACCCATTCCGGATCTGCAGCGACCGCTTCGATCGACGCGGGCTGGGTTGCGCCGGTGTACGGCGAGAAACTGGCGGCGCCGATCGTGCGGTTCAGCCAAGAGGGCAAACACGTGACATTCGAATCCCAACTGGAGCTACACGCATGAACTTCTCGACTCCCGTCAAGCTTCGTCGGTTCCTTGTGACCGGTGGTGCGGGGTTTATCGGCAGCCATTTAGTAGATCGGCTGATCGCGGGTTCAGCCGAACGCGTCGTGGTAGTAGATGATTTCAACGACTACTACGACCCTCGGACGAAATGGGACAACACTGCGGGGAACCTGGGCAATCCGGCGTTCCGACTGGAGGTTGCCGACATCCGAGACCGCGACCGCCTGCGTCGACTGGCGCGAGAGGAGCGCTTCGACTGCATCATTCACCTGGCAGCCCGCGCGGGAGTTCGCCCATCGTTGAGTGAAGCCCGGCTCTACCAGGAAGTAAACATCGGCGGAACCCTGAACCTGCTGGAACTGGCACGTGACTTCGAGTGCCGCAATTTCGTATTCGCGTCATCCAGCTCGGTATATGGTCCGGCTGCGGTTCCGCCATTCCGGGAGGACGCGCCACTCATGCCCATCTCTCCCTACGCTGCCACCAAGGCCGCCGGTGAGTTGATGGCGCATACGTACTCACACCTTTATGGTCTTCGAGTGGTGTGTCTCCGGTTCTTCACGGTTTACGGAGCGCGCCAGCGTCCTGACCTTGCGATTCACAAATTCGCCCGCGCCATTCTGGAGCGCCGCCCAATTCCTGTTTTCGGCGATGGATCGACACTTCGCGACTACACCTACATCGACGACATTCTGGGCGGCATTGCAGGAGCCATCCGGTACAGCGAGAATGGTCCCACTCCTTTCGAGGTTGTGAATCTCGGCGAGTCGCAATGCATCGCCTTGAATGGGTTGATCGGCCTCTTGGAACAAGCGATCGGCGAGAAGGCGATCATCGACCGGCAGCCGGAGCAACCAGGCGACCTTCCCTTGACTCATGCCGATATCGGAAAGGCGCAGCGGCTGCTGGATTACCAACCCGAGACCTCCATCGAGACGGGCATCGGGCATTTCGTGAAATGGATGCACAGGAGAGCGGGAGTCGCCGTCGCGGCGTAGACAGGATGATCATGGACCCGCAATTGCCACAACTCGAAACCGCACTCGATCCGCGCGCCATGCTGGGCGTGCTGGCCAACGAATGGCTTCCGGCAGAAAGCCCGTATGAACTGGAGAGCTGCGAGGTCGGCCATGTCCGGCACAAACCCGGCAAGAGCTGCTTGATCCGCTACGACGTGGCCTTGCGAAATCGCGCCGATGGCGCCACTGCCCAGCAGATGCTCTCCGTCCGCGTGTACGAACCTGGAGGCAGCGAGGAGCGCTGGCGGCGGGCGATGGAGCAGCCTCCCGTGAGTGTTCGCTTCGGGCCTGCCCTGACGCACATCTCGCAGCTCGGCATGTTGGTTTGGGGGTTCCCCAATGAGCGCAAGCTCCGCGGATTAGAGCAATTGTTTGATGTTCGGCGCCTTCGCGAAGAACTTCTGCCGGAGATTTTGGGCGTATCCGAGGTGCTGGCCGCCTCGCCGGAGTTGGTGCGCTACGTGCCAGAGCACGGTTGCACGGTTCGCGTCAGAGTGACGCTGCCCGGCCGTGAGGTGTCGCTCTATGGAAAGATCCAAATCGGCGATTCGGGCGAGCGGACGTGTGCGCTAGCACGGCAGCTCGGGCGCGACGCCTGGTACCACGGGGCGACTCGAACACTGTGGCAACGGGAGATTCCGGGCGCAGTCGCCGGTTTCCAGGACCTGGAAGCTTGCGCTCGTGCCCTTGCGGCATTGCATCGACATTCGCTCGCCGGGCTTACCCGTTCTGCGGAAGCCGCAGGCCATCGCAGCTTTGCGACGGCCGGACGATTGCTCGAGGCGCACGGGTCCGCCGTGACAGAGATCGTTGCAGAGATCGAGCGGCGGCTGCCGCGATCGGAAGTTGTGGCCACCGTACATGGCGATCTCCACCTGAAGAACTTTCTAATTCACGAGGGCAAGGCGGAGT
>CAYVDY010000266.1:0-9239 GCA_964450255.1 uncultured Candidatus Solibacter sp. | reverse complement strand
CGGCGACTACGTGGAAGACTACGAGCTGATGGTTCCATTCCAGGCCCTCCAGATGGTGGGCCACAGTGTTCACGCCGTGTGTCCCGGTAAGTCCGCCGGCCAGCAGATTCGAACGGCGATTCACGATTTCGAAGGTGATCAGACCTACTCCGAAAAGCGCGGCCACAACTTCGTCCTCAATGCCACGTTTGACGACGTCAATCCCGAAGACTACGACGCCCTACTGATTCCTGGCGGCCGCGCGCCCGAATATCTCCGCCTGAATCCGCGTGTTCTGGAGATAGTCCGCCACTTCTTCGCGGCCAACAAGCCGGTGGCCGCCATTTGCCACGGCGCTCAACTGCTCGCGACCGCTGGAGTTCTGCAGGGTCGCGCCTGTTCGTGCTACCCGGCCGTTGCCCCGGAAGTTGCCGCCGCCGGAGGTACCGCGCCGGAGATCGCCATCGACGCCGCTCACACGCAGGGCAACCTCGTCACCGCCCCCGCCTGGCCCGCTCACCCAGCCTGGCTGGCGCAGTTTTTGGAGCTGTTGGGTACGCGCATCGAGCTCTGATCAGGCCTTGCGGCTGTTCGGCGCGGCCATCTTCTGTGAAATCCGGATGATGACAAACTCCGCCGGCTTCACAGGCGCCACGCCGATCAGGCAGATCAGGCGCCCGTCGTCGAGGTCGTCCTGCGTCATGGTGGTGCGGTCGCACTTCACGAGAAAGGCGTCGCTTTCGCGGCTCCCCAGCAGCGCGCCATCGCGCCACACCATGCCCAGAAATGAGCTCACGCTGGCGCGGACCGCGCTCCAGGTTCGTTCGGAGTTCGGCTCGAAGACCACCCACTGCGTTCCGCGCTGGATGGAACGTTCCAGGAAGATACACAGCCGCCGGACGTTGATGTACCTCCACTGCGGGTCCGAGGACATCGTGCGCGCGCCCCACACCCGGACTCCGCGGCCACTCGAGCGGAAGTCCCGCACGACATTGACGCCGCGCGAATTCAGGCTGTCCTGCTCGCTCTTGCCGGTCGCGAACTGCAGCGGATTCTCCTCCACCAGCCCGCGCACCACCTCGTTCGCGGGGGCCTTTGCTACGCCGCGTCCCAGTTCGACGCGCGCGATCAGTCCCAGAATATGACCGCACGGCGGGACCAGAATGTGGCCCTCCGGCGCGTGCGGCGCCGGCACCCGGAGCTTCGGGTAGTAGATGGCGCCGTAGCTGCTATCGCGCGCCGGCCGAACTTGCGTCGCATCTCTTTGATCGTCGAGCTCGTTCAAAACTGCAAACCGGTCCTTCAGGCTTTCGCACTTCTCGACGAGCGCGGCGCCGAGCGTCTTGAGCCGGACCTCGTCGGGAATCGCCATCAGCGAAACGTCGTCAATGCCAGACAGTGCGGCCAGGCCGTCGTTCAGATACTCGGCGCTGGCCGCCGGCTGGGTCGAGCCGCCCTGAAGCGCGATCCCCGGTAAGGGTGCTTCGGACACGGTGGACGGGCAATGGATGATCCGGATCAGCTTCGAGGACTTGTTGACGACCGTCGCAGCGTGATTCGGCAGCGTACTGTCCGCGCTCAGGTCATCGAACACTTCCAACTCGTCCGGCTCGCCGCCGCGGCAGTACGTCACTTGAATGCGATATCGGTCCGGCTGCGGCAGACTGCGAGTCACGCTCACCACCACCCGGTTGCCCCAACTGCCCGGCCCAATCGCCTCCACGGTGGTATCGCCGCTGACCCCCGGGATTATCCCCTGTGCGGTTTTCGAACCCGCGCCCGCCACCCGCGCGACATACAGCCGCCGTCCTCCGTTTTCAAAGAACCCGCGCACGGCGTAGGGCAGATAGATGTTCTGCGTTGGCGGCGGGACGAACGCATCGATGTAGCCCCCGTAGCAGCGGGTGTAATCCGCCCAACTGGTGACGAGCCGCGGACCCAGCGGCCCGCGTTCGGTCTCTCCCACCATGCCCGCGATACTGGTGCTGACGTCTTCGATCGGACGCGGTCCCCACCCGATCTCCTCCACATAGACACCTGGTGCGATGTACTCTGGCATTGCACATTCAACGATAGCGCCCGGGAGGCGCCTTGTGGCTCAGCGACGCTTCTGCTATCCCTAATCAGGCATACCATGAGACGCTCAGTTTTCTTTGGCCTCCTTTTCTCCATCCTGGCCTGCGGCGGCGAACTCGCCCGCTGGAACGCCGCTGAACTCGCGAAGCCCCAGGGCATTCTCCTGGAACGCGCCGGGGACTCTACCTGGCGCATCGAACCGATCAGCGGCGCACCCGTCGCCCGCCTCAATCCCAGTGCCGACTACTACACGCGTTCGGCCTACCTCCTCGCACTCGAAAAGCCCGCGCCTGCCGGTGTGTGGCTGATCATCGAGTTTCTCGACCGCGGCTATGGCCTCATCACGCTCTCACCGGGCCTGCCTGAGACCCGGCAGTGGGGCGTTGCCCGCGTCAACTCCGGCCGCGTCCGACGTGCCGTCTTTCAGTTCGACAAGGCGCCGCCGGCGCTTATCCGGGTCGAAGGGCTCGACTATCTTCGCGCCGCCATTCTTACCGACCAACAACCCGGCACCGAGGCGGCACCGCTTGTCGAGCCTGCCATCAAATTCGCCATTCACTCCGAGCGCGTCAGTTCTGTTGCCGGAGATTCCCTCACACCTGATCGCGTCGCCGACGCACTCGCCGGTATCCGCAATCAACTGCCGCTGGTCCGCGCGCTGGGATTCAACGGCGTGGAAACGTACGTCCGCTGGGGCTACGTCGAGCGCACGCGCGGCATCTACGACTGGAGCTACTATGACGCCATCCTCGACGAGATCGAAAAGCACGGCCTTCAATGGTTCCCGATGCTGCTGGCCGGCTCCGGCTACGCCCTCCCGGCCTGGCTCTACGATTCGAAAGACAACATCGGATTTGAGTGCCTGGAACACGGCATCAAGCACGACACCCAGACCATCTTTCATCCCTTCCAAACCGAGTACGCCAGCCGCTTCATCGCCGAGTTCGGCGCCCACTACCGGCAGCGCAAGTCTCTCCTCGGGATCCGACTCGGACCCAGCGGTGACTACGGCGAGGCGCAGTACCCCGCCAAGGGTCCTGGCTACGGCTTCCGCGAGCACCACACTCACATCGGCTACTGGGCCGCGGATCCACACGCCCAGGCGAACTTCCGCGAGCATCTGGTGAAGCAGTATGGCGACATCGCCAAGCTCAACACGGCGTGGAGCAGCGCCTTTGCCTCTTTCGATCAGGTCCGCACGTTTCTACCCGTCAACGCCCTGACCCGGCGCCAACGCATCGACTTCGCCGACTGGTACATGGGCGCGATGAGCGACTGGTGCGAAAAGTGGGCCCTCTGGTCCCGCCAGGCGCTGCCCGGCACCGTCATCCACCAGTCTTCCGGCGGCTGGGGACCTGTCGAGATCGGCACCGACTACAGCTACCAGGCCCGCAGCATGGCCAAGGTTCGCGGCGGCATCCGCCTCACCAACGAGGGTGACGATTTCCCCGACAACTTCACGATTACGCGAATGGCGAACTCGGCCGCCCGTTTCTACGGCATCCCGGTCGGCTATGAGCCAGGCGGATTCGGCAGTAAACGCGGAGTCATGGCGCGCCTCTACAACGCTGTCACCACCGGCGCAGTGCATCTCTTCTACTACCTGGGCAACCTGACAGCGAACGACCAGTCCGCCGATGCCTGGCTGCGCCACGCCAAGCTCCTGGATCAGCGCGCCAAGCCGCTCATAGACGTCGCCGCCTTTTATCCCGATACCGCCGTAAAGCTCGACGACGAGCTCGTCCGTTACCGCTGGGGCTCTATCTACTTCAGCGTGGCCCCCGCTTCGCGAGCAGGTTGATTTCGACTACGCCAGCGAGCAGATGATCCGCGATGGCGCCCTGGAGCGATATAAGGTTCTGCTGTTCCTGTGGGGCTCGGTGACCGAGAAGGCGGTGCTGGAACGCATCGATCAATGGGTGCGCGCCGGCGGCACGCTTGTCTACGCGCCGCGGCCGCGCGGCGATCCCACGACGGTGGAAGGAGACTCCTCCATCGCGCAGCGCTGGCTGGCAAACGATACGGGCAAAGGCCGCGTCATCCAGTGGCACGGGGATCTGGTCCCGTCGCGTTCCTACGCCGGTTTCATCCGCGATCTTCTGCTGAAGACGCCGGCGATCCAGCCGGCCATTCGCTCCGCGCTGCAGATGCAGAAGCCGGACAACGTCTTCTGGAGCGTCCTCGAAAATGGCAAGCTGATGCTTCTCAATTTCGGCGACCAACCTGCCGCGGTGCGCTTGGCTTCCGGGAAGACGCTCCCGATTCCTCCCTACGAAATCGCCGTGGAATGAGAAGCGGCCTGTCAATGATATGCTTGATCCGACCCGCTTTTCCTTCTCCCGGAAAACGCGCGAAAGGAGCCCCGCGATGCTTCATCTCCGCCGCTCGATCCTGGCCGGCTTCGTCCTTCTCAGCCTGGCCGCGTTCTCTGCTCACGCGAAGCCGAACTTCACCGGTGATTGGAAGCTGAATATCACCAAGAGCGATTTCGGCCAGTTTCCGGCCCCGTCCAGCATGTCGCAGAAAGCCAGCCACGAGGATCCTTCCCTCAAAGTTGCCACCAAGATGGCCATGGACAACGGCGACTTCGACTTTGAATCCACTTACTCGACGGACGGCAAGGAGACGACGAATACTTTTGGTCCCAACGCCATGAAGAGCGTGGCCAAGTGGGAGGGCGATATCCTCTCTATCCAGACGAAGGGGCAGTTCGGAGACAACGAACTCACCATCCTGGATAAATGGGAAGTCTCCGCAGACGGCAAGACCCTCACCATGCACCGCCAGTTCACCAGCAGCCAGGGCGAATTGGTCCAGAAGCTGGTTCTGGAAAAGCAGTAAGCCGGACGGGTTGGTTCCACGGTGGCTGTCTCCGCGCCCCGGCACGCGCGATGGGCTCCGGGTGTATGCTCTCAACTAACTGACGCGCGCTTGCGAGAAGGAGGGCCGCGATGGCAAAACCGAATGAATTCGCATCCGTACTCATCGACGTGGATGCCGGCGCCGAGCCGGCGACGCGCACTCGGCTGGAGACGCCGGACTCCGACACACCCTTCCGGATCCTCGTTCTCGGCGACTTCAGCGGTCGCGCAAATCGGCGCACGGAGACGTCGACGCGACATCACCCGGTCCAGATTGACCGCGACAACTTCGACGAGGTTCTGGCCAGCCTGAATGTCGGACTGAAGCTCGGCGGTGAGGGCGCGCGGCGGATCGCGCTGAAATTCACCGAGCTCGAAGATTTTCACCCCGACCGGATCTACCAGCACAACGAACTGTTCCAGCCGCTATGGGATTTGCGCCGAAAGCTGAATGACCCGGACACTTTCACCGAGGCCGCCGCCGAAGTGGCGGCCTGGTCGGGATTAACCGTGCCAGTCCAACCTGTCAGGGCTGGGAGACTACCGGAAACGTCCGCGGCGCCGCCGGATCTTGCTCCCCTGACCAATGGGAATCTGTTGGACAACATTCTGGATGCGAGCGAATCTCAACCTCTCGCTCCTTCGGAGAGCCGCGACCCATTGCGGTCCTTTATCAATAGGGCGCTCGCGCCGCACGTCCAACCCCGCGAAGCCCCTCAACTGCCCGCTCTGCTCGCTGAGGTGGACGAAGCTGCCGGCAAGCTGATGCGTGCCATCCTGCATCACGAGGATTTCCAGGCGCTGGAGGCTGCCTGGCGGGCGTTGTTCCTGCTGGTTCGCGGACTGGAGACGGGCACGCAGTTGAAGGTCTATGTTCTCGATCTCACGAAAGCAGAACTGGCCGGCGGGTGGCGCGGCCCGGACGATGATGGCTGGGCGATGGTGGCAGCCAACTTCAGCTTTAACCGGTCGGCGGATGACGTGGTCACGTTGAGACTGCTGGGTCAGTTGATGAGCGCCGCCGGAGCGCCGCTGATCGCTGAGGCAGATCTGGGCGGAGAAGCGGAGGCTGATGGTCCGTGGGCTCAATTGCGGCGTTCTCCCGAGGCGGCGTGGCTGGGCTTGGCGCTTCCGCGCTTTCTTCTGCGACTGCCGTACGGAGCAGGAACTGATCAACTGGAGGCCTTCCGGTTTGAGGAGATGCCCGGGCCCCCCGCCCATCGGGATTACCTCTGGGGCAACCCGTCCTTCGCCTGCGCCTACCTGTTGGGCGAGACGTTCAGCCAACAGGGTTGGCAACTGCGGCCGGGCTCCCACCAGGAGATCTCCGGCCTGCCCTTGCACGTCTACGAGGAGGCCGGCGAATCGCGCCTGCGGCCGTGCATCGAACTGCCAATGACAACGGATGACGTGGATTGGGCCCTGGAACAGGGCTATATGCCCCTGATCTGGAAGCACGGTCAGGATTCCATCCGCCTCGTACGATTCCAGTCCATCGCTGATCCACCGGCCCGTCTTGCCGGACGCTGGGACTAATTCAGGTGCAACAATTCCAATGATGACCCGCAATCCACTCGTCACGCGGAGAAGCCTGTTCAAGGCGAGCGCTCCACTTCTGGCTCCCGCTGCCTTTTTCGGCGCGAACGCCCCCTCCAATCGAATTACGGTCGGCATGATCGGCGTCGGCCGTCAGACTGTATTTGTGAACCTCAAGCAGTTCCTAGCTATGCCGGACGTGCAGGTTGTCGCGGTTTGCGATGTGGATCGCTGGCGTCTGGATAACGCCAAAAAACAGGTTGAGGAAGCCTACGCCAAGCAAAGTCCATCGGGCGCCTATCGGGGGTGCAGGACCCTCGGCGACTTCCGCGAAATGCTGGCCGACAAAAGCATCGACGCGGTGATGATCAGCACGCCGGATCACTGGCACGTGCCCATGTCCATGGAGGCGATCCGGGCAGGGAAGGACGTTTCCTGTGAGAAGCCGCTGACCCGTTTCATTACCGAGGGCCGGCAGTTGAGCGACCTCGCCACCAGCCGCAAACGCGTCTTCCGCAACGACAGCGAGTTCCGCTCGCTGGATTACTTTCACCGCGCAGTCGAGCTGGTTCGGAATGGCCGAATTGGCAAACTGCACACCATTCGCTCCGGCGTTCCAGGTTCCGACGTCGGATGCCCGCCGCAGCCCGATATGCCTGTGCCGGCAGATCTGGACTATGAGCGCTGGCAGGGACCGGCGCCCCGCGCGCCTTACACGGAGAAGCGGGTCCACACGCCGCGCTCCTACGACCGGGGCGGTTGGATGCGTCACACATTCTATTGCGACGGAATGGTGACCAACTGGGGCGCCCATCTCAATGACATTGCTCAGTGGGGCAACAACACGGAACGCACCGGACCGATTGAGGTGGAGGCCCGCGGCACCTACCCGCCGGCCGACAGTTTCTGGAACGTGATGCTGGGCTTCGAGGCCGAGTACCGCTACGCCAATGGCGTGAAACTCTACTACAAGACCGACAAGCCGTACGTCCGCTTCGAGGGCTCCGAAGGCTGGATTCTGGCTGAGTACGGCAAGCCTCTTCAGGCCGGACCGGCATCGATTCTCGACTCCAAACTCAAGGACGACGAGCTTCACTTCCCGTTCAAGTCGGACAAGCAGGACTTCATCGATGCGGTCAAGAGCCGCGGGCAAACGCTGCAGGACGCGGAGGTGGGTCACCGTACCATGTCGCTCTGCCTCTTGGCCAACATCGCGGTTCAGGTGGGCGGCAAACTGGCCTGGGATCCCGCGAAGGAGCGATTCACGAATAGCCCGGCGGCCAACAGGTTCCTGGACCGGCCGCTCCTGAATCCAAAACGGTCATGAGATTCGTGCAACCGGCTCTGGTTCTACTGGCGGTCTCGTTGTCTTGGGCTCAGCCACTATCCAACCCGTTTTTCGCATTCGACAATGGGACCGGCCGCGATCAGAAACTCCCCCTGGATCAGCAGGCCGAGCTTGTGAAGAAGGCCGGATACGCCGGCATCGGATTCTCCGGAGCGCTTCGCGTTCCGGAGATGCTCCAGGCCCTGGAATCGCGCGGCTTAAAGCTGTTCAGCATCTACGTCGCGTCCCGGATCGATGGCGATAAACCCAGCTTCGATCCGGCGCTGCCGGAAGCCATTCGCCAGCTCAAAGGGCGAGACACTGTGATTTGGCTCACCGTCCAGGGCCACTCGGCCGACGGCGATTCCAGGGCGGCCGCCGTGGTGCGCGAGGTCGCCGATCTTGCCGCAGCGTCGGGCCTGCGCGTGGTTCTCTACCCCCACGTCGGATTCCACGTCGAGCGTATCGAAGATGCACTCAGGATCCGCAAGCTTGCCGATCGGCCGAACATCGGGGTGACCTTCAACCTGTCGCACTTCCTGGCCATCGGGGATGAGCCGAACCTCGATCAGCGGCTCAAGGAATCCCTTCCATACCTGGAGATGGTGAGCATCAATGGTGCCGATCATCAGGGAGAATGGCGCCGCGGCGATTGGTCGCGCCTCATCCAGACCCTCGACCGCGGCGAATTCGATACTCGCGGATTCCTTCGCAAGCTGGCCTCATTGGGCTACAAAGGCCCGGTCGGCCTGCAGTGCTACCAGGTGGCGGGCGACATTCAGGAGAACTTGAGTCGTTCGATGGCCGCCTGGCAGAAGTTCCAGTCCGCACAGTGACCGTGGAGCTGAACGTCAGATTTCGTTGCGAGGCAGCGGCGGAATAGCCTTCCTGAACCGCGGCGGGAGTACCTGCTCCAACTCGACGTAGCTTTGTTCCACCCTGTCCTTCATCTCGTCCGGAACAATCTCGGCGACACTCCACGCCGCCCTCAGCACGTACGGCGCGAGGTTCGAGCCCGCCACCGACTCCCACGGGAGTTTCGGCGCGAACGCCATCAGCGCTACCACCGCGCACACTACCAGCAGCACCGCGTTCACCAGCCCGAATGCTCCGCCCAGTACGCCGTCCAGCCATTTCTGGTCCGTATTACGAAACCACTGCCCAAGGAAGAACGCGCCAGCCCCCGCCGCGCAAACCACCCCGGCAAACGTGACCAGGAACCAGAGTTGACCCACCGGAAAGAGCCAGGCAGCGGCCAGGAACGCCACCACGACAGCCAGCAAGCCGAATCCCGAACGGGAGATGCCCTTGCGGACGCCGGAAACAACCATGCTCACGATCAGAACCGCCAGCAGCAGGTCGATCCAGTTCATGTTGACCCTCCGGAGAGATATACGCCGGCGCGGCCCTGGGTGTTCCCCCCCACTTTGAACCCTTTGTCCCCGGGACTAAAATCGAAC
>CAYVDY010000265.1:0-9241 GCA_964450255.1 uncultured Candidatus Solibacter sp. | reverse complement strand
GGCACATGGCGGGCTTTGGCATCGCTCTTTGAGTAGTACCCGTAGGCGTTGTCGTAGCGCATGACACAATCCTCCACGCCGGAGTGCTGGCCACCGTCGACGCCGATCATCAGCTTCTCGCCCTTGATCCCAAAGAAAGTCGCCTGCGCCGCGGTGATATCGTTGCCGGTCTCTTTGAAGGCTGTGATCGCAACGCCGTTTTCGAACAGTATTCCGCCGCCTCCGTTCCAGAAGACCTCCTTATCGCCCTGCCCATGGTGCCAGACATTGACGGTGTGAAGAGCCTCATGCGCAATCGTGGACGTCGTGTAATCCACATTCGCATCGAAGGTCGGCGCCCCGGGAAACCGGGTTTGAAGGCCAACGTACTGTATATTCTTCGGTGTGGACGGACCGCCCACCGCCCGCGACTCCCCGCTGTAACCAGCGTTTTGGAAGACCACAGCGTGCTGGTCCACCCGGTGCGGGCTGGAAGTATAGTTGCCGTTGATCACTCGCCCGGAGTCCATTTCAGTGCGCAACACGCGCGGGTGCACGACAAGTCCGGTGATGGCGCGGAAATGCGCAAGCCCGGCCTCCACCTCGGAGCCCGCCCTGTTGACCGCGAAGTAGTCCTTGCGCATGGGATTGCCTTCGCCATGGCGGCGGTTCTCGTAGAAGCCGCGGTACTCCTCGTAAAGCGTCAACCCGTCGCCCGCGCTGCCATCGCCCTTCGGCTCTTCGTCATCGTCCATCTCGTCGCCCTTGTTGGGGATGTTCCACTGTGCCAGCCAGTCGTCCGCGATTAGCGACGACGGGCGCCGCTTGGGCAGACGCATGTCATCCTCGCTCGCGCCCTGGAAGCGGCCAGTCAGGCGGCGGCCGCCGCGCAGTACCGCGGTGACCTTCAGCGTCGACCATCCCCCCCAGTCATACGGCTTGATCACGGCCTTATCCTGGGCCGTATTGCGCACCGGGCGGATCAGTTTCTGGTTCTCCGGCGTCGCAGCTACCTGGCCCTCTTGGGGCTCAAAGCGGAGATCGAATTCCTTTTTGTCGTTCGCCTTCGCTTCGGTCGGCCAGTTGATGGCGATTCCAGGTTCGCGGGAAGTCTGGACCAACTCCCACTCGAAGCTCTCCACGTCGTCCGGCGCCGGCGTGCCGTCGTCGCGTTTCACCGTGGCGGTCACCTCCATCGGCTTCCCGGCCGAGCCATCGTACTCCGCCGTTGGCCGCCACTTCTGCCAGTCTCCGGATGTGAGCTCAAGCTTGAGATCACCGGCGTTCGGCGCGATGTCGAGCGAGTACTTCCACACGACGGACTCCGGCCGGACATAGGTCCCGTAGCCCACGTTGTCCTGATACGTGCTGTCAACGCGGAAGCTCTGGCCAGACGATGGATACGCCAGATTAGTAATCGAGCGCGGGATGCTCAGCCCCCCGGTGTACTTCTCCACCCGGTTCAGTCCGGGGTTGTTGGGGCATTCAATGACGCGGTCAATAGTCACTCGCGGCCCGTAATGGCTGGAGACGCTAAACGTCCAGTCGCTGCGGTTCATCGTGAGCCGGACGTCCGTCGCATCGGGGCTGCCCACCTGCTGCAGGGGCCCATTCGTGGAGAACTTCTCCTTGACGCTGCAACTGCCGGCGAAATCAGTGCCGTCCCAAGTGAAGGTGGAGGACGACGAGATCAACCGGCCGCCCCAGGTGGGCGTGTTGTTACCGAGCCGTTCCATCAGGAAGGTGGCGCGGCCCTCTCCAGTCATCGTGTACGTGCCACCCAGGATTCCGGTTCCGGATGACGTCGCGGAGAACACCATCGTGCCGCGGAACTGCGTCACGCCCAGAAAGGGATCGCGGCCCTGTGCGGACAGCAGCGACGCGGCGCCAATCAACAGCAGGAGCGTTCTCACGGCTGCACCTCCCGCGCCTGAATACGGGCCCGGATCCGGTTCCGCACGCGAATCAGGTCGAAGGCGGGATGGTCGGAATCAGGGTTGCGGAGTGCAAACAGAGCGAGTGACTCGTTGGCGCGAGCGAGAGCGTCATCGAGGCGCCCGGCGCCTTCCAGCGCTTCCGCCAGGTCGCCGAGGAGCGTGAGCTGTTCAGGCATCTGCAGCAGAGCGTCCTCCAGCGTCGTCACGGCTGTGGGCCATTCGCCGAGCAGCGCATGGTAGGCGGCGGTGAATCGCGCTTTCGTCACCACGTCATCTTCGGAGAGCGAGGATGGTTCGGGTGCGATAACAACAGTGAAAGAGACGCTGCCGCTGGCGGCCGTCCCCTGCCAGCCGTCGTCGCTGGAGATCTCGCGGGTATCGATTCCTAACTGCAGTACGTACTCTCCGGGTGGGAGCGCGGCGGTCTGCTCACCGGAGAGTACCCAGAACGCTCTGGCGCGGCCGGCGGGCCGCAGTTGAACGAAAGCGGCTGGTGTCTCGATGAGCCGCAGCGGCAAGTCCACGGCCTGCCCGTCGCTGGCGTAAATGGCCGCGCGGAGTGCGGCAGTCCAGGGACCGTCCCTTAGCGCCACTTTGGCGGCAGATCCCTCTGTGAGGAAAACAGAGGCGGAGATGACGGCGGGAACGCCCTGCCAGACAACCGCTTCGGCGCGGCCATTGACATCGGCCGAAACGGAAACGGAAGTAGCTTGCGGCCAGAGCGGGAGAGCGAGGGCGAGAGTCCAGAGAAAGTGGCGCACCATTTCGTCTAGTTTAGCTACAAAAGACGGATGGCGCGGAAGGCGACCGCCGATTCGTGATGTTGAAACGCGATTGGCGTTCGACGGCGTTCCAACCTCTCCAACATGCGTGCACTGTTGAGTTTCTTCGCTGCCAGGGCTTGCTTCAGTTCTGGCGAGTGCAGCGAATAGGCCAGCACCAGCCGGTCATTCACCCAATGCTCCACGTCATCGCCGCGCAGCACCAGCCGGCCCGTGTTCCATTCACCCGCCGGACGAGCAGCGCGCTCCGTCGGCGCCAGGTAGTTATAGAGAGCGCCGGATGCATGGTTCGCCTGATCGGCGCCGGCAGCGGAAGCATCGTCCACAAGCTGGAACTCGAAGCCCAACGAGGTCTCGTGCAGGAACTCACCTTGCGAGTCTTTCAGCTTGTCGGTGGCCGTTTGTTGGATCAGGTACTTGATGCCGGTGTTCGCACCCGGCGCGACTTTCCAATCGAATCGCAGATCAAACTGTTCGTACTCGGCGACGGTCCACAGATCGCACTGCCGGCGCGCGTCCGGAATCGTCTCGTACGCACCGTTGACAATGCGCCAGCTCACTGCGGGACTCGTCTGGCCCGTCGGCGTTCGAAAGCCCGCAAAGGACGGAGCGCCCAGCATGGCGATCTCCACCCAGTCGACGCGGCCAGGCTTCACGGCCTTGACGTCCACTACCACGGAGCCTTCGATGGCGCCCGGTATGTTCCAGGTGTCCGATCCCGCGGCCTGGCAAAGTCCGCCGTTGACGCGCAGTTCGCCGATCGTCGCGCCGTCCATCTTTAACTGCACGATGCCCTTCTCCAGACGCGGCCCAACGTGCAGTCGAAACGCAGCCCACTGCCCGGCCGCCAGCGTCTTCGGCAGTTGCGCGCCCCCAGCCTCGCCCGGCGCCAAGGTATCGGAATAAGTCACGACGTGGCGGCGTGGCTTGCCTACGAGCGTGTCCAGGCGGCCGCACTCGCGCAGCAGCACTGGGTAGTTCCCACGGTCCGCCATCTCCGTTTGTGAGTCCATGTAGTTGAAGAGGTAGACGCGGTCGGCACCGCGCGAAAGCAACGATGCGGATGCGCCGCGCACAGTTTCGAGCGTGTTGAACTGCAGCGGACGGTAATCGTGATACGGCCGCAGCAAAAGTTCCAAACCGGCGGCGAGCGTAACGCGATCGCCGCACAATCGCCGCCACAGTTCCATCGGCATGTCGGTTTCGATGCTCGCCCAAAACGGCGTGACGACGAGCATTTGCACAAGTCCTTCGCGCGCCCACAATGCGCCATCCAAGCCGAGATGAATTGCACTTTGCGGACGCGACGGGACGCGCGCGCCGAGTTGAATTCTGTGGCCGCGACGCTTTTCGCACGCGTCGAGCAAGCGGCGCGTGCGGCGCATGAATTCGGTGAGAAGCGGACCGTCTTTGATTTCGTGACCGGGGCGGAAGTGGAAACCGAAACGCATCCAATCCAGTTCGAGTCCATCGAAGTCGTAGCGGCGGCAATACTCTTCGATCAGGCGGAAGTGATACTCGCGGACTTCGGGGTGCGCGAAGTCGAACGCGCGGTCGCGCCAATCGACGAAGCGCCACGGCACGCGGCGGAATTCGGGATGCTCGCGCCAGAACGTGCTGTGCATGTAGCTATCGGGATCGTCGACGTTGTGGAGGTCGTTCATGCGCATCGAAATCCACGGCGAGAGACCTTTCTGTCGGGCGCGAGCGATCCACAGCGAATACGGATCGATCTTCTTCTGCGCCAGTTCCCACGCGGTGTGCACCCACTTTCTCGCGCCGGCTCGAGATGCTTCGGGCGTGGAGCGAAGCAGCGGTTGATCGTCCGGTCCGTCGGGCACGTAACCTTTCCAAATTGGATCCCACACTTCGCTGGCGAAACTGGTGCGCTGCGAGTTGGCGGAGAGGATCAGTTCGCGGACTTGCGTGCCGGCGTACTGATCGACGAATGAAGAGACGAACTCCGGCGTCAACGTCTGACCGGCGCGCGTGCTGAACCAGTGGCTGTTGTCTTCGTTGAGACAGAGCGCGGTGCGCGCGGGCAACGACGTAACGGGCGCGGCGGCCAATCCTGGAAGAGTCAGAAAATCTCGGCGTCTCATTCACTAACCACGATACGCACGTCCTGCCTACCGGTGGTAGAGAACGGCAGGAAAATGTCGCGCTGGCGCGGTTTGCAGCCAGCGCCTTCGATGGTGAGGTTGAGCGTCATGTCGCGGTACTTCAGATTGCGCAACTCCACTTTGGTGAGACCGGCGGGAAGGCAGGGACGAAAACGCAAACCATCCGCGCCCGGCGTTAAGCCGGCGACGCCGAAGATCATCATGCGGATGAACGCGGTGGCGGACCACGTTTGGCGCGGCAGCGAATCCCACACAACGATGCCTTTGCCGACGCGCTCCTGCATACCGCCGTAGATCTCGCCGGTGAGCGGGTGGTAGAGCTCGGCGAAGTGCTTGTCGCGCACGGCGTGGGCGGCGAGTTGAAAGAGCTCGTGGCCGAGGATTCCGCACTTGCCGTGCGTGGCGCCGGCGTGCGCCCACATTCCCTGAATCTGCGGCCAGACTGTGCCGGCATGACGCGAGAACGAGTTGCCATCGGGCTGCTGATAGCGCGGAAAATCGGGCCACACTGCGGGCACACCGGCGGGTTGTACCGGTTGATTGCGGAAGATGGCCTCGACCTGCTCTGTGTTCGCGATGCCGAACAGGATGGCGTAGGCTTGCCCGAGCGCTTCCTGCTGATCGCTGTTGCCGAGTGAGCCGACGAGATAGCGATAGTGTCCGGCGTCGGGCATCCAGAAGTTGCGATTGATGGCCTGCTTGAGGTTTTCGGCGCGGACGGCAAATTCGGGACGCGCGGGGAGTGCGAGCTCTTTCGCCATGGCGGCGGCGGTGACGTAAGCGGCGTAGTAGAGGCAGTTGGTGGAGAGGGCCTTCATCGGGATTCCGAAACCCTGCGGCACGACTCTGGAGCGGTTGAAGCGCGGCCAGTGATGGATGCCGCTTTCGCCGCCGGCACTTGCGTATTCGGGCGGATAGCCGGCGACGCCGTCGCTCCAACCGGGGCCGCGAAAGAGTCCGTCGACGGGATCGAACTCGTTGCGCTCCAGACGCTCCAGCGTGTTGGCGGTGGCGGAGAAGGCGAGAGATAGGAAATCGCGGTCGCCGGTGTTGAGATAGTGATGCCACGCGCCGGTGGTCCAGACCATCACATCCCAATACTGCGCGTTGCCGCCGTCGCCGATGTACGCAGTGCCGTAGTCGCTGACCAGGACGGAGATGAGCGTATCGCGCGTGACGTCGGGCAGGATGATGGATGAGCCGTTCCAGGCGTTGATGGCGGCGTCGCGAGTCCACGGCATGTAGTAGCGAAGACCGGCGAGAATGACGGGCGTTGGTTCGGCGAGCAGGCCGGATTGATACGGCGCGACGTTGCCGAGGAGATCGCCGGTGGCGATGCGGTAAGCCTCGTTGATCATGCGGCTGTTGGTGCGGAGTTCGGGCACGTGGGCGACGACGAGCAGGGAGAGAGTGAAGGCGCGAAGAGACCTCATGCGTCCGCGAGTATACTGCAAAGCATGACACTCCCTGCTCTGCTGCTGTTGGCCGCGCTGGCGCCTGGCGCGACGGTGACTCGTGATGTTGAGTATGTGAAGCGGGGGACGACTCCGCTGTTGCTGGATGCTTCTGTTCCGGATGGACCGGGGCCATTTCCGGCGGTGATTATCGTGCATGGCGGGGGCTTTGTGCGGGGGAACAAGGTGACGTATGTGCCGCCGCTGTTTCCGCCGCTGACGGAGGCGAAGTTCGCGTGGTTCACGATCGATTACCGGCTGACGCCGGCGTCGAAGCTACCCGATCCGGTGGACGACGTGGTGAGCGCGCTGGCTTGGGTGCACGCGCACGCGAAGGAGTATAAGGTGGACCCGAAGCGCGTGGCGTTGATGGGCGAATCGGCCGGGGCGTTTCTGGTGGACTATGCGGCGATGATCGCGCCGAAGTCGCTGCCGCTGGCGGCGGTTGTGTCGTTCTACGGGCCGCACGACTTCGCGGTTTCGGCGAAGAAGCGGGGGGCGGTGAGCGAGGGGATGCGCGGGTTGACGGGCGTGACGGAGTTGAACGAGGCGGGCCTGAAGAGGCTGGCGGAGATGTCCCCGTATTCGATGGTGAAGCCGGGGTTGCCGCCGTTTCTGCTGATCCATGGGACGGGGGATGAGCAGGTGCCGTATGAGCAATCGCCGCGGTTCTGCGAGGCGCTGAAGGAGAAGGGCGTGGCGTGCGAACTGTACACGGTGCCGGGCGCGCCGCACGGGATCGGGCCGTGGGAGCAGGTGAAGGAGCAGCAGGGCTACAAGGTGAAGATGGTGGAGTGGCTCAAGCAGACGATGCGGTAGGGGCGCGGTCGCGGACGATGAACCAATAGGCGGGCAGCCCGGCGATGAGGACGACGACGGCGACGATGAAGCCGGGGTAGTAGGAGCCGGTCCGCGCGATGAGGAGGCCGGTGACGACGGGGGCGACGATGCCGGAGAGGTTGCCGGCGAAGTTGAGGATGCCGGTCCAGAGGCCGACTTCGTTGGGCGGCGCGACGCGCTGGAGCAGGGCGAGGATGTTGCCGGTGGCGAGCCCGACGAGGGAGGCGCCGCCGATGAGCAGGACGGCGGAGGTATCGTCGGCCATTCGGCCTCCGATGAGCAGCATGAGGCTGGTGAAGAAGGCGAGGGTGATGACGCCCTTGCGGGCGCGGGACTCGTTCCAACCGGCGCGGATGAGGCGATCGGCGAGCCAGCCGCCGAGGGGCTCGCTGATGGAGAAGACGAGGAACGGGATGACGGTGTAGGCGCCGGCGCGCTGGAGGGTCATGTGGCGGGACTCGACCAGGTAGTCCGGCAGCCAGGTGACGAGCAGATACCAGTAGTAGCTGAAGCCGACGTGGCCGATGCAGAGGCCGAGGAGATTGCGATCGAGCCACCCGGGGCGGCCGGTGGCGGCGGCTGCGGGGCGGACGTTGTTGGGGACGGCGACGTGGGACGGATAAATGAGCAGCCAGGGGATGAGCCAGAGCAGGCTGGAGAAGCCGAGGATGAAGAAGCTGTTGTGCCAGCCGAAGGAGACGACTAGCCAGGCGATGAGCGGGGCACCGAGGGCGAGGCCGGCGCGGGTGCCGCAGTTGACGAGGCCGGAGGCGAGGCCGCGGTCCTTGGGCTGGAAGAGGACGGAGACGACCTTCATGCCGCCGGGGAGGTAGACGGACTCGCCGATGCCGAGGATGACGCGCATGACGAGGAGGGCGGTGAGCGTGGTGGCGAAGCCGGTGAAGCCGCAGGCGGTGGACCAGACGGCGAAGGCGATGGCGTAGAGCCACTTGAGGTTGAAGCGATCCGAGGCCCAGCCCATGGGGAGCTGCATGATGGCGTAGGACCAGAAGAAGGCCGAGAGGAGGACGCCCTTGGCGGCGGGGCCGAGGTGGAGATCGACGGCGATGACGGGCAGGGCGACCGAGAGGATGGCCCGATCGAGGTAGTTGATGAAGCCGGCGACGAAGAGCAGGCCGGCGATGGTCCAGGAGCGGCGGGCGGTCATGCCCCCACAGCTTACCTCACGCGGAGGCTAGTTCTCCGGGTGGGTGAGGAATTCGGCATAGGGGCCCTGGAAGTCGCGGATGTGGCCGGGGCTGAAGTGCCAGATGCGGGAGGCGACTTCGTCGAGGACGTCGTGATCGTGGGTGACGAGCAGGACTGTGCCCTCGTAGCGCTGGAGGGCGATATTGAGGGCGTTGATGGATTCGAGATCGAGGTGGTTGGTGGGCCCGTCGAGGACGAGGATATTGGGTTTCCGGGGGGTGAGGCGGCAGAAGATGAGGCGGGCCGCCTCGCCGCCGGAGAGGTTATCGGTCTTTTTGAGGGCGTCCTCTCCGCTGAAGAGCATCTGGCCGAGGATGCCGCGGAGCTCCTGCTGTGAGGCCTGGGGGGCGAAGCTATAGAGCCACTCGATGGCGGTGATGCCTTTGGTAATGCCGTCGCGGTGATCCTGGGCGAAGTAGCCGACGGCGGCCTCGTGGCCCCAGGTGACCAGGCCGGCATCGATGCCGAAGTCCTTCTCGGCGTCATCGACGTAACCGGTGGCGTTGCGCAGGAGGGAGCGGAGCATGGTGGTTTTACCGGCTCCGTTGCGGCCGATGAGGGCGACCTTCTCACCGCGGACGAGGGAGGCTGAGAAGTTGGAGATGACGGGGACGCCGTCGTAGGACTTGGAGAGGCCCTTGATTTCGAGGGGATGGCGGCCGGAGGGGTGGAGGACCTCGAAGCGGATGTAGGGGCGGGCGATGTTGGAGCGGGCGAGTTCGGCGGTCTGGAGGCGCTCGACTTCCTTGCTGCGGGACGACACCTGGGAGGCGCGGGTACCGGACGAGAAGCGGGCGATGAACTCCTGGAGCTGGGCGATTTTCTTTTCGCGCTGGGCGTTCTGGGCTTCGATGCGGGAGCGAATTTGAGTTTTGGCGAGCACCATATCGTCGTAACCGCCGGTATAGGTGATGACG
>CAYVDY010000264.1:0-9244 GCA_964450255.1 uncultured Candidatus Solibacter sp. | reverse complement strand
CTTTTGGACGCCTGGGGAAAGGCTTTCGAGTGAACGGCTACTACGTTTCAATCGCCCCACCCCGGGGCGGGCACGGGGAATATACAGCGCAATTTCAGGTCGAGACCAGTACGAAGGCCGACCATATATAGCCCCGCGCCGATGGGCAACCGTTGAGCGCGTCCGATGGTGCGCTGTGGCCGTTGACCACAGGCAATTTCAAGAAGCGGACCACTGACGGTCCGAATGGAAAGCCAGAAATGAACAAGCTCTCGCTCAGCGCAAAGATCCTGGCCCTCGGCATTGTGTTGCCGACGATACTGGTAGCCATCTTGTTTTCTCTCTACTATCGGAGCGCCCGTCAGGCGGGTATCGATGGTATGCTCGCAGAAGCCCGGGCCGTTTGCCTGGCCACGGAAGCGGTGCGCGAGGGAATGGGACCATCAAGCTGTGGGCGATTGCCACGGACATGGAGGGCAACTCGACGAACCTCGGATCAAAGATGATCACGCTGAATAACGCGAATGCGAGAAAGCCCTTCGGCGCTATTGATACGCCGTCGCCGGGGGGCATTGCCGCTGGAGGAGCCTATCGGAATGCGGGATGGGTAATGACACCGCAGCCCAACATCGTCTCGGCTACCCCGACGAACATTCGTGTTTACGTAGACAGCATGCCGGTGGGCCGGGTCACCTACAATCAGCCGCGCGCCGACGTCGCGGGGATCTTCCCGAACTATCGAAACAGTGGAGGTCCGGGCGCATTCTTTGACCTGGACACCACGCCGTATTCCAACGCGCAGCATAGCATCTCGTGGGTTGCCGCCGACGATTCGGGAAACGAAGATGGTCTGGGCAGCAGGTACTTCTCCATCGAGAATGGCGTTACAGGTGCTGTTGTTGAGAACCCGTCGTCGCCGCTCACAATGGAGGAACTGGGACCGGCGCCTGACCGGGCGGCCCTTCCCCGTCCCCCGCGTGGGGCGATTCCTCAGGTAATGACGGTTCAGGAAATGGATCGCGTGACAATCCGGTTGCCGGAAGGAGTGTGGACCGGTTCGCACGTGATTCTCGGCGAAATGCGCCCGCTTCCAGTCGGCTCCACTCTCGACAACGCCAGCGGAGCATTCTACTGGCATCTCGGCGCCGGATTCCTTGGACCGCAGGACCTCCTCTTTACCAGTTCGGATGGCGCCATCTACGCCATGACCGTGGATATTCGGCCAAAGGCCTTCGGCGAAGCGCAGTAGCGGTGGGAACGGGGGCGAGGATTCTTGTCCGTCTCCAACCGACCCACTGATCGAAGCAGGCCGTCCAGAGGCGATCAAACATGACTTCAGGACGAGACCCGAAACCGGGAGTGGATGGGCGGCTGTGCTTGCGCTCTAATCCGGCAGGCGGCGCACGATTGAGATGCACTCGGCCCCGTTGGCCTTGAAGCATTCGAGCTCGTAGTTGAAAGGGATGACGCCGCGGGCGCGGTCGAGCATGGTGAGGATTTCGAACTGCGACCAGACGTGCAGATGAATGGCCGGGTCAGGCGCCTGACAGAGGGCCTGGACACGATCTTCGATTTCGGCTTCCGGGAGCTTGTCGACAAGACGCAGCCACTCCTCATAGTGCCCCCGGCGGCTGGCCTCCGGCCCATTGCGATGGTCTGCGAGGATGTGTTCGAAGGGGGTGCAGGGGCGATCGCGATCGAAGGTATGCCTTTTGTCGGGCAGGGCCAGGAAGAGGACGCCGCCGTGGCGAAGCACGCGCAGCATGTTGCGGAGGGCGAGGAGCGGATCCTCGAGGTGTTCGAGCACATGGTTGGCGATGACGAAATCCAGGGAAGCATCGGCGAGGCCGGAGAGGAGATGAGCATCGGCCACAATATCGACATTTACGATATCGAACCCCTGGAGCCCGACAGGGTAATGGTTTCGCAATTCCTCGTTGGTGAACGCGTCGACATAGCGGACGGAGCAACCGGCGGGCAGCTTCATTGGCTCGTTGAGGGCTCCGATTTCGATGCCATCACCGCGGAGGTACTGGCTGGCCAGAAAGGAGCGCACGGCGGCGCCAGTTGTCTGGAAGGGCAGGCCGGGATTTTCGGAAACCGTGAGGGGGCTGCCATCGAGGAAGGGACCGCCTTCGTAGGGACCGCCGTCGACGGAAGCGGTCAAGGTGTAGGTCTTCCGGGAGCGGACCTCGGCAGGAACGTTGAGGCGGAAGCCATGTTGTCCGAGCCCGAGACCAACACCTAGCAAGCGCAGGTCCTCGCGGAACACGTTTGCGGGAACGCTTCCCAGGAACTGTCCTTCGTGGTGGATGGAGACGGAGACCGCCTGACTCGGATTGTGTAGAATGAACGCCCAACCTGAGACGACGCCGTCGTGACAGGCATCGAGGTGACCGGTAACGGAGTCATTGGGAAGGCGAGCCAGTGTCAGGGGGCTACCCACCAAGTCATTGCGGCCCTCGATTCCAACGGAGAGCTGGAAGCCGGCAGGGAAGTGAAAGTCCGAGGGGATATGGAATGCAAAGCCATATCGTCCGTGGCCCAGTCCGATTCCGGCGGATTGGAGATCTACCCGGAACTGGTTGGCGACGGCGACGCCGAGAATGACTCCATCGGCCCGAATGCAGACCTGGACCTCGGACGAGGGATTGGCGGGATCGAAGGCCCAGCCCGAAACGAGCCGGCCTTCGCAGGCGCCCAAGTGGCCCTGGATGGTGTTCGGCGAAGCCAGGCTCCGCAACTTGAGGATCGACCGGCTCAACAGGCTCATGCGCGGGCGATTCCGTTCTTAGGCCCCATTGGCTGAGAGTATACACCAGAGGAGACTGCGCGGCGCGCTGTGAATAGCGGGCGAGCCACCCACCCCATTGGGGTGAACTCGCTACGAAGGGGACGAATGGTGGCATAATTGGATTCTGACAAGTTTGTTAGCCGGACGGAGAATAATGGGGAACAAGAAGGCGTTGATTACGGGAATCACCGGGCAGGACGGCTCGTATCTGGCGGAGTTGTTACTGACGAAGGGCTACGAAGTGCACGGGGTAGTCAGGCGGGTGGCACTGCAGGACCCGACACACCGGATGTCCCGCATTACGAATATTTTAGATAAGATTCAGTTACATGGGGCGTCGTTGGAGAGCCTGCCCAGTCTTTTCCAGGTATTTGAAGAGGTGCAGCCGGACGAGTGCTACCATTTGGCGGCGCAGAGCTTTGTGAGCTACTCATTTGACGATGAGTTTTCGACACTGCAATCCAACATTAATGGAACGCACTATGTGTTGGCGGCGTTGAAGGCGCGAAGTCCGAAATGCAGGTTCTATTTCGCGGGATCTTCGGAGATGTTCGGCAAGGTGGAGGAGATTCCGCAGCGGGAGACGACGCGATTCCATCCGAGGTCGCCGTATGGCGTGAGCAAGGTGACGGGGTTCGAATTGACGCGCAACTACCGGGAGGCGTACGGGATCCACGCATCGTCCGGAATCCTCTTCAATCATGAATCACCGCGGAGAGGCTATGAGTTCGTGACGAGGAAGATTTCGCTGGGCGTGGCGCAGATTGCGGCCGGGCGGGCAACGGAACTAAGGCTTGGGAATCTGGAGGCGAAGCGGGACTGGGGCCATGCGCGGGACTACGTTGAGGGCATGTGGCTGATGCTGCAACAGGAAGTTGCGGACGACTACGTGATTGCGACCGGCGAAACCTACTCCGTCGAGCGGTTCGTGGAGTTGGCGTTTGAGCGCGTTGGACTGGACTGGAGGAAGTACGTCGTGGTGGACCCGATGTTCTTCCGGCCGGCTGAGGTGGAGCTTCTGATTGGCGATGCGGGCAAAGCAAAGGCGCGGCTTGGCTGGGAACGGAAGACGAGCTTTGAAGAGCTGGTGCGGGAGATGGTGGAGGAGGATTGCCGGGGGGCCGTTCCGGCATCCACCGCTCACCGGGCTTCGGCCCTGGGCGCTTAAGTGACCGCGCAACCGGTTCGCATTCTGGCGGCATGCACCGCGGCCGTGCTGGCCCTGCATGGCACGGCCCGGGCCTTCGAGCCGCAGGATGCTGCCGCCGTGAGCAAGATGCTGGGGTTATTCGAGCGGCTTCGCAGCGGCGCGCCCGTCTCCGTTCATCTCGCCGATCAGGAAATCAACGAATACCTGCAGCATTCTCTGCGGGTGAAGCCCCGTCCGGGCCTGCAGTCGTGCAAGCTGAAGATCTTCCCCAAGAACTACGTCTCGACTTTCACGGTGGTAGACTTCGATGCGGTGGAGCGCTGGAAACCGGGCACGATCCCGGTGATGCTGCGGCCCGCACTGAACGGCAGGAAGTCGATTTGGGTCGACTGCCGGTTTGGGGGCGCCGACGGCAAGATGGTGTTTTCGGTGGAGAAGGCGTATTTCGAGGGTGTCCGATTGCCTGCGGTGCTGGTAGAGAAGGTGATCGGGATCGTCGCTTCCCGCCAACCGGAGAAGTACGACACGTCCAAGCCGGTTCCGCTCCCCTTCGGACTTAGGTCGC
The DNA here is from genome assembly GCA_964450255.1 of uncultured Candidatus Solibacter sp. Taxonomy (GTDB): domain Bacteria; phylum Acidobacteriota; class Terriglobia; order Bryobacterales; family Bryobacteraceae; genus Paludibaculum. Next base: position 4,756 of record CAYVDY010000264.1, on the reverse strand, counting down.
TGTGGACCGAGGGCAACGTGATTCGGGGAACCAAGTAGGAGTTCCGTTACGGTCAGGTCGATCTCCAGCAGACACCCGGCCTGGTCCTGGCGACCAGGGCGCCTACAGGGCTTGGCGGAGTTCAACGACGGCCTCGGCCCAACGGCGGAGTTGCCAGGAACCGAAGTCCACATCGATTGAAATGATGGTGCGCGAAGCCGCGCCGGGCGGTGGAGTGACTCGAAGGGCGCAGGACTGGGTGGACCGGGCAGGAATCCGGATCCGGCGCTCGGCGGGGTCGCACTTCCAACCGGCGGGCAAGACGGGGCGCACGAGGTAGTCCTGCGCCGAGGGGAGGTGGTTGACGATGACCGCGTCCATCTGGAATGGTTTTCCTGGAGTGGCAGTGAGCGCGTAGGGCGCCAGGCGCACCCACTGTTCGTCCAAGCCGAAGTTGATATCCGGCCACGGGAAGAGCGCCTTCATAGCGCTGACCCGGCGATGGAGCGACTGCTCCATAAAATCGAGTTGATCGCGGGAGAAGCGGAAGGCCGGCTGGACGTGCTGGTTTACCAGTAGCTGATTGTCGGGCAGTTTGCGGAGCTGAGCGAGGCAGTCATAGTATCCCGCTCCTGGCGCCAGAGTGTTCCGATTCCAGAGGCAGTAGTCATCCAGTCCGGAGGGCGTGAAGGAGTCGCCCACGAAGACGACGGTCTCGCCGCTTTCACGTTTGGCCGTGAGACTGCCGTGGAGCAGAGTCTGGCCGGGGAAGTACGAGAACGCCAACTGGAATTCATGCCAGGGCATTCGAGCGCCGTGGGGCATGGGCTTGCCGCGGTGAATGGGGCGATCCGAGAGGCACGGCATGCGATAGGCGCCGGGATTCTCGAGGATGTCGCGCAGTTCTTCACTGAAATAGACGGGACATTGAAAACGCTCGGCGCAGGCTTCGGCGCGGTCTGTGTGGTCATCGTGATAGTGCGTGATGTAGATGCCTTCCAGCCGCTGGAAGCGCCCCTGACTTTGAAGAAGCGCCACCTGCTCGATCACCGCGTCGTAGCCGCAATCGATGAGGAACGCTCCTCCTGAATTGGAGATCAGCAAGCGCGAGTTTCTAATGGCGACGAGCCACGACGGCAGGGGGAACTCCCGAGCTCCGGGCATGTGGCTTGGCACGCCGCCCTCCATCACCTTGGCGGCGCGCAGTTTCCAGTTGTCGTCGCCGAAGTACCAGCGCAGGGCATCGGTCTGGAAATGCTCGCTGAGAACGATCTTGAGTCGCTCAATGAGTTTCTCGATGGCGGCGGCGGGCTGATGGATGACCGGCCCGCGGGCGGGTATGAGGACGTCGGGGCGAGTGGCTGCGATTCTGCGGAGGCTGGCGATGAGTTCGTGGGCACGGGCCGCGTAGCCATGATAGCCGCGTAATTTGGCCTCCGGCACGGCGTCCTGCAGGCTGAACAGGTCGAAGAGCTGGCCTTGTCCGTAGATGAGATCTCCGACGCAGGCGACGCGCTTGCCGCCGGCAGTGAAGAGGTAGCTGACGGCGCCGGGCGAGTATCCGGGAGTGTCGAGGACTTCGATCTCGAGTCCCTGCCAGGTGATGCGATCGCCGCCGGCTACAGTGCGCTCGACCGGCATAGCGGTGGCCGGGACTTTGGTATTGGTGGTGGCGTAGTCGTGGTAGCGGGCGGTTTCGAACTTGTCCCAGAAGGCTTGCGGATTGGAGATGAGGATCCCTTCGCCTTTGGGCGCGATTACGGACGCTCCCTGGCTTTGCAGCGCGGACGCAGCCCAGACGACGTCGCGGCGCGCGTGGGTGAGGAGGACCTGATCGACGGCTCCGGGTTGGGGACGGGGGTCACCGTAAATGGCGAGCCTGCGGCCGGCGTGAGTGAGGATTACGCCGTTAATTGGGCCGGGAAGGACGGTATAGGAGCCGGGCCAGGGATTCGAGAGTTGGCTCGCCGGGCTCGCTTTTGCTCCGGCAGAGGCGATGGCCAGGAAGTGGCGGCGATTCATATGTACCTCGATTGTGAGTGTCGCATTGAACTACGAAGACCCGCCAGCCGGCGGGACCTAGAAACGGCTGGCGGCCGTGTCATTCAGGAACTTGATGATGCCCGCCATATAGACTTTCTGGTCGTCGTAGATGGCGAGGTGACTGCCGTTGGGGCAGTAGAGGTAGCGGCCTTTTCTGACCTGGGTGGCCATCTTCTCCATGGCCTTGGGATCCATGGTGTCGTAGCGGGCCCCGATGGTGAGAGTGGGGACGGTGATCCTGGCGAGTTCGGCGGTGCGGTCCCAGTTGAGGAGCTTGCCGCTGGCGCCGAGTTCACTGGGACCCTGCATGGGGATGTAGATCTTCGGGTTAGTGTGTTTGGAGGCGCGAAGCACGGGATCCGGCCACTGATCCAGAGGCAGGCGCAGGATGTGGAGCATGTAATGAGCCGGAAGGAGCAACTGCATGTAGCGGGGGTTGTCAAACTGTTTGGCCGCTTCCAGGCGTTTGATTTCCTGGAGGGTCTTCTGGTCCATGGCCGGCATCAGGACGTTTTCGGCGTACCGGTTGTAGTCGGGGATACTGGCGACCATGTTGGAGATGATGAGGCCCTTGAGGTGCTCCTGATGCTTGAGGGCATACTCGATGGCAAGGATTCCACCCCATGACTGGCCTAAGAGATAGAAGTTGTCCTTGTCGAGCTTGAGCGCCTGGCGGACCTGCTCCACTTCCTCGACGAAGCGGGGGACCTCCCAGAGTTCGGGGTGATCGGGCTGATCGCTGTAAGCGGAGCCGAGCTGGTCGTAGTAGTAGTATTCGATGCCGGCGCCAGGGAAGTAGCTATCGAAGGCCTCGAAGTACTCGTGGGTGGAACCCGGGCCTCCGTGAAGGAGGAGGACCTTGATGGTGGGGTTGTTGCCGACTCGCTTGGTCCACACGCGAAAGGTGCCTTTGGGGGTGGTGACTGAAACGAGCCTTACGCCGCCGGAGAGGGTATCGCCGCGGTGGGTGTTGTCGTGGTAAACGTTGGGCTGCGGCGGGCGGGCGCAAGAGGTAAGGAGAAGGGCGGAGAGGATGGCAAGCAGGATCTGTTTCATTGGTATCCGTGAGGAGTGCCGGAATGGTATCACGGCACGATACCAATTGGGAATTGAGTAGACCGTCCCCGATTTAGCGGTCGTGGAGGGCTTTGGCGGCGGCGGCGACTCTTGGGTCCGGATCGGTGAGGCAGGGCTCGAGCTGGGGGTCCCAGGCGGGGAAGGCGATGACGGCGTGGAAACGGACGTCCGGGGCGGGATCGGCGAGGGCGTGAAGGATGTGCTGAGGCGGGGCCTGAATGCGGGCGAAGGTGAGGCAGGCTTCGGCGCGGACTTCGGGATCGGGGTCGCGGGTTAGGGCGACGATGTTCGGAATGGCGGGGTGGGCGGACTGGCGGAGTTGGGCAGTCTTTTTGAGCGCGGATTTGCGGACGGCAGGGTCGGAGTGGGCCATGTCGCGCTGGAGATCGGGGAGGACGGAGGCATCGGGCGGGCCTATAGCATTGAGTGCGGACTTGGCGGCTTCGACAGTGAGGGGATTTGAGAACTGGAGCATCCGTTGGAGGGCGGGGATGGCGGGGGTTCCGATCTTAGAGAGCGCGACTGCGGCGACATCGCGGAGGCCTTCATCGTCGGCGGTGAGACAGCGGCAGAGCTCAGGGATGGCGGGGGCAGCATCTGGTCCGAGGGCGGCGAGGGAGCAGGCGGCGATGCCGCGGACGGGGGTGGGCTGGGTCTTGGCGAGGGCCTGGATGAGGCTGGGAACCGCAGGTGGGCCAAGACGGCCGAGAACGGCGGCGGCGAGCAGACGGACGGACTCCGATTCGTCCTGGAGGCAGGCCGTGACCTCGCCGAGATCCGGTTGGGCTGTCTCGGCGAGGTAAACGGTCCGGGTTTGCGAGGTATTGGGCATTAGAAGATGTTGCCGGCGCCGGGCGTGTATGAGGGCGAGATGACGGCCGCCGAGGCGATGAGACTGGTGCATTGAACGACGCCAGTAACGGTCACCATGGCGGCGTTGAGGGTGATCATGGAGGCTGTGATGGTGACGCCTCCGGCGGCGGAGATGCTAACGGTGGCCGGTGTGGTAACGGATAGTCCGCCGACGGCGGTCAGAGAGTCGGAACCCGTGACGGTGGCGCTCCTGGAACTCACGATTGTCTCCGTCTTGGAACCGGTGACATTTACCTTCATGTTGCCGGTCACGGTGGTTTGCTGATCGCTCATGACGGAAATAGTCTGCTTCTTCATGACTGTTTCCTTGTCGTCACCGGTGATGGTGCTGGTGCGGTCGCGGCCGACATCGAGCTTCGCGTCCCGATCGATCTTCGTAGTGCTGTCTCGTTCGACCTCTGTCTTCATGTCGAGTTCGGCGTGGACGAGGATTTCCTCGCTGCCCTTCTTGTCCTCGAAGCGGATTTCGTTGTAGTTGGCGGCACCGCCATTCTGTGAGCTCCGGGAAATGACCCCGCTTTGGGTCTTGTTCGTGGGAAGTGCGTAGGGCGGCATATTATCGGCGTTGTAGACGCTGCCGATGATGATGGGCTGATCGGGGTCGCCTTCGAGGAAATCGACGATGACCTCCTGGCCGATGCGCGGAATGTGGATGGCGGCCCACTGTTTGCCGGCCCAGAAGCTGGCGACGCGGACCCAGCAGGAGCTGTTCTCATTCTTGGTCCCTTCGCGATCCCAGTGGAACTGAACTTTGACGCGGCCGTACTTATCGACGTAGATCTCT